>DASTGF010000492.1:0-12402 GCA_035719255.1 Microlunatus sp. | reverse complement strand
CCCGACGTGCAACGCGCCGCCGTCGAGGGGCTCGGCAACCAGAAGGGTGCCGTCGTCGCCCTCAACCCGAAGACCGGGGCGATCCTGGCGATGGCCACCAGCCCGACGTATGACCCGAACAAGGTGGCCAGCCACGACATCGAAGCGGCCCGCGCCTACTACAACGACCTGCTGAAGGACCCCGCCAAGCCGCTCAGCAACCGAGCTGCGCGCGAGATCTATCCCCCTGGCTCGACCTTCAAGCTCGTCACCACCGCCGCAGCCCTCGAGGACGGGATGGAGCCCGACACCAAGGTCCCCGCCCCCAACCCGCTCCGCCTGCCCGGGACGACCACCGACCTGCCGAACAGCACCAACTGTGGTGGCGCGGAAGTCACCCTGACCCAGGCGCTGCGCGTCTCCTGCAACACCGCGTTCGCCTCGGTCGGCCTCGAACTCGGCCAGGACAAGCTCAAGGAGCAGGCCGACAAGTTCGGCTTCAACCAGCGTCATCTGTCCGACCTCGCCGGGGTGGCCAGTGTCTTCCCCGACAACATGGACAAGGCCCAGCTCGCGCTGGCCTCGATCGGCCAGTTCGATGTTGCGGCCAGCCCGCTGCAGATGGCCATGGTGTCGGCCGGCATCGCCAACGACGGGGTGGTGATGGACCCGTACATCGTCTCGATGGTGCAGGGTCCCGACCTCAAGCCGCTGCAGACGACGAAGCCCAAGGTGCTGTCCCGGGCCATGAGTGCGGAGAACGCACGGAAGCTGCAGGGGATGATGGTCACCGTGGTCGACAGCGGCACCGGTGCCAACGCCAAGATCCCCGGGATCGAGGTCGGCGGAAAGACCGGCACCGCGCAATCCGACCCGAAACGCAAGCCGTTCGCCTGGTTCACCTCCTTCGCGCCGGCCAACGACCCGCAGATCGCCGTTGCGGTGATTGTGGAGGACGCCGACATCCCGCGCAGTGACATCGCCGGAGGGCGACTGGCCGCACCCATCGCTCGCAAGGTGATGGAGGCGGCGCTGTGACAGCGGCGAGCGGGACCCCGACTCGACAAGCATCTGGAGACCGGGAAGGATCGCACCGATGACTGGCGAGCCGAGGTTGGTTGGCGGGCGTTACGAGTTGGGCGACGTCCTGGGACGCGGAGGGATGGCCGAGGTCTGGCGGGCCGTCGACTCGCGGCTGGGCCGTCCGGTCGCGGTCAAGATGCTGCGCGCCGACCTGGCCACCGATCCCACCTTCCAGGCCCGCTTTCGACGCGAGGCGCAGTCCGCAGCCGGTCTGAACCACCCGACGATCGTCGCGGTCTACGACACCGGCGAGGAACCGGACGCGGTGACCGGCGTCTCGATTCCCTACATCGTGATGGAGCTGGTGGAGGGCCCGACGCTGCGCGACGTGCTCCGCGACGGGCGCAAGATCCTGCCCGAGCGGGCGCTGGAGCTGATGCAGGGCGTCCTCGACGCGCTGAGCTACAGCCACAAGGCCGGCATCGTGCACCGCGACATCAAACCCGCCAACGTCATGCTCACTCCGACCGGCGGGGTCAAGGTGATGGACTTCGGCATCGCCCGGGCGGTTGCGGACACGTCGGCCACCATGACCCAGACCGCCGCCGTGATCGGCACCGCGCAGTACCTGTCGCCTGAGCAGGCCCGCGGTGAGACGGTCGACGCCCGCAGCGACATCTACTCCGCCGGCTGCCTGATGTTCGAGCTGCTCGTCGGCCGCCCACCGTTCATCGGCGACTCCCCGGTGAGCGTGGCCTACCAGCACGTCCGGGAGACCCCGGTACCGCCGAGCACCTTCGACCCCTCGATCAGCCCCGACATCGACGCCATCACCCTCAAGGCGCTGGCCAAGTCCCCGGTCGACCGTTACCAGACCGCGCGCGACATGAAGGCCGACATCGGCCGGGTGCTGGTGGGTCAGCAGGCGACCGCCGTCGTTCCACGGGTATCCGAGGCATCCACTCCGACCCGGGTCGTCGCTCCGCCGCCGATCCTGCACGAGGAACCCGAGGAGGAGGAGAAGAAGGGCCGAGGCGGCCGGATCGCGCTGCTTGTCGTCGTTGGTCTGCTGGTGATCGGTCTGGGCGCGTGGGGCATCTACGCCTGGATGAACCGCGAGCCCCCGGTGACCATGGTCCAGGTACCGAACGTGCTGACCTACACCGAACAGCAGGCGACCGCCCAGCTCACCGAGCGCGGGCTCAAGGTGATCGTCAAGAAGACCAACGGCAACGCCAACACCAAAGGCACCGTGACCGGGCAGGATCCTGTCTCGGGCGCGCAGGTCGCTCAGGGCAGCTCGGTCACCATCACGGTCAACCAAGGTCCGAAGATGGCTCAGATCCCCGACAACCTCGTGGGGATGAACGTCAACGACGCGGAGGACGCTCTGGCGTCGGCGGGCTTCAACAACATCACCAAGAAGGCGGCGACCAGCGAGTCGGCCAACGACAAGGCCAACGAGGTGCTGTCGGTGAGCCCCACCGAAGGATCCAACGTCGCGCTGGACACCGACATCACCCTGACCTACGCCACCGGCAAGTCCGAAGTGCCCAACCTCACCGAGCGGCTGTACGACGCGGCCAAGCAGGAGGCGGAGGCCGCCGGATTCAAGGTGAAGCGGGTCGACCAGCAGACCACCGACGTCGCGCCCGACCTGGTGATGGCTCAGAATCCGGCCGCCGGCTCCAGCGCCAGCCGCGGGTCGACGATCACGCTCACCGTCGCCGCCGGACCGCCGAGTCAAGGCCCGACACCGCCGGCCAACCCGGGGGGCACCCCCACGCCGGGCAACGGCAACAGCTGACCCTCGGCCCGCACCCGGCGCACCCGCTCGCCCGGCCCGGGTGCGCGCCCGAGCATTCGCGCCCACACATTCGCGCCCACACATTCGCGCCCGACCACGGGGTGATGCGGCTATCGAATCTGTGTTCTATTGATGGTATGGTCGAGCCATGCCGACGACACTTCAACGCTCGTTGTTCGATCTCGATGACGCGATCGCCGTGCGTCCGCTGGCATCGGTGGTCCGCGAGGAGCTGGGCCGAGGCGCCTGGATCGATCTGCTGCCCGGGTGGTTCGCCGGCGCCGAGCGGCTGTTCGACCATCTGGTCGAGACCGTGCCGTGGCGCGCCGAGCAACGCCAGATGTACGAGCGGGTCGTCGACGTCCCGCGACTGCTCAGCTTCTACGACGAGGCCGATCCGCTGCCCCATCCGAGCCTCGCCGCCGCCCGCGAGGACTTGAGTCGGCACTACCGCAGCGAGCTCGGCGAGGCGTTTCGCACCGCCGGTCTCTGCCTGTACCGCGACGGCCGCGACTCCGTGGCGTGGCACGGAGACACCATCGGTCGCGGCCGGAGCGAGGACACCATGGTCGCCATCGTGTCCCTCGGCGCGACCCGTTCACTGATGCTGCGACCCCGCGGTGGCGGCGTCACCATCCGCAAGCAACTGGGTCCGGGCGATCTGATCGTCATGGGCGGCAGCTGCCAGCGCACCTGGGAGCATGCGGTGCCCAAGACAGCAAGGCCGGTGGGACCCAGGATCAGCGTTCAGTTCCGACCACGCGGCGTTCGCTGAGATTCGGTGTGGTCGGATGGAACGGCTGAGCCGTGAAGAGGGGTGCGCGTGGAGACCGTGCGGTTGACGTACGAGGGCATCGAGGCCCAGCTCGCCGTCGGCGGGGACCGCCCGCCCTGCCTGATCGGCATCGTGACCGACGCAGGCGAGGCGGCGTTCGACGGTCCCGCAGTCCCGCTGGTCGAGGTGATGTCGCCGGCGTACGGCCACGACCTCCCGACCCAGCGCCTCAGTGGCACCGTGCTGGGCGCCCGGCTGCGCTACACCGGGCACACCCGGTGCCCGCACGGATGGGAGGTCGAGCTCGCCGATCCCGTCGGGGCCCTGGCCGTGACGCTCCGGCTGACCAGCCGGGCGGCGAACACTCTGGGGGCCGTCGTGACGGTACGCAACACCGGCCGCGACTGCCTGGTTCTCAGCGCCGTGCCCTCTCTCAACCTCCCGATCAGCGCCCGGACCGCGGGCTCGGCCACCCACCGAACCGATCTCCACGTATGGCACGCCCGCGGCGACTGGATGGGCGAGAGCCGGTGGCGTCGCGAGCCCATCGCCGACCTGCTGCCCGATCTTCACCTGCCGCGCGGCGCGGCGGCCAAACGCGCGGAGCGCTGGGTGTCGACCGGCTCCTGGTCCACCGCCGACGCCCTGCCGGTGGGGGTGGTGGAGTCCGAGGCGATCGGCTGGGCGCTCGGCTGGCAGGTGGAGCACAACGGGGCATGGCGGACCGAGATCGCCGACCTGGGCAGCGGCCTCCAGCTCACGCTGAGCGGGCCGACCGATGCCGATCACGGATGGTGCGAGGTGCTCGCGCCCGGCGAGCAGTTCGTGTCGGTCCCCGTCACGGTGGCTGCCGGTGCAGACCGCAACGGTGTCATCCGGGCGCTGACCGCTCACCGGCGAACGGCCAGACGGCCGCACCGCGACAACACCGTGCCGACGCTGATCTACAACGACTATATGAACACCCTGATGGGCGATCCGACCACGGCCACGCTCCTGCCGCTGATCCGGCAGGCCGCCGGGGTGGGCGCCGAGGTGTTCTGCATCGACGCTGGGTGGTACGACGACTCCAGCGGTTGGTGGGACGCCGTCGGTGCGTGGCGCCCGTCGACGACGCGGTTCCCCGGCGGCTTCGACGAGGTCATCCAGGCGATCCGCGACGCCGGCATGGTTCCGGGTCTGTGGCTCGAACCCGAGGTGGTCGGCGTGCGCAGTCCGATGGCCGACGCGCTTCCGGCCGACGCCTTCTTCCACCGGGGTGGGGTCCGCATCCGGGAAGCGGGCCGGTATCACCTCGACCTGCGCCATCCCGCGGCTCGAGCCCACCTCGATGAGGTGGTGGACCGGCTCGTCGGCGAGCACGGGATCGGGTTCTTCAAACTGGACTACAACATCAACCCCGGACCGGGCACCGATCGGGACGCGCACTCGGTCGGGGCCGGGCTGCTCGGCCACAATCGCGCCCACCTCGCGTGGCTGGACGGTGTACTGGATCGCCATCCCGATCTGGTGATCGAGAACTGCGGGTCCGGCGCCATGCGGATGGACTTCGCTCTGCTGTCCCGGCTGCAGCTGCAATCCACCACGGATCAGGAGGACCCGGCGGCGTACGCACCGATCTCGGTCGCGGCGCCGATGACGATCCTGCCCGAGCAGGCGGGGAGCTGGGCATATCCGAGCATCGAGATGGACGACGAGCAGACCGCATACGTCTTGTCCCTCGGCCTGCTCGGTCGGCTGTATCTGTCCGGTTTCCTCGACCGGTTGCGTCCGTCGCAGCAGGAGCTCGTGGGCGGCGCGGTCGCGGCCTACCGGGCGATCCGGGGCACCATCCCGCAGCGGTTCCCGGTCTGGCCGACCGGACTGCCGGGCTGGGATGCACCCTGGCTCAGTCTGGGTCTGGTCGGCGACCAGGACACGCTGCTGACGATCTTCCGGCGGGGCGATGCGTCCCCTCGGGTGGGTCTCGACCTGCCGGCGTACGCCGGGCGTGAGGTCGCCGTCGAGCCGGTCTTCCCGACGGCGCTCGCCCCCTGGGGCACGGCGTGGGACCCGGAGGGCGGGACGCTGCGGGTGCTCGGTGAGGGTGCGGGTCTCGCCGCGCGCACTTACCGGGTGACGCCGACCAGCTGAGGCCGCGCCCGAGGCGCGCGGCGGAGCAACACCCCCGGGACGACCGTGCGAGGGCCCCTCAGCGAGCCGACATGAGTGGGGCCAGGCCCGCAGCACGCGCCGGTGCATCGTCGTCGCCGCACACGGCCAGCCAGGTGGCGAGCATTTGATAGCCGCCCTCGGTGAGCACTGACTCGGGGTGGAACTGCACCGCCTCCACCGGGAGCGTCCTGTGCCGGACAGCCATGATCACCCCGCTCTCCGTGTGAGCAGTCGCCTCGAGTTCGTCGGGCAGAGTGTCCGGCTCGATCGCCAGCGAGTGGTAGCGGGTCGCGGTGAACGGGTTCGGCAGGCCGGCGAGAACGCCGACCCCCTCGTGCTGGATCAGCGAGGTCTTGCCGTGCAGCAGCTCAGGCGCACGGTCGACCACACCACCGTAGGCGACGCCGATCGACTGGAGTCCGAGGCACACCCCGAAGATCGGCACCCGGCCGGCGTAAGTGCGGATGACCTCGATGCAGACCCCGGCCTCCTCCGGCGTACCGGGACCGGGTGACAGCAGCAGCCCGTCGAAGCCCCGGTGGAAATCCGGGTCGGCGAAGCGCGGGTCGTCGTTGCGCCACACCTCCACCTCGGCCCCGATCTGGGCGAGGTACTGCACGAGGTTGTAGACGAACGAGTCGTAGTTGTCGATGACGAGAATCCGCGGCGCCACGCGCCCATTCTTCCCGATGCCGCGCGCGGCATCGGCAGGTTTCCGCGGTCAGCGAGTCTGGGGCTGCGAGAGCCGGGGGCAGCGCGTCCGGGGTCTGCGAGGGCCGGGGGGCCCGAGGTCAGAAGGGCCCGGGGTCAGCGAAAGCCGGGGTCAGCGAAGCCGGCGTCAGCGCGTGCCCGGGTCAGCGTTGACGTGAGCCCAGCGTAGATCGAGCGAGCCGTCGTAGCCGGGGAACTCGGCCCGCCCCTGCTCGTGCACCTGGTAACCGAGGTCGTAGGCGGCGACGTACTGGCGGTAGATCTGGACCGGCTCCGAGCGGTCCAGAGCGGTCCGCAACCGGGCCGGATCTCCGATGGCGCTGATCACGTACGGCGGCGCGTACGGGACGCCGTGCAATACCACGGTATTGCCGACGCACTTCACCCCGGTGGTGGCGATGACTCGCTGTCCCTGGATGGTCATCGCCTCCGCACCGCCGGACCACAGCGCGTTGACGACCGCCTGGATGTCCTGCTGGTGCACGACGAGCAGATCCGGATCGAGCCCATTGGCGGCCACCGAGGCGGGGGCGTCGTCGAGGATCACCGTGACCGCCGGACCCGCGACCGGGTCCAGCCCCGCTGCGGAGGAGAGTCGCGTCAGCTGCGGGCCCAGGTCCGGACCCTGCGCGTTGTTCGCCGCCGACAGCGCATCGACCTCGGCGCGCAGGGTGGTGAGCCGCCGGCTCAGCTCGCCGTTGCGGCGCGACTGCGACTGGATCAGGCTCACCAGGTCGGTATTGCGTCCGGGACGCAGGTCCGTGCCGCGGGCGTTCAACGCGCTGGTGGCGATCATCAGGCCGGCCAGCAAGCACACCAGACCGGTGATCACCCGACCCACCGGCCGGCGGCGCCGGTCCCGCGACCGCTGGGCCGCTCGCGCCCGCAGCAGCGCCCGTCGCACTCGCCCGAGCCGGTACGCCAACCGGCCCCGCCACGAGGGCGGCGCCGGCGGCAGTTCGGCGGTCACGATGTTCTCCTGGGACGGTCCTTGGGCTCCCGACACGCCGAAATGGCTCGGTGTCCGGCTCATTGACTACGCTACCTACTCAACGCGCGAGGAGAATGTGGTGCCGGAGTCGAAAAGCCGCAAGGCCGCCGAGGACAAGAAGAAGGTCAAGGCACGCCAGGAGGCCAAGCCCAAGAAGGTGGTCAAGCCCGGCAGTCGCCGCTGGGTGCCACCGACCTTCATCACCGTCGGCCTGCTCGGCGTCGCCTGGCTCGTCGTCTATTACATCGCGGGCCAGAGCATCCCCTTCATGAGCGCCCTAGGCAACTGGAACATCCTGATCGGGATGGGTGGCATGGCTGCAGCGTTCGGCATCGCCACGCTGTGGAAATAGCCGAGGTTCATCCGCCGCGGGTGATCTGAAAGTCGTCCTCGCTTTGGCACTGTGGTGGCCGACCGAATCGACGAAAGGACCACCACACCCATGGCCACCCTGACCGCTTGGGCCTTCCCGGGAGTCGACGACGCCGAGAAGGCGATCGAGCAGCTGAAGTCGCTGCAGGCACAGAAGCTGATCACCGTGCAGGACGCGGCGATCGTCTCCTGGCCCGTCGACAAGAAGAAGCCGAAGACCCGCCAGCTCAACAACCTCGCCGGCGCCGGCGCGCTCGGGGGTGCGTTCTGGGGCATGTTGTTCGGCCTGATCTTCTTCGTTCCGCTGCTCGGTGCCGCAGTCGGCGCCGCAGTCGGCGCGCTGACCGGCTCGATGACCGACGTCGGCATCGACGACGGGTTCATCAACCGGGTCAAGCAGCAGGTCACGCCCGGAACGTCCGCCCTGTTCCTGCTCAGCTCCGACGCGGTCATGGACCGCGTGACCGATGCTTTCGGCGGCTCGCACGCCCAGCTGATCGCGAGCAACCTCTCCGCCGAACAGGAGCAGAAGCTGCGCGAGGTGTTTTCCGAGGAGTGATCCTCGGACGGCCCTCGTCCACCCGGCCCGGAGCGCGACGCTCCGGGCCGTCGTCATGTCCGGATGCGAGGCGCCATCACGCTCCCACCAACTGAGCGCACAACGTCCGTCCGAGCCAGCGACTGAACTGCCCATCGGTCCATCCCTGCCGGCAGACGAGCTTGTCGTACACCAGCGGATCGGTGTACAGCCAGAGCAGGTCGGCGGCCTCCTCCGGCGTCATCCCCGGCAGCAGGGCGCCGTCGTCGTGCATTCGCCGGGCCTGCGGCTCCATCGACGTTCGGCGCTGCTGCACCAGCCGATCATGCAGCGCCGCCGCCTCCGGATCGATCGCGGCACCGGCGTCCAGCGCCCGGTACACCCCCACGATCCTGCGATCGATGTCGGTCACCAGCTCCGCGTACGCCATCAGCCGGCGGCTCGCGTCGGGCTCGGCGATCAGCGCCCGGACGGCCTCCCGCTCGACCAGCGGGACCGGCTCGTCGTCGCCGACGATCGCCACGTCGTACGCCCGCCGCAGCAGTTCGGCCTTGCCACCGACCGCGTCGAACACGGTCTTGCGGCCGACGCCGGCCCTCGCCGCGACGCGATCGATCGTCGTACCCGCAAATCCGAGCTCCGTGAACAGATCGGTCGCGGCGGCGATGACGCGCCTTCGGGTCTCGGCGGCCCGTTCGGCCCGGAGGACGGACGAGTAGCGACGCCGCGGACCCGGGCTGGCGAAATTCGACACACTCACAGTATAGTCAATACATCATCTATCGCCTCGGGAGGCCCGCGATGAGCACCGTCGACGTTCTCGTGGTCGGAGCCGGTCCCGCGGGTCTGACCACGACCCTGCTCCTCGCGTCGGAGGGGGTGCAGGTTCTCTGTGTGGACAAGCACGCGGGAATCTCGCCGCGACCGCGGGCGCGTGGGGTCCATGCGCGGGCCGTCGAGATCCTCCGGCAGCTCGGTCTGGAGGATCAGATGCGCGAGCGCGAGCTCCCCATCCGACCGCTGGTCGAGGTGCGTCTCGACCTGTCCACCCCGGTGACCGCATCGGTGCCGACCGGCGGCGAGAGCTTCGTGGAGGTCAGTCCCTGCGAAGGGCTCGCGATTGCGCAGGACGTCTTCGAGTCGGTCCTGATCGAGCGGGTGTGCGCGATGGCGCCCGGTGCCCTGCGCCGTTCGGCGGAGATCGTCGATCTGCACGAAGGTCCCGATGGCGTTGCCGTCGAGCTGGTGAATCAGCGCAGCGGCCGCACAGAGCGGGTGAGCGCGCGTTATCTGGTCGGTGCCGACGGGTGGCGGAGCCGGGTCCGCGAGCGACTGGGGATCAGCCTCGACGGTCCCGGCGATCTCGGCAGCGCGCGCGCCCTGACCTTCCGCGCCGACCTGCGGCCGTGGACGGGCACGACACCGCCCGCGCTGGTGCAGCTGGCCGACCGGATCCTGATCGCCACCCACCCCGATCATCGGTGGGTGCTGAACGTCCCGATCCGCGGCCCGGTCCCGGACGATCCACTGCAGCTGCTGCGGCAGACGCTCGGAGTGCCGGTGGAGGTCGAGCTGCTCACCGACAGCATCTGGACAGCTGCCGCCCAGACCGCCCGACGGCTTCAGGACGGACCGGTGTTCCTGGTCGGCGACGCCGCGCACCGGGTTCCCCCGGCTGGCGGCACGGGCGTCAGCTCTGCGATGGCGGACGCGCACAACCTGGCCTGGAAGCTGGCGGCTTCCTTGTCGGGCTGGGGCGGTCCGAGCCTGCTGGAGAGCTATGCCGTCGAACGCGGGTCGGTGGCCCGCCACACGACCGGGACCGTCCTCGAGCTGTGGCAGGCGATGTCCCGCGGCGGGACACTGCCGCCGGTCGATCTGCGCACGCTCGACATGGGATACGTCTACTCCTCGAGCGTGATCAGCGACGCGGCCGGAGCTGGCCGCGATCCGAGCCCTTCGGAGGGACGGTCGCCCACCTACCGGCCGTCGGCGGTGCCAGGCTCCCGAGCCCCACATGTCTGGCTTGCCGACGGCAGATCGACCCTGGACCTCTTCGGCCGTGGGCTGATCCTGCTCGCGCAGCCGGGCAGCCCATGGCTCCCTGTTGCCGACGAGGTCGCCGCTCGGGGCGACGTGCCGCTGAGCGGGGTGGCGGTCGACGCGCCGGACTTCCCCCGTGTGTACGGACTCAGCGGCGACGAGGCGGTGCTCATCCGCCCCGACGGCCACGTGTGCTGGCGATCCCCAACCTTCCTCATCCGGCCGGTGGCTCAGCTCTCGGCGGCCGTCCGGACCGCGGTCGGATCGGCCCGGTTGGCCGCTTGAGCCGGTCGGCACGTCGAACTACACCCGTGTGATTCTCCACACCTGGGGATAGACCTGTGGATGACTCCGAGATCCGTCCACAGGCTGTGTATGTCGAGCGTGGAGTCCCGGCAGCGGCGGAACTGCGTGGATGGGAAGTGTCCAGGCAGGACCGGGCCATCAGGACTCCACGGACTTCCATCGTCGCCCCGACGGCATCTCGGCCTGGCGATGCGCAGCGGGCGTGTCTCCTGTGGAACCCCTGTGAGTTCGCCCTCATCCCGACGTCCGAAGGCCGCGGACCAACCATGTCTTGGAGTTGTCGCAAGGTCGGCGTCGGCCGCCCTGATACCAATGCGGGGTGACGACCAGCCGCCGCACCCTCGACCGGGAGATCTTTGCGCTCGCCGTCCCCACCTTCGCCACCCTGGTCTCCGAGCCGCTCCTGCTGTTGGCCGATTCGGCGATCGTCGGTCACCTGGGCACCGATCAGCTGGCCGGTCTCGGCATTGCGGCCAACGTCTTGGGGATCCTGATCGGACTCAGCATCTTCCTGGCCTACGGCACCACCGGTTCGGTCGCTCGCCGGCTCGGCGCCGGTGACCGCGGCGGTGCCCTGGCCACCGGATTCGACGGGATGGTGCTGGCCGTCCTGATCGGTGTGGGGCTCTCGGCCCTGCTGCAGGCCGTGCTGGTTCCGGTGGTGGGCCTCTACGACGTGTCTCCGGCAGTCGCCGACCAGGCGGTCGCCTATCTGCGCATCGCGGCGTTCGGCCTGCCCGGCGTCCTGCTCACTCTGGCCAGCACCGGCGTCCTGCGGGGGCTCCAGGACACCCGAACCCCGCTCTACGTCGTCATCGTGACGAACCTGACCAACATCGGGCTCAATCTGGCCTTGGTCTACGGTCTCGGTCTCGGCATCGCCGGCTCGGCACTGGGAACACTCCTCGCTCAGGTTGCCGCCGCGGTCGTCCTGGCCACCGTGGTGGTCCGCGGCATGCGGCACGCGGGGGTCCGACTCGGCTTCCACCCGGCTGGCGTGCTCGGCGCCGCCCGAACAGGGGTCTGGCTGGTGCTCCGGACGGCGGCCCTGCAGGCCGGCATCACCCTGACCACCGTCGTCGCCGCCGGCTTCGGTGCGGTGGCGCTGGCTGCGCATCAGGTCAGCGTGTCGATCTGGACCTTGCTGGCCTTTGCGCTGGACGCGATCGCCATCGCCGGTCAGGCGATCATCGGCCGTGCGCTCGGCGCCGGGAACATCGGACTGGGACGCTCGATGACGCGGCGGATGATCGGCTGGGGCGTGGTCTTCGGCATCGTGTTCGGGCTGCTGATCGCGCTGACCAGTCCGCTGTACGCCGGACTGTTCTCTCCCGATCCCCGCGTCCAGGCGCTGCTGCCGAACGTGCTGGTCGTGATGGCGCTCGCCACCCCCATCGCCGGCGTCGTCTTCGTCCTCGACGGTGTGCTGATCGGCGCAGGCGACGGCCGCTACCTCGCGCTGGCCTCCCTGATCGCCCTGATCGCGTACGTCCCGGCAGCCCTCGCCGTCCAGCGGAGCGACGCCGGCCTGGTCTGGCTCTGGGTCGCGTACGGCTGGTACATCACCGCCCGCATGCTGACCCTGCTCTGGCGGATCCGCGGCAACGCCTGGCTCCGTACCGGCGCCGCCCCGTGAGCCCGGCGAACCCCCGCGAACCCCCTCGAACCCCCTCGAGTTGTCAGGTCGTCAGAGGGCTCGGGCC
>DASTGF010000491.1:0-2759 GCA_035719255.1 Microlunatus sp. | reverse complement strand
CTCCGAGGGAGATCTGGAACTGACGTCCTGATGGTGCAAACACTCTGGTCGTCCTCTCTGCGGTCATGCCTGGTGCCTGGCCGCCGACGGGTCAGCGAACAGGCTGCCGGTGGCTGAGTGCTCGCGTCACCATCGCGTGGGCGAGCAGGGCGACAGCCGCGCCGAGGAGTGCGGCGGCCCAGCCGTGCCCGCCCTCTGATGGGCTCATGGGCTCCTCGGCCGGAGCAGGCAGGGCTGTGGGCATCGGATGGTTGCGCGTGTTGGCGGCTATCTCCTCCATGGGCGCACCGGGGCCCCGGCCAGCCAGCAGGCGCTCGCGAAGCTCGATGATCTGGACCTGGGGTCCGTGGTCGGGGTGTGCACCGCGTTCGGCGCGAGTCATCGTGGTCCGTTCCTGTCGGGTGGGACCACAGCCTGCCATATCTAGTTGCGTATGCGCAATCATTGCGGTTACGCTGCGATTGGCGTCGTCACGTCGTGCCGCGGCGCAGCCGCTCCGGGCGGCGTCGTCCCACGTCCAGAGGAGTTGGCCTACGTGCCTGCGTTCTTCCCGTATTGGGTGGTCGTCCTTCACTTCCTCAACATCTTCTTGATGCTGTTGCTGTTCCGTTCCGGCCTGGAAGTGCTCTCGGCGTTCCCGAAGCTGTACTGGTACGACGACTGCCCTCCGGGACGAGAGTGGCTCCGGCTGTCGAAGAAGATGTACGGCGCCGACTCGCGCCGGCCCTGGACCTCTTTGGACGAGGAGGAGTCGTGGTCGCCGGTCGTGGCCCTGCCGGGCAGGAAGAACCTCGGCCTGGGTCGGCATTGGCACTTCATGACGATCCAGTTCTGGATCCTCACCGGTGTGGTGTACGTCGGCCTGGTGTTCGCGACCGGCTACTGGCACTACCTGATCCCGACCCGATGGGCGCTGGTGCCGGACTCGATCAACTCCATCGGCACCTATCTGCGGTTCGAGCTGCCACCGAAGATTCCTGGGCAGCCGTTCGAGCCGGCCCAGAAGCTGGCCTACTTCGTCGTGATCTTCCTGCTGGCGCCGTTCCAGATCGCCACCGGGGCTGCGATGTCGCCCTCGCTGCTGGCGCGCTTCCCGTGGTACGGCAGACTTTTCGGCGGCAAGCAGGGGGCCCGCAGCCTGCACTTCCTGGGAATGTGCGCCTTCGGGTCCTTCATCACGCTGCACGTGTTCATGGTGGTGGTGCACGGACTTCCCGCGGAGTTCGCTGCGATCGTGCTCGGCAACCCGGACGGCAACCGGCGGCTGGCCCTGGGCGTCGGTCTGTCAGGGCTGTTCGGAATCGTGGTCTTCCATGTGGTGATCACCTGGTTCTCGCTGCGCTACCGCCGTCGGACCCAACGGCTGCTGGGCCTCATGGTCGACCCGTTCGAGAAGGTCCTTTCCCGCGCCTCCACCTCGCACCAGGCTTACAGCCCGCAGGACATCTCGTCGTATCACCGGGTCAACGGCTACCCACCGCCCGGGGAGGACTATGCGGCCATGGCCGCCGACGACTTCCGCGACTACCGGCTCAGTGTCGGCGGCCTGGTCGCCCACCCGCTGAGCCTTTCGCTCCGGGACCTGCGGGCCCTGGGTGACCAGCACCAGATCACCAAACACAACTGCATCCAGGGATGGACGGCCGTGGCCGAGTGGGCGGGCGTGCCACTGGAAAGACTGATCACTCAGGCCCGACCGGCGGAGGCGGCACGACACGTGGTGTTCTACGCCATGGACGACAAGGGTCTGACCGAGGGGGAGGGGCGCTATGGGTTCTTCTACGGGACCATCCCCATCGATCTGGCAACCGACCCGCAGACCATCTTGGCCCTGGACATGAACGGAGCACCGTTGCCGATCGAATACGGCGCCCCTGTCCGCCTGCGAGTCGAGACCCAGCTCGGATTCAAGATGGTCAAGTGGATCACCGCGATCGAGTTCGTCGCCGACGTGACTGACATCGGCATGGGGATGGGCGGCTGGCGCGAGGACCAGCAGTTCTACGCCAACGCCGCAGGCATCTGAGCCTCCACCCAAGCCGGCCGGGCAGGACCACGCCGGTCGGAGACCTCGAGGGGACTACGCGAGCGTCTCGCTCCGCTCAGCTGTGCCAGCCGAGCTTCCACGCCTGGCCAGCCGACTCTTCCCCGGCCGCCGACCCGAAGGTGCCCAGCGCACGGGCCACCGCGCGCCGGCGACCCGCAGGCACCCGTTCGAGCACCTCCGCGATGGCCGCACGGCGATGCTCGACGAGGACCTCGATCAGCTGTCGTCCGTCGTCGGTCAGCTCCAGCACCAGGTTGCGCCGATCCAAGGATGACTCCCTTCGGCGCAACAGACCGCCCGCCACCAACCGGTCACACGCACGACTCGCGTTGGAGGGGTGCACGCCCATCGTCTCGGCCAACGCGTTGAGGTTCATGGTCCCGCGGCTCGCTATCAGCACGAGCACTCGAAGCTGCGGCACGGTCACCCGGTCCTCGACCTCCGTGACCGACTGTGCCGCCACCCCCACCAGTGCCTGGACCGCGAGCATGATCGCGTCGATCTCCTCTTCGTTGCCCGTCACCGGCTCACCCCTTTGGTCCATCTGCGTCATGGCCGAAGTGTGCCCTGATGGTTGCATCACCGCAATCATTGCGATTATAGTTGCGCATACGCAATGAAACTTTGGATCACGTCCCGCCAGCCGATAGGCAGTTACGGAAGGACCCGAGCATGGCCGCTCTCATTCAACCCCCTTCGCTCGTTGACCCCG
>DASTGF010000490.1:0-2974 GCA_035719255.1 Microlunatus sp. | reverse complement strand
CCCACTCCGACAGGGCCTTTTGGCTCTTGCTGCCACCCATCATTCGGTCGAGCCGGAAATCCAACACCCGAGACTGCCATGCCCCCGCATCTGCCCCGAGGGGCGCGGTCACTCATGTGCGACAACCGCGCTTGGACCAGGACCGACAGAACGCTCGGAGGCATGCTCGGTACTGATGATGGCCTTTGCTGGCCGGGAGCCATCCTGGGAACCAGACGCTCAATGCACGCGCTAACCTCGGCCGGTTGTCAGCGGACACTCGGGCATCGACATGACCGAATAGGGGACGACTCCCGATGAGTAGTCGAAGCCTACGGTTCATAACGTCCCGGGCAGCAGCACCGGCTCTCGGCGCAGCCACGCCTTGGGCTGCTCGAACAGCGCCACCGAGCTATCGGCGTGGATCCACGCCCGGGCGCCCATGAACTCCACCAACGGCTCACGCACTCCGGTGTCGGCGAAGTCCGGAAGCCGTACGCGGCGCGGATCTGCCTGGCAGTCTGGTAGGTCGTCGGGAGGCGTTCGGAGTACCGCTTGATCACCGACGGGGTCCGTGATGCCCAACTGCCCGGCAACGTACGCCACCGCCGACCAAGGCACCTCAGACGGGTTCTCGGTCAGGAAGTGGCCCAGATAGCGCACCGTTCCGATCTGCAGCCCGAACCCGAGCCGATGGTGCTCCCCGCGCTGGTTCCCGATCAGATCCACGGTGGTCCGATCCAGCAGGAAGAACCCGTCCAGCTCGGATCGGGTGAGGTCACCGTCTAACCGTTCATACGCGGCCGCCTGATCATCAGACAGGAACTCAACGGGCACAGCCGCACAACGTATGTGTCCTCACCCCAGCGATGGCCGTCCGCCTTCTCGTCCCTTGGCGTCAATTCCTACCGATCTTCCTTAACCCCGGCCCAGTTCTCCCTCTTCTTTCGAGAGCTTCTATGGGCTGTAGCGTGAAGCAGTGGCCCGTGTCACTGGGAGTATCTGGATCGGGGCGCCGGTGGCGCGAGTCTTTGACACGGTCGCAGATTCGCGTAACGAGCCCTCGTTCAACACCGCCATGTCTGAGGTCGAGCTGTTGACCTCCGAGCCCATCGGACTCGGCACCAGGTTCCGTGCGCGTATGGGCAACGGCGGCAGGGACATGGTCGTGGAGCTGACGGAGTTCGACCGGCCCCACCGGCTCGGTTCGTTGACCACCAGCTCGATGATGGAAACGTGGGGGACCCTGACCTTCACCGCCGATGCTGACGCCACGCTCATGGTCTGGGACTGGCAGGTACGCCCCAAGGGATGGTTCCGGGCATTGGGTCCCTTGGTGGCACCGGTCGGTCGCCGGATGGAGCGCAAAATCTGGACCGGGTTGAAGCGCAGACTCGAGGCGGAACGCTATCCCGAGTCCGTCCTCGACCGGTACCTGCCGGAGTTCACCGTCCGCGAACGCCAGTCCCGTCTGCTGCGCGCGGATGTCGACGCGGTCCAAGCGGCCATCGGGCCGACCGACCTGTCCGGCATCCCGGTCGTTCGGGCACTCCTTGTCCTTCGTAGCCTTCCGGGCCGGCTCCGGGCCCGGCTGGGTGGGCGTGCGACGCCGGTGCCGCCGCCGTTCACTCTGGCCGACATGCCACGGGCAGGATGGATTCCTCTCGCCGACGGGCCGCAGGAGGTCGCATTCGGCACGCTCACCCAGCCCTGGAGGATCGGCAATGAGGCCCCCGTCATTGTTGACCGGGAGTCGTTCGCCGCCTTCGCCGCACCCGGCTATGCGAAGGTGGCGTTCGCCATCCGCGCGGACCCCGACGGCCTTCACCGGACGTGGGTGACAACCGAGACTCGGGTGGCCACCACCGATCCCCGCAGTAGGCGGCGCTTCGCCGCCTACTGGGTAGTCGTCGGGCCGCTCAGCGCCCTGATCCGCCGGCTGGTGCTGCGCAGGTTGGCGATACACGTCGAGCATGGTGAGCGGCCGGTTGACTGAGCGTCGACAAGGCCACGTCGGCAACACATGGCGGGAGCACACCCCGCCGATCGGTCAAGGAAGTCTTCGACATCGTCCCCCACGAACCCTCTCGACCGTCGTCCTGCAACCGCTACACGCTGGGCTCCAACAAGGGTCGTGGGCATGGGCCGTACGGGGATGACCCGGCGAGTCGTTGCGCTCGGCGAGACCGCTTCAGCCGTCCTCGCTCGTCTGTGGTGGAGTGGCCGTTGGCGTGATCTGGAAAACGGGATGGTCGGCGGGATCGGGTAGTCGAGTGAAGTATCGGTCCACGTCGCGGCGGGCGCTCTTGCGGTAGGCGGCGATGATGGGTGGTCTTCGAGTCATCGGCAGCTCGGTCGCCCGGAACGACTCCGTTCTGGTCTTGCCGCCCAGCTGGCCGGTTCCCGCCTTGCGCAGGTTGCGCACCCACTCGGATTCGCCGAAGGGCGACACCAGGTACCTGATCCCGTCCACCTCGACGGGGATGACGGGGACGGTGCGGGGGCGTCCGCTGTTTCGGCCAACAATGGTGAGGGTGGCGACACCGCCGGTCCGGAGCCTGGACACCACAGGATTGATCACATGCCGGGTGAGCGCCGGCGGTTTCAGGTAGCTCATTGACGACCCGTTCTTCGAATGTTGTCGGTCCCGGCGAGGCAGGTACTCGACGCGGAACACCGGGTAGTTCTCGACAATGGTCCGGATGTCGTCGATCGACGGGTCGGGATCGAGCCCGAAGTAGAACCGTGCCTGCTTCGCGCTCGCCTCGGCGCCGCTGCGTCGGCGGCCCGCGCGGAGGTACTCGGCGATGACCTCCGGCCGCTCCGCCGGGGCGAGTTCCTCCAGGTGAACGCTGCGGGCCCTACGACGGCGGATGACCGCCCGGCCGCCGGCGGCGCGGACATTCCGCACCCATTGCGACTCCCCGGCCAAAGCGACGAGGTAGTCCGCACCCCGATAAGACGTTCGCAGGATCGGCACCCGACGCACCTTGCC
>DASTGF010000489.1:0-9103 GCA_035719255.1 Microlunatus sp. | reverse complement strand
GCGGGCTTCGTGGTCAGCCTCGAAACCCGCGCCAGCGCCGTCACCGAGCGGGCTGACGTGGTGTTGCCCGTGTCGCTGATGGAGCAGCGCTCCGGCACCTTTGTGACCTGGGAGGGCCGCGAGCGCAGCTTCGACGCGGCCATCCCGCGGCCCGCCGAGCTCAGCGATCTCCGGGTGCTCGCCGCACTCGCCGACGCCCTTGGCGCCGACCTCGGCTTTCGGACCGCGGCGCAAGCCAAGGCCGAGCTGCTCGAGCTCGGGATCTGGGACGGCCGGCCTGCCCCGGCGCCCGCGGTGGCGCCGGAGCCCGCGAGCACCCCCGCCGAAGGTCAGGCGATTCTCGCCACCTGGCGGATGGGTCTCGACGAGAGCTCGGCGATGGCCGGTGAGCCCCATCTGATGGCCACCGCCCGGCGGCCCGTGCTCCGGATGGGTCCCGCCACGGCCGCCGCGGCCGGCATCACGACGGCCGCATCGATCGGGACCGAGCGCGGTTCGATCACGCTTCCGGTCGAACTCATCGACGACATGCCGGTGGGCGTGGTGTGGGCGCCGAGCCGGGCACCCCGGCACGGACTTGCCGTCAACCTGGCTGCGGTGGCCGGTGACGTGGTCACGTTGAAACCCGAGAGCCACCACTCGATCCGTGACGCCGCGGAGAGGAACGCCTGATGGACCCGACCCCGCTGGATCTCAGCGCCTTCGGTGCCGCCCCCTGGTGGGTGGTGCTGCTGAAGGCGGTCTTCGCCTTCGTCGTCTTGCTGGTGATGACCCTGTTCACCATCTGGTACGAGCGGCGCGTGGTGGCCCTGATGCAGCACCGCAAGGGCCCGAACATGAACGGACCGTTCGGCCTCCTGCAGTCGTTGGCCGACGGCATGAAGCTCATGTTCAAGGAGGACTTCACCCCGACCGCCGCCGACAAGGTCGTGTTCATGCTGGCGCCGTTCGTGATGGCCATTCCGGCGATCACGGCGTTCGCGGTGATCCCGATGGCCGGTGAGGTGCGGGTTCCGTTCACCGACATCACCACGCCGCTGCAGGTCACCGACCTGCCGGTGTCGGTGCTGTTCATCGTGGCGGTGGCCTCGATCGGGGTCTATGGCATCGTGCTCGCCGGCTGGTCCTCGGGCTCGACGTACTCGCTGCTCGGCGCCCTGCGCTCCAGTGCCCAGGTGATCAGCTACGAGGTCGCCATGGGTCTGGCGCTGGTGGCGGTGTTCCTCTACGCGCACTCCCTGTCCACCTCGGAGATCGTCGCCGCCCAGGCCCAAGTCAACTACCTGACGATCGGCGGGCTGAATGTCCCGCTACCGAGCTGGTACGCGGTCACGCTGCTGCCGTCGTTCGCCATCTACCTGATCTCCATGGTGGGTGAGACCAACCGGGCGCCGTTCGACCTGCCCGAGGCCGAGGGCGAGCTCGTCGGCGGCTTCCACACCGAGTACTCCTCGATGCGGTTCGCGATGTTCTTCATGGCCGAGTACATGAACATGATCACGGTCTCGGCCCTGGCCACCACGCTGTTCCTGGGCGGCTACCGGGCACCGATCCCATTCAACCTGATCCCCGGCATCGATCAGGGCTACTGGGGCCTGGTCTGGTTCCTGCTGAAGGTTCTGTTCTTCCTGTTCATCTTCATCTGGTTGCGCGGCACGCTGCCGCGGCTGCGCTATGACCAGTTCATGCGCTTCGGCTGGCGTTGGCTGATCCCGATCTCGCTGGTGTGGATCGTGGCTGTGGCCACCTTCCAGGTCGCCCGCGCCGAGGACTGGCTCGCCAGCCCGGCGGTCCGGATCGGCGCGGTCGTGGTCGTGCTGGCGCTGATCGCCGTCGCGTTCTTCGGTGGCGGCAAGGACGCCGAGCCGGAGCCGGAAGCGCCGAGCGGGGAGTTCGACGCCTTCGCCGGGGGCTACCCGGTGCCGCCGACCGGGGACCAGGTGCTGCCCGAGCTGGCCGGAGTGGTCAGGGCCACGGCTGACGACGCCGCACCGACCGAACCGGCCGGGAGCGGCACCCCGGGCCGGCGACCAGCCGACACCGATGGGGTGGCATAGATGGGGATCTTCGATCCGATTGCAGGCTTCGGCGTCACGTTCAAGACGATGTTCCGCAAGACCTTCACCGAGAAGTACCCGACCGAGCCGAAGGTCACGGCACCGCGGTTCCACGGCCGGCACCAGCTGAACCGCTGGCCCGACGGGCTGGAGAAGTGCGTCGGCTGTGAGCTGTGCGCCTGGGCCTGCCCGGCCGACGCGATCTACGTCGAGGGGGCGCAGAACACCGAGGAGGCGCGGTTCTCCCCGGGCGAGCGCTACGGCCGCGTTTACCAGATCAACTATCTGCGGTGCATCCTGTGCGGACTGTGCATCGAGGCCTGCCCGACTCGGGCACTGACCATGACCAACGAGTTCGAGTTGGCCGACGACAGCCGGGCCAAGCTGATCTATGAGAAGTCGGAGTTGCTTGCGCCGCTGCTGCCGGGGATGGAGCAGCCGCCGCACCCGCGCCGGCTCGGTGACGACGAGCAGACGTACTTCCTCGGGCTGCCGGCCTCCGGCCGGCCGGACGAGCGGGCCGGGGCGATGAGCCCGTCGAAGGGCTCCGCCGACACCGGCGACTACCAGCCACGCAAGATCAACCAAGGTCTGAAGGGGAGACGATGATCGGACTGATGCCCCTGGTCACCGGGGCCGAGGTCGCCTTCTGGCTGCTTGCGCCGGTGATGATCCTCGCCGCTTTGGGTCTGGTGTTCGCCAAGAAGGCCGTGCACTGCGCCCTCTGCCTGGCGACGGTGATGATCTCGCTCGCGGTGCAGTACGCAGCACTCCAGGCGCCGTTTTTGTTCGTGGTGCAGATCATCGTCTACACCGGCGCGATCTTGATGCTGTTCTTGTTCGTGCTGATGCTGGTCGGCGTCGACACCGCCGACTCGCTGGTGGAGACGATCAAGGGGCAGCGGGTGCTGGCGGTGATCGCCGGCCTCGGCTTCGGTGCGCTGCTGGTCTTCGCGGTCGGCCATGCGATCGTCGGGCAGCCGACCGGTCTGAACGAGGCCAACTCCACCTACGGTGGCAACGTCCAGGGCATCGCCGCGATGATCTTCACCCGGTACGTGTTCGCCTTCGAGGCCACGTCCGCGCTCTTGATCACCGCAGCGGTCGGGGCGATGGTGCTCGCACACCGGGAGCGGTTGCGCCAGAAGAAGACCCAAGGCGATCTGGTCGAGGAGCGGATGAGGCGCTACGCCGAGACCGGCGAGCATCCGGGCCCGCTACCCACGCCAGGCGTGTTCGCCCGGCACAACGCGGTTGACACCCCGGCCCTGCTGCCCGACGGTACGATCGCGGAGCGGTCGGTCTCGCCGACCCTCAAGGCGCGCGGCGAGATCCTCGACGCCGACGCACTGGTCTCCCCGGTGCGCAAGACCGTGCGCGCGATCGCCGGTGAGGACGAGGACGTGACCGACCGGACGCCGTTCGCCGGCACCACGATCGGGAGCACTCGACCCGCGGTTTCCGGGCCCGGTCAGGAGGAGGGCCAGTGAGCCCGACGTACTACATCGTCTTGTCGGCGATCCTGTTCACCATCGGGACGATCGGCTTCATGGTCCGGCGCAACGCCATCGTGGCGTTCATGTGCGTCGAGCTCATGCTGAACGCCGCCAACCTGTCGTTGGTGGCGTTCTCGCGGATGCACGGCGCGTTGGACGGACAGGTCGCCGCGTTCTTCGTCATGGTGGTCGCCGCGGCCGAGGTCGTGATCGGCCTGGCCATCATCGTGACCATCTTCCGGACCCGACGCTCGGCCTCGGTCGACGACGCAAATCTTCTGAAGTTCTGAGGCGGGGATGAGTCTTCTCGAAGTCGTCACGCCGGTGGCGCCCACCGGGCTGTTCAACTACGCCTGGCTGCTGATCGCCGTGCCCGCGGTCAGCGCGGCGATCCTGCTCCTGGCCGGTCGCGCCGGCGATGCCTGGGGCCACCTGCTGGGAGCGCTGGCCCCCTGGGTGTCCTTCGTCATCGGTGCGTTGCTGTTCGTCAACCTGCTCGGCGCTCCGGTCGCCGACCGTGCGGTCGACGTACAGCTGTTCGCGTGGATCCCGACCGGTGGTTGGGACGTGAACGTGGGGTTGCTGATCGACCAGCTGTCCATCCTCTTCGTGCTGCTGATCACCGGGGTCGGCGGGCTGATCCACATCTACTCGATCGGCTACATGGCGCACGATCCGGATCGGCGGAAGTTCTTCGCGTTCCTCAACCTGTTCGTGGCCGCCATGCTGCTGCTGGTCCTGGCCGACAACTACCTGATCCTCTTCGTCGGCTGGGAAGGCGTGGGCCTGGCCTCGTACCTGCTGATCGGCTTCTGGCAGCACAAGCCCAGTGCGGCCACCGCGGCCAAGAAGGCCTTCGTCATCAACCGGGTCGGTGACATGGGCCTGTCGATCGCCATCATGGTGATGCTGGCCACCTTCGGGTCGTCGGCCTTCATCGACGTCGACAAGGGCATCACCCAGGCGGGGCCCACCACCGCGACGGTGCTGGGGCTGCTGCTCTTGCTGGGTGCCTGCGGCAAGTCCGCCCAGGTTCCGCTGCAGGCCTGGTTGCTGGACGCCATGGAGGGTCCGACACCGGTCTCCGCGCTGATCCACGCCGCGACCATGGTCACCGCCGGCGTCTATCTGATCGTGCGCAGTCATGCGATCTTCACCGAGACCGAGGTCGCCTCCACGGTCGTCGTCATCGTGGCTACCGTGACGCTGCTCTTCGGCGCCTGGATCGGCTGCGCCAAGGACGACATCAAGAAGGTCCTCGCGGGATCGACCATGTCGCAGATCGGCTACATGATGCTGGCGGCCGGCATCGGGCCGGCTGGCTACCCGTTCGCCATCTTCCACCTGCTCACCCACGGCTTCTTCAAGGCGAACATGTTCCTCGGCGCCGGCTCGGTCATGCACGGCATGAACGACGACGTGGACATGCGGCACTACGGCGCGCTGTCTCGTGTCATGCCGATCACCTTCATCACCTTCGCCGCCGGCTACCTCGCCATCATCGGCTTTCCCTTCACCGATGGGTACTACTCTAAGGACCCGATCATCGAGGTCGCCTTCGAGCACAATCTCGTGATCGGCGTCCTGGCGATGATCGGCGCAGGCGTCACCGCGTTCTACATGACCCGGCTGATGCTGATGACCTTCCTGGGCCACAAGCGCTGGCAGGAGGGCGTCCATCCGCACGAGTCTCCGCTGGTGATGACGATCCCCCTGATCATCCTCGGCATCCTGTCGCTGTTCGGAGGCATGCTGTTGAACAACTGGATCGGCGGCTGGCTCGGCCCGGCCGTCGGGGAGCAGACCGAGAGCCAACCGAGCCTGTTGCACGTCACCCCGCTGGGCCTGGTGACCCTGCTGATCGTGGCCATCGGGGTGGTGATCGCGGTGCTGATCTTCGGTCCGCGCAAGGAGATTCCCGCGACCCCACCGGCGACCCGTTCGCCGTTCGTCCTCGCCGGTCGCAACGACCTGTACGGCGACGCGTTCAACGAGGCGGTGTTCATGCGGCCCGGTCAGCAGCTGACCACGGGTCTGGTGACCTTCGACAGCAGTGGTGTGGACGGTGCCGTCAACGGAACGGCCGGGGGCATCGCGACCCTGTCGGGCCGGCTGCGCCGCACCCAGAACGGCTTCGTCCGCAGCTATGCCCTCGCCATGGTGCTCGGCACGGCCGTGGTCGGCGCGGTCCTCGTGCTCGGACGACTGGGCTGAGAGGCGGAGAACGATGATGACTCTTCCCTGGCTGTCCATCCTGGCCCTGCTCCCCGCGTTGGGTGCACTGCTGCTGATCGTGATCAAGGGCTCGACCGCCAAGCTGGTGGCGCTGATCTTCTCGCTGCTGACCCTGATCGTCGCGGTCATCGTGGGCCTGTCCTACACCCCCGGCGGTGGCATGCAGTTCGTGGAGGACGTGGTCTGGATCCGTCTGCTGGGTGCGCACTACGCGCTCGGTCTGGACGGGATCGGTCTGACGCTGGTCATTCTGGCCGCGGTGGTCACACCGCTGGTCGTGGTGGCGGGCTGGAACGACTTCGACGTCCCCGTTCTGCCCTCCTCGGGTGCCACCGCAACCGGCGACCGTCCGGCGCCGAAGTACGACACCCGGGTCTACTTCGCGCTGGTGCTGCTGGTGGAGACCTGCGCGCTCTATCTCTTTCTGGCCACCGACGTCTTCCTCTTCTACGTCTTCTTCGAGGTCATCCTCATCCCGATGTACTTCCTCATCGGCGGGTTCGGAGGAGCACGCCGGGCATACGCGGCCAGCAAGTTCTTGATCTTCGGTCTGCTCGGTGGCTTCGTCATGCTGGCTTCGGTGATCGGGCTGTACGTGCTCTCAGCGCAGGCCGGCAAGCCGAGCTACCTGCTCTCGGACCTGATGGCGCTCGACATCCCGACCGGCACCGGCCGCTGGCTGTTCGTCGGCTTCATGTTCGCCTTCGCCATCAAGGCGCCGCTGGTGCCGCTGCACACCTGGCTGCCCGACGCGGCGGAGCAGTCCACGCCGGGTGGCGCCACGATGATGGTCGGCGTGATGGACAAGATCGGCACCTTCGGGATGATCCGGTTCTGTCTCGGCATCTTCCCCGAGGCCAGCCAGTGGGCCACTCCGGTCGTCATCACCCTCGCGGTGATCTCGATCCTCTACGGCGCGATCCTGGCCATCGGCACCAGGGACATCCTCCGCCTGATCGCGTTCACCTCGATCAGCCACTTCGGCTTCATCGTGCTCGGCATCTTCGCGTTCACCTCCCAGAGCATGGTCGGCTCGACGCTCTACATGCTGAATCACGGGCTGTCCACCGCTGCCTTGTTCCTGGTCGCCGGCTACCTGATCAAGCGCCGCGGTGCCCGGACCGTCGACGCCTTCGGCGGCGTGGCCACGGTGGCGCCGGTGCTGGCCGGGCTGCTGCTGTTCGCCGGTCTGTCGACCCTGTCGTTGCCGGGGCTGTCCAGCTTCGTGTCCGAGTTCATGGTGCTGGCCGGCACCTACGCCCGATACCAGGCCGTCGCGATCATCTCGACGCTGGCCATCGTGCTGGCTGCGCTCTACATCTTGATCATGTACCAGCGGATGATGACCGGACCGGTGACACCGGCGGTGCGAACGTCGGTCACCACGGATCTGAACGCCCGTGAGCGGGTGGCGATGGTGCCGTTGGTCCTGCTGATCCTGGCGCTCGGCATCTATCCCAAGCCGATGCTCGACATCATCACGCCGGCAGTCACCGCGACCATGCAACACGTCGGGGTCACCGACCCACAACCCACGATCAATGCGGAGGGAGGGCGATGATGATCGACCCGGCGCTCGCGATCACGCCACCCATCATCGAGTACGCCCTGCTGGCGCCGTTCATCGTGGTGTTCGCCGCGGCCTGTGTGGGGATCGGGGTCGAGGCGTTCGCTCCGCGATCGCTCCGCCGGCCGATCCAGCTGGTGCTCACCTTCGGTTCGCTGGTCGTCGCGCTGGCGATCGTCGCGCTCAACTGGAGCAGCGGCACCGGTGAGGCGATCACGGCGATGGGGTCGGTGGCCATCGACGGACCGACGTACTTCATGTGGATGCTCGTCCTCGTACTGGGCGGGTTGTCGCTGCTGGTGTTCGCCGAGCGTCGTCTCGAGGGGGCCAGCGCGTTCACCCCGCAAGCGGCCGCCGTGCCCGGAACGCCGGCCGAGCAGGAGGCCCTGGCCGCCCGGGTCGAGCACACCGAGGTCTTCCCGCTCGCGCTGTTCGCGATCTCGGGCATGATGCTCTTCCCGGCGGCCAACGACCTGATCACCATGTTCGTGGCGCTGGAGATCCTGTCCCTGCCGCTGTACCTGCTCTCGGGGATGGCGCGACGCAAGCGGCTGCTCTCCCAGGAAGCCGCGCTGAAGTACTTCCTGCTCGGTGCGTTGTCCTCCGCCTTCTTCGTCTACGGCGCGGCACTGCTGTACGGCTATTCCGGCTCCTTCGAGCTGTCCGCCATCGACACCGCGCTGGTGTCCGGCACCCAGGGGTACGGGCTGCTGCTCGCCGGCATGGTGATGGTCGGGGTCGGCCTGCTGTTCAAGTTCGGGGCGGTGCCGTTCCACGCCTGGACGCCGGACGTCTACACCGGTGCCCCGACCGCAGTCACCGGGTTCATGGCCGCCTGCACCAAGATTGCGGCGATCGGTGCGCTGATGCGGGTCTTCTACGTCGCCCTGGGCGGCGCGCGCTGGGATTGGCAGCCGCTGATGGCGATCCTGGCGGTGGCCACCATGGCCCTCGGGTCGGTGCTGGCCATCACCCAGACCGACGTCAAGCGGATGCTGGCGTACTCCTCGATCGCCCACGCCGGCTTCCTGATGACCGCGTTCGTCGGTGCATCCCAGGCCGGCAGCGGCGCTCCCGCCGGCTCGCTGACCTCCATCTCGGCGGTGATGTTCTACCTGGTCGCCTACGGCGCGGCCACGGTCGGCGCCTTCGCGTTGATCACCACGGTGCGCGACGTGGGCGGGGAGTCGACCGCGCTCAGCGGCTGGGTGGGCATGGGCCGCCGCTCGCCCATGGCCGCCGGTGTGTTCTCGGTGTTCCTGCTGAGCTTCGCCGGCATCCCGCTGACCAGCGGCTTCATCGGCAAGTGGGCGGTGTTCGCCAGCGCCTGGAGTGGGGGAGAGCACTGGCTGGTGGCCGTCGCGGTCGTCATCAGCGTGGTCGCGGCCTTCTTCTACATCCGAGTCATCGTGCTGATGTTCTTCACCGACCCGATCGGTCCGGTGCCGGCCATCCAGCGCCCGGGTGCCGGAACGCTCGTGGCCGTCGGGGTTGGGGTGCTCGCTACTGTGGCTCTAGGCGTCTTCCCCGGACCGATGCTCGCTCTCGCCCAGCAGGCGAGCGAGTTCGTGCGCTGAGGCGACGCGCGACGATGAGGTAGGAGTGACGTGCTGGCCGAAGACACCCGAGACGACGTGGTCGACGTGATCACCCGGGACGCGCTCGCGCGGGTCGAGACGGCTCTGATCGAGGCCGCCACGGCCGACACGGCGCTGGTGACCGAAGCCGCCCGCAGCGTCATCGCCGCT
>DASTGF010000488.1:0-7011 GCA_035719255.1 Microlunatus sp. | reverse complement strand
GTCCCGCGCTCGCGGAGCAGCGCTGCGAGGGCCTCCCGGCCGCGGAAGCACCGGGACTTCACCGTGCCCTCGGCGACCCCGAGGACCGCCGCCGCCTCGGCCACTGGGAGCCCGTGCATGTCGACGAGGACGAGGGCCATCCGCTGGCCCTCCGGCAGCGACGCCAGCGCCTCCCGGACATCGAGCCGCGTCTCGGTCGAGGAGTGGTGGTCGTGCCGGTCGGGGAGGTCGAGCTCGGCGAGGTCACCGGCCCGGCGCAGCGCCACCGTGTCGCGCCGCAGCCGGTCCAGGCAGGCGTTGACGACGATCCGGTGCAGCCACGTGGTAACCGCGCAATCCCCCCGGAAGGTGTCGGCTCGCCGGAACGCGGAGATGTACGCGTCCTGGAGCGCGTCGGCCGCCTCGTCCGGGTCGCGCACGGTGCGCAGGGCGACCGCCCAGAGCCGGTCCCGGTGTCGTGCGACGAGGACGGCGAACGCCTGCGGGTCTCCGCGACGTGCGCCGCCAGCAGGGTTGCATCGTCGGCATGGGGAGGATCCTCCGATCCCCGAGAGCCTGTGTGGGTGCCCGGCCGGGCAGCCGTCACGACAAGACCTCGATCTCGGCGACGCCTCCCCGGTATCCGCCTCCTTCCGGCGGCAGGGAGGTGAGATACACCAGCACGAAGCGGGTCTCTACGGGCTCGGCGAAGGTGATCTCGTGGGTCTTGGTCGCCTTGGTGGCCTTACCGACCACCTGCCAGCGGCTGTCGGAGGTCATCGGCGGGGACGTGACGGTGGCGGGATCGGTTTTGGGCACCCGGATGTCCAGGTCGGTGCCGTCCCCGCTCAGCGTGACCCGAACCGCGCGGACCGCCGCTGGCGAACCCAGGTCAACCACGAGGCCGACGCCGCGCTTGAGGTTGCCGAGCCTCGGGTTGTTCAGATAGCGGTTGGTGCGCCACCGCGTGGACGGATCGCCGTCGATCGCCAGCTTGGTCTCGGCGGGGTTCTCCTCCGGCGGATTGCCCTGCGGGTCGAAGTCGCGGACGGCGGTGATCGGAATCGGCGCCGAGGCGGCCGGCGCCGTGGCCGAGGTCGTCGCAGAGCTCGGTTGGCTGCCCGCGTCGCTTCCGGAGCGGCGGAGGCCGACGACGGCGACCAAGCCGGCCGCGATGAGCGCGAGGCCCAGCAGCACGAGCACGAGAATGATCCCGAGCCGCCGGCGCCCATCGGAGCGCCGCGGACGTGCCGCCGGTAGGGCGGGTGGGATCGGCTGACGGATCAGGGTGGTCCGGACCGACTCCGGCTGACGGGGTGCGGGTGGCGGAGCCGATGTCGCGCCCGCGGTCTGGGGCGGGCGTGGACGGGCGGGGGACCGGTCGTCGTCAGGACCGCCACCGCTGCGGACCCGGGGAATGGGCTGGCGCAGCCGCCGCTCGAGATCGGTCGACGCGTCGGCGGGTCCGAGCACCTTTGTCAGCGCGTTCACCACACCGACCGCGGTGGTGATCGGCTGCGCGCGATGCCGGGGCGGATCGCCGAGGATCTGGTCACAGATCTGATCGAGGGCCGGCGCAACCCCGGCCCGGACCTGTCGCGGGGTCAGCCAGCGGTGCCCCGCGTGGGGCGCCTCGGGCAGTCCGAACGCCGATCCACCGGGCCAGCGGGTGACGAGACAGGCGTAGAGGAGACGACCCAAATCACGGACGTCGGTCAGTTCCGGGGTGGCGGCCTCGGGTAGGTCGATCCCGTGCAGCGGTGCGTTGGCACTCGGACGCAGCGACTTCTCGATCACCAGCCCGACGATCCGGACGTTGCCGGTCGGGGTGATGACGACGGTGTCGGGATTGATCCGCTCGTGGCCGAGACCGGCGGCGTGCACGCCGGCCAGTGCGTCGGCCAGCTCGCGGACCACCCAGGCAGCCTCGAGACCCGACAGCGGGCCATGGGTGAGGATCGCCTCCAGGGTCTGACCATTGGCGTACTCGCAGACGATGTAGTCGCCGGCGTCGGAATCGTCGGTGTAGACGACGTCGAGAACCCGCAGGAACCGCGCGTCGGTCGCCACCGACGCGCGCCGGGCGAGGTCGAGCAGATCCGGCGCGTCGCTGTGACCCGGCGGCAGCAGGTGGACCAGCACCGAGCGGGACAGCACCTGGTCGAACGCGCGCCAGGTGGCCGTGGTCCCGGTCTCGGCGAGCAGCTCTTCGAGGCGGTACCGGGCGCCGAGTACCGTGCCGGCCGGCAGGGTCGCCGCCGGTGCGACGGGGCCGGTGTCCCGCGCGGGGTCGCCCGCCGTCGTGTTCTGCTCTGGGGCGCTGAGGGCGCCTGCCTGGGTCACCATGGTCTCTGCTGCTTCGGTCGGAGCCGACCCTCCCGTGGCGGAGCGGAGGGGTCTGATCTCGGTCGGTCGATCTTCTGCCGGGTCGGGCCCGAAACCCTCCGGTGCGATCGGGATGTCTCCGGCGACGATGGCGGGTGGCGGACCTGGGTCGATGGTAGATCCCAGCGTCGTGTCGACCTCGCTGGAATCGCCGGACGGTTCCTGATCGCCGGGTGGGGCACCGCCGTCCGGCCGGTCACCGGTGGCACCGCCCGAGCCACCGCGACGCCGCCGCAGGGTACGCAGGATGTCGGTCACCTCGGTGATGTGCAGCCAGCGGCTGATCAGCACGAACACCCCGATCGCCACCAGTCCGGCCACGACGAGGCCGATCGCGCGGGCGAACTGGGTCTGCGACCACCATCCGACCCCGACCGTGATCCAGAACCCGATCGCACCGGCCGGGGCGGCGGCGACGAACAACCGCACGCACAACCGCACCACCGACCGCATCCGCAGCTCGGGCAGCCGGCGCCGCAACGTCAGGTAGGAGGCGACCACACCCACCATGTACGCCACCGAGTACGCCGCCGCCAGGCCGGTGGCCACCAGGGTCGAGCTGTGAAGCCCGAACACCACGGCGATCGCGACCACCACGTTCACCGACGAGATCAGCACCTGGAGGAAGAAGGTCGTCTTGTTGGCTTCCAGTGCATAGAAGGTGCGCAGGAACAGATACTGGACGGTGAACGGCACGAGGCCGACGCCCAGCGCCATCAGCGCCCAGCCGACGTACTGCGCGTCGTTGGCGCCCTCGCCGAAACCGAACGCCAGCCGGGCCATCGGGAGCCCCAGGGCGACGAAGGCGACGCTCGCCGGGAGCAGGGCGGTGACCGCGAGCCGGACGGCCCTCAGGGTCTCGTCGGCGACTCCGCTGAGATCCCCGGCGTGAGCCAGCCGCGACGCCGAGGGCAGCATGGCGGTGGCCAGCGAGACCGTGATCAGTGAGTGCGGCAGGATCCAGACCGCGTACGCGTTGGCGTACGCCGTCAGGCCCGCGCCGCTGCCGTGGACCGTCGCGCTGCTGGCCAGCCGGTTGACCACCACCAGCGCCAGCTGGGTGACGAGCACGAACCCGAGGGTCCACTTGGCCAGCCGCAGCGTGCGGCCCAGCCCGGTGTGCCGGAAGTCGAATCTCGGCCGGAACCGGTAGCCCGCGGCCCGCAGGAACGGAAGCAGCACCAGCGCCTGGATGGCGATGCCCACGGTCGAACCGAGGCCGAGGAGCAGCTCCTCGCCGACGGTGAAGGGCTGCGAGGTGTCCCCCTCACCGAAGGTGACCAGGAAGATCAGCAAGACGCCGATCGAGACGACGTTGTTGGCGATCGGCGCCCACATCATCGGCCCGAAGCGGTCGCGCGCGTTGAGGATCTGGCCGGCGAGGACGTAGACGCCGTAGAAGAACACCTGCGGCATGCAGTAGTAGCCGAGCATGATCATCGACTGGTACTGCGCCGCGAGGGCGGGGTCCTTCCAGCCCGGCGCGGAATAGATCGCGATCACCACCGGAACCGCCGCGGTAAGCACCACGGTGATCAGGCCGAGGACGATCAGGCCGCCGGTCATGATCCGGTTCGTGTACGCCTCGCCGCCGTCCTTGTCGCCCTTGATCGCCCGGACGATCTGGGGCACGAGCACGGTGTTCAGCACGCCGCCGGCCAGCAGGATGTACATGCTGTTCGGCACCGTGTTGGCCAGGGTGAACATCTCCGCCTGCCGGGTGCCGTTGCCGAACAGCACCGTGAGCAGCATCAGCCGGCCGAACCCCAGGACGCGCGAGACCAGAGTCCCGCCGGCCATCAGTGCGCTGGCCGATACCAGCCGCGCCGTGCTGCGGGCGGCGGCCGTCTCGGCTGAGGGTTGGGTCCCGGGTGTGGTCTCCGGTGCCGGCGCCGACCCGCCGGAGGAGTCCGCGGAGGTGCCGCGCGACCCCGTGCCGGACGGGACGTTCGGGGTGGCGTCAGGCATCCAGCTTCTCCGGGTCGCGCTGCTCAGGGTCGCGGCTGTCAGTGTCGCCCCGATCCGCGGTCACGGCGCCGCGGGTCCGCTCCTTGGCCACCTGCCGGATCCGCAGCGCGGAGCCCCCGACCAGCACGATCCCCGCGGCGATGGCGATCAGCCAGCCGAGGGTTCCGGCCTGAGTGGCCTGGACGTCGATCTGGAACGGGCTGCCGACCGGCGTGCCGTCCAGGGTGTACGCCCGCACCGTCACCCGTACGGTCCCGTTGGCCCTGGCGTCGACCTTGGCGTTGCTGGTGACTCCGGCTCCGGCCGGGATCTCCATGTCGCGCATCTCGTCCGACGGGCTCACCGTCAGCCGCTGCCCGTTGGCCGAGGTGAACTGGAGCTGGACTCGGATCGCGTTGCGGTCGGGGTCGTCCGGATCAGGCGGCAGGGTGTTGCGGACCGTCACCGGAAACATCACGCTGTGTGCGGAGGTGACCACCTTGGGCGTCGTCACGATCTTCACCGCACCGGTGCGGATCCCGGACACGGTCGCCAGCTGAGGGTCGATGAACTGCTCCCAGGCGCTCTCCTCGCCTCGCCAGGAGGCGCTCGCCGAGCGGGCGGTCGCGGCGTCGGCGTCCGGCTGGACGTCCGTGGGCCGGGCGAGCAGGTCGGCAACCACCTGATAGCCGCTCTGCAGTCCCCGGATCCCGCCGAGCTGCATCGGGCTGAGCTCGCGCTGGGTCGCGACATCGGCGTACCGGTATCTTTCGGGCCAGCTTGCCGGGGTCGACTGCAGCAGCCGGTCCAGCGACTCCCGTTTCAACCAGGGTGCGTTCACGTCACGGTCGTTGCTGCGGGCCTGGGCCTTGGTCCGCACGATCCTGAGCTGCCCGATCGTGTCGTCCGCCTGGGCCGCGTCCGCTTCCAGCCAGGTCTCGGCCAGGGTGTGCTGACGGATCTGGACCGGGGTCTGGCGGGGATCGGGTCCGGGACCTCCGCCGAAGGTGATGGCGGCGGTATTGAGCAGGGGAATGCCGTCGGGGCCCTCGAGCAGCGGACGGCTCTGACCGGTACTCGCGTCGTCGACCACGATGGCGCGCGGCTTCAGCGCGGCGAGCGCGTCGATGCTGGCCTGGTCCACCTGCCCGCCGGCGGCCATCGCCAGCAGCGACAGGCCGGCGGTCGTGGTGATCGCCGCGGACGCCTTCTGACCGCCGGTGAGCACGGAGGAGAGATCCGCGTGCACGAGCGCGGTCACGTCGGGATGCGCGTACAGCAACCGGAAACCGGTCCGCCGCTGGGCCATCCGGGTGTAGTCCGCCAGCCAACGTCCGGCGGCCGTCGACCCGGTTCCGGTGACGTTCGTGCCGTCGCCTGTGCGGACCTGATATCCCGAGCGCATGGTCTGCAGCTCGTCGATCAGCGCTGGGTCGACGGCGAAGCTGGTCAGCCCGGTGTCCGCCGCCTTCAGCAGCGCGGTCAGCCGGCCGTCCGAGCCCACCTCTGCGGCGAGATGGTCGTCGCAGAATACGTTGCGCCCGATCAGGGACGGCCGGCTCTCGAGCACGACCAGGGTGCTGAGTTGGGCGGGGTTCGCCGGCGGGGTGTCCACGATCGGCGCGAACACCCGACCTCGACCGAGGGTGATGTCGGGACCGTTCGGCACCAGCCGGCCGCGAACGTGCACCCCCAGCAGATAGATGGCGTCGATAGGAGGCAGGGTCAGGGCCGAGACCGGGACGGTGAGGGAGAACGAGGCCGACTCCTTCGGCGCGAGCACCCGATCCGCTTCGGAGGGGATGTTCTCGTAGACATCTTGTTTGCGGGCCCCGAGCGGCTCGTTCGCCGCAGACGCGAGGGCGGCGTCCATCCCCTCGTGGTCTTGGATCGGGTCCAACGAGCGCCAGAAGATGGCCTGCAGGTTGGAGAGCTCGACCTTACTGGTGTTGGTCACGATGCCCTGGAGTCGGACCGTGCCATCGCGCTTCGGCAGCGCGGGCGACATGCCGGTGAAGGTGATGGCGACGTACGCCTGGGGTTCGGCGGCTCGCGCCGGGAGGGGGTTCGACAGCGCCAGTCCCATCAGCAGCGCGACACCGGCGAGGCTCGCCCCGAGAGCGCGCAGCCCCCTCACGGGTGTGCCTGCCTCATCCGGCCATCCTAACGGCGCCGGCTGCGCTGCCCGGCGGGGACGGAATCCTCGGCAACTGTGCGCGTACGACAGCTCTCACCGGCGTGTCGCCGTCGTTCGTTCCCACTCGCGGGGGACTGAGGTCAGGTGGACTCGCGGCGGTGGCGGCGGGTGGAGCCAATCAGGGCCTCCGCCCAGCCGGCGTTCGGATCGGAGTCGACGAAGATCGCCTTGGCCAGCAGGGTGATCGGGATGGCCAGGATCGCGCCGAGCGGGCCGAGCACCCAGCCCCAGAAGACGAGCGAGATGAGCGTCATGGTGACCGAGACGCCCACCGCGTCGCCGATGAAGTACGGCTGGATCAGGGAGGTGAACAGCGAGTTCAGCACGACGTACGCGACGATCACCAGGATCATCAGCTGCCAGTCCCCGCCGAGGAGGGCCAGCAGCGCCGGCGGTACGAGGCCTATCACGAAGCCGACGTAGGGGATGAAGTTGCAGACGGCAGCCAGCAGGCCCCACAGAATGGCCAACGGGATGTCGAGCCAGAGCAGCAGCAGGGTGTT
>DASTGF010000487.1:0-8524 GCA_035719255.1 Microlunatus sp. | reverse complement strand
GAGAATGCCCTTGCTGGGTAGCAGGCTCGGAGTCACCAAGCCACGTTCCGCATACCGAGGAAGCGGCGCCATCGTCATGAGTGACGCCTCTACGGCACCGACTACTGCGGTTGGCTGAGTCCGCCAGGCGTTCCTGCTGTCATCTGGGCGAGACTGGTTTTCGGCAGCGAGCATGGGGCTACTGGCACCCAGCCCGTTCGTGTTGGCAGCGATCCTGATGGTGTCACTGGCCATCGCCGGCATCGCCAAGCCGACGTTCGGGCAGACGTTAATCGTGGCAGGTGTATTGCCGCCGATGTCACTCGCTGTGCTCCCCTCGGACGAAGAGGTCGATTGACAGCAGCCCTGACAGCAAGTCGGTATGCAACCCGTGGACATCTGCACCCGTCACAGCGTCCGACAAGGCGACGGCGGACAGTGGCAGACGTAATGCACGGACCTTGTAAACAGGGTGCAGGCTGGGACGAGGGCCGGTGTGGTTCGCATCGACGTCCTGAGTGCTGCTCTGAGGTCCTCGCGTGACTTCGGGAAGTGTCTTGCGCAGCGGAGCGTGGCGGGTCTGATCATCTGCGATTGTCTACGCGGCCGATCACACGACCCTCAGCCCATTCCCGAGGTTGGGCATCGCGGGCGTGGCGTTGCTGGATCGCGTTCTGGAGCATTCGGCGGCCCACGCATCGGTGCTGACCCGGGCGGCTTGCTTGAGTCCCCCCGCACGGCGAGCGCTCAACCTTCCGCAAGCATAACGAGCATCAGCCGCAGGGCTAACCGTCGAGGCTGGCATATTGGGTCCGGCATGCGCGCACCGGGTCCGTATCACTCCCTGTCCTACGGGATCCCGATCCTCGCATCATCGTCGGGTCATGCGTGATCCTATATCCGAGGCAGGAGGATCAGGTAGACGAGCGCGTAGGCAAGCATACACACAGCCAATACATTTGCACTGATCCGGACAAGCCGCTGCTTGAAGCGCTGACCGGCTGCAATGAGGAAGAGAACAAGCGCGAACAACACTGTCATGCGTACGTACTTCCCTGCCTTCTCGCCTGCCTCCGTTCCCGCCGTGAACAGTTCTGCGGCCTCGATGTTGAGTTGTTCGGCCTTCTCCAGGTTTGGATTCTTGTATCCGGGCATATAGCCTGGTCCAGGTGGCGCAGACGGATTGTTGAGCGGGTCCGTCTTGATCCACTCATCAAATGCTTGTCGGTAATCAGGAGTGAAGCGCCGGACCAAGACCATCTCCAGGTCGGCGTTACCGGCGGCGCGGGCCCCTAACCAGCTGGAGAACATCGCAGAGTCTGCGGCCAATTGCTGTCCGCCAAGCGTCGATGCCGCGCTGGCCGCGAAACGTTGGGTAGTTGCCTGCCCATATGAAAATCCCTGACGCTCATCCCATTGCGATGCTTGGAAGCCGCTCCAAGCGGTCGCAATCGCGGCCAGCGAGAGCACAAGCACCTCAATCACCTCAACAACTTCTTCCCAGCGGTGTTTACGGCGCTCAACCTCCTCCTCTTTCTCGGTGAGCTTATGGGCGACCTCGACATTCAAACCCTCGGGCATACCTAGGTCTCCTGGGTGTGAGTATGGAGAATAGTCGGGATAGCGTTGAACCAGTGACTGGCCGGCATGCGCACACTACGGCCAATTAACCCGGTTGTTGCGGTAGCGGCCTGCTTGGATGGTCCGACACTGGTGGTGGATGTGACGAAGTGCCTTGCTGGTGGGCGATTCTGGACTTGGTGAGGGTTCAGGTTCGGTTCACGAGGAAGGCACTTGTCGAGTGCAGCGTATCGCGGCGTATCCGAGGGTGGAGGTTTCGGCCGACGGGACCGGCGTGGTGTCGCATGTCGGGTCTCGGCTGTTGGCCGATGTGGCGGCTGCGGCTGGGTTGCCGGAGGTGTTCGACGAGGCGGCGGGCGGGCGTCGGAAGCGTTGTTCGGCGCATGCTCCGGGTCGGGTGCTGAGCGATCTGGCGGTGTTGTTGGCCGATGGCGGGCAGACGATCACCGATCTTGCGGTGCTGCGGCACCAGCCGGGCCTGTTCGGGCCGGTGGCCTCGACCGCGACGGCGTGGCGGGTCCTGGACTCGGTCGACGACACCGTCCTGGCCGGGCTGATCCGGGCCCGGGCGCAAGCGCGGGAGCGGGCCTGGCTGCTGCGCGCCGAGGCGGGCCGGCCGGTGCCGATGGTCAGTTGCGGCGGGGTCGAGGTGCCCGGTTTGGTGATCGATTTCGACGCCAGCCTGGTCACCTGCCATTCCGAGAAGCAGGGAACGGCTTCGACGTTTAAGAAGGGCTACGGCTATCACCCGCTGCTGGTGTGGCTGGACAACACCAGCGAGGCACTGGCCGGGATGCTGCGGCCCGGGAACGCCGGCAGCAACACCGCCGCCGATCACATCCGGCTCACCGATGAGGCATTCGCTCAGGTCCCGGACGCCGAACTGCACGGTCAGCCGATCCTGGTCCGCTGCGACGGGGCCGGCGCCACCAAGGAATGGTTGGCCCATCTCCGCAGCTTCCGCGACCAGCGTGGTCTGGATGTGCGGTTCTCGGTCGGGTTCACCGTCTCCAACCAGGTCAAAGACGCCATCGCGGTGCTCCCCGAAGCGGTGTGGGCGACAGCGGTCGACGCGACCGGAACGCCTCGGCCGGTCGATGAGACGGGACTGCCGGTCGCTCAGCTCGCCGAACTGACCGGGCTGCTGCCCGGCCTCACCGCGGCGGGTTGGCCGGCGGGGATGCGGGTCCTGGTCCGCCGCGAACGACCCCACCCCGGCGCCCAGATCAGCGTGTTCGAAGCCCACGATGGCTGGCGCTACCAGTGCGTGGCCACCGACACCGACCGGGGACAGCTGCCGTTCCTGGAGGCCCGGCACCGGGCTCACGCCCATGTCGAGGACCGGGTCAAAGCGATCAAACACACCGGCATGGGCCGCTTCCCGTCCCGGGAGTTCCCGATCAACGCCGTCTGGCTGCAGCTGGCGTTGACCGCCGCCGACCTGATCGCCTGGACCCAGACCATCCTCCTCGACGGCGTGCTCGCCAAGGTCGAGATCAAGCAGCTGCGCTACCGACTGCTCCACACCGCCGCCCGGATCGTCCGCGGCCAACGCAAGGTCCGCATCAGAATCGACACCAGCTGGCCCTGGGCCGAGCAGCTCGCCGCCGCGTTCACCCGCCTCGCCGCGATCCGACAACCCCTCATCACCTGACCGGCAGCCGAGCCGCTGACCACCCACCACCCGAGGACCTCAGGAGAACCGGACACCAGCCCGGCCGATCAGCACGTCCTCCTATTCGAAGATCAAACTCTCAAGCCAGATCAGCACAAACCCATGATCATCTCTGGCTTACCGAAAGACGGAGGTTAACGGCTCTTCATACCTGCGGTGAGAGGGGTGTAAGCGAGCGGTCGTGAGCTGACCTCGGATGGGTCGAGGCATCCTGATGATCGAGAGCGACCCCAAGCTCCTCGACCGGAAGGCCTCGACGGTGTCCGAGCCTACGGCGTGCACTCGTGCGCGTCTTGATTTCCCAGCACAGCCGCTCCTCCCCTGGGTGAACCGGGGCGCGGCGCCGTGAGCCAACAGGTGAGACCGTTCAGCCCCGCACGTATGCGCGCTTCCGCGTCAGACTGGTCGAGATACCGTTGGCGGCGCTCAACCCGTTCATCCTGATGGACCGGGTCTGCGCTCAACCCGCGGCACCGGGAGGTGCTGCAGTCAGTCCCAAGGCCAGCCACGGTGATCGCCGAGCGCGTCGGCTGGGACCCGGGTTGCCCAGTGTTCAAGAATCGTGTCCGGGAGTTGTCGAGTCGTCTTCAGTGTCCGCGCACAGCGACCGGTGCTCGACCTGGGTCAGCACCCGGACCGCATTTCCGCCCAGGATGCCGCTCACCTCCCGGTCATCGAACCCCGCCTTGACAAGGGCCGTGGCCAGGTTCGGCAGGTCGGGCTCGCCACCGAAGCCGGCCATGGCGGCCGGGATGCCGTTCATGTCCGTGCCCACGCCGATGTGCTCGCAGCCCACGGTGTCGGCGATGTAGCGGGCGTGCGTCATAAGGGCAGCCAGATCCCGAACACCGGCCCCGCGGCTCCAGTACGGCCAGAGGCCGACCAGCCCACCGGTTGCAGCGATCGCCCCGAGCTCGGAGTCTGTGAGATAGCGGGGGAAGTCCTGCAGGGCGCGGGCCCCCGTGTGGGACGCCACGATCGGTGCGGTGGTCAGATCGGCGATGTCGCGCACCGTCGGCTGGTCGCAGTGCGCAATGTCGACCACCATGCCGAGCTGGTTCATCCGCTCGACGACACGCGCCCCGATCGGGCTGAGCCCGACATCGGCACGCCGCCGGACGGGAAGTCGCCCGGTGTAGTGCTGCCACGGCAGGGACGTGGTGCCGAGGCGGTTGTCGCTGAGGTGTACCAAGCCGATCAGCCGGACTCCGCGGCGGTACCAAGCGTCGACCAGGTCGACATCGCCTCCCAACGCATCTGCACCCTCGACGCCGAGCATGACGGCTGGCGTGCCTCCTGCGTTGGCCGAGGCGATCCCGTGAACCGACCTCACGACGACCGCCCCGGCCTGAGCAGCCTGCCGCTCGATTCGCGCCAATTGGGCCTCGACGGCAGCCAGCGGGCCGCGGCCCAGGTAGCAGCGTGTCACCACCGGGTCGCCGACTGCCGCAGCCACCACGGCGTCAACGCCCGCGGGCCGCAACACCTCGAAGCCAACCTCGGGTGGTGCTGCCCGAGTGGCCGCCCGCCACACCGCCCGAAACGGGTGCGGCACGAACCCGGGCCCATGCGTATGCAGGTCGAACACAACCGACGAGGCGGAGTGGACGCTGCAAACGGTCGGCGCGACGGGTTCGGTCACGCCTCGAACACCACCTCGCGCTCGCTGATGGTCACCGGCGGCAGGTCAGCGCCGCTGGATTGCTCGACCAGCTCCGCGTGTCGCAGCAGCCGCCAGATCGCCGTCCCGAGCATGTCGAGCTCCGTCGACGCGTACCGCTCACCGCCGAACTGGCGGGCACGCTCGGTCTGTCGCGCCAGCGCGTCGGCATCCTGGCGAAGGATCCGTCGTCCCTGCTGGCGGACGGCCACCCGCACCAGCGGGGCCGGCAGTCGGCTGGAGAACCGGACCACGAACCAGGCACGGGTGCGGAACGGGGCCAGAGGGAGCTGGACGATCGTGTTGACGATCCGGAACCAGCCGTCGACGGCGTACTCGATCTGCGCCGTCGACGGGAGCAGGAACCGGTCCCAGTGGTCGAGCGTGCGGCCGGACTCACCGGACAGCCTGATCGGACCCATGCCCACCGGCTCTCCGAGGTACTGCACCTCCGCCCCGTCCTCGATCGGGCGGCGGATCGCGGTGATGGTCCGGGTGGCGCCGCCACGGAACAGCCCTCGGTGCAGGTACGCGGTATGCGGAACATCCAGCGCGTTCTCCGTCGAAGCCCGCAGCGTGGACTCCAGGTCACAGCGGAAGACGGCCTCACCCGCACCAGGGCCGTCGACCACGGGCAGCGCCACCGGTGGACGCGTCGGCTCGGCATCGGCAAAGCCCCACATCCAGACGAAACCATCGCGCTCCATCGTCGCGTGAGACGGGACATGCCAGGTCGACTGGACCTTGTCACGACGCAAACCCGGAACCCGCCGGCACTGCCCGCCACCGTCGAAGCTCCACCCGTGGTAGCCGCACTCCAAGAGGCCTCCGCCAGTGACGCGCCCGAGCGAAAGCGGGTAGTTGCGATGACTGCAGCGGTCCAGAACGACAGCAGGACTGCCTTCGGCATCTCGGAACGCGACCAGCGGAGTGTCCATCAGCGTCAGCGCCAACGGCCGCCGGCCCAACTCCGACGACCGGGCCACGGGATACCACCAGCGGCGCGGAAACGCAACCGAATGGGCGCTGACATCCATGACTCCATGATGACGCTGGTGCTGCGGAAGTTGAGCAGGTAGGTGTCGGCCAGGCCGGGGTCGATGAGATGACGTTGCCGCGCGGCGGCTTGTCGGGTCGTGACCGCCGGGTTGTACAGATCCATGATCAAAGATCATCGGCACCCGATGCCTCCGTTCGGGGCACTCATCGACGGTGATCGGTGGATGGTCGGGGCCGCGATTGGCTGACGTTGCAGGTCTGCTCGGCGGCGGGGTCGAGCAGTCCGGTGATCACGGCCTGGGCGACGTGGCTGACGATCACGCCGAAGGCGTGCAGGACCCGGACGTCGTGGGCGGTCCGGTCGAACCGGTCCCACTCCCGCTCGCCGGCGTGCTCGGCCGGTGGCTGCGGGTCGTCGTCGACGATGCGGCCAGGACCTGATCGGCGATCACCGTGTACAGGCTGCGGCCGGCAGTCGGGGCCGCCACCGGTACGGCAGACCGGCCGGGGTCAGCGGTGCGACCGGAGCCCCGGCCGTGGTCGACGGGCTGCTCGTCGTCCCACACCGCGCTCACGGGCTGGGTGATGGACATGGTCGCCTCCTCGTGGGTCGGAATGGTCATTGACGGGTCCTTTCCTTGTCGTCGCCGACAAGGTCGACGCAGCCAAGATGAGCCCAGCAAACGCCGATGCCTTCGCGACCGATCCAAGGGCGCAATGCAGGAACCTGCATACCTGCGAGCAGGACTGAGGCGACGTGGCCAGCACTGGACGTGAGGCCCGAGGCCGAGCGGTCCATTTCCATGCGCGCCAAACGAATTGGCGCCCCCAGACCCCTGCGGGAAGGCAGTACAGCGAACTGTGGTGAAGGTGTAGGGGGTAAAGGTCTAGGGCCGAGGCGCGTAAGCGAAGGACATCCACGGCCGGGTGAAGCTGCGCTCTCCGCCCTACGGACCATGCGTGTGCCCGGAGAACGGCAAGCGCCAACAAGCGGTGCTGCCAACCAGGTTGCCGAGGGCGTCAGCAGAATCGCTGGTCCGTGTCGACGATGTGGGAGTCGTCGGGTCGACGACCCGCTGATCATCGCCGCATGGCTGAGGCCGGCTGATCGAGCGAGACACGCCTCTGACGCCACCACACTCGCCCATCACCTCCGAGACGCCGGCGGCCGGTCGCCCGACAGCGGTGTGGACGGCCCATCCTCCAGCGGACCGGCGGCCCAGCCGCTCCAGCGCGTCACCCGGACAGCGATCAACGGGCCGATCGGTCCGGAGAGCACCCCGTACTGCGGATATCGCGACGTCAGCGCCGCCAGCGCGTCAGGCGCGTCCGACGGTTCGACGATGCTGGCCTCGCCGTCGGCGCGGACCCACCACAGCCTCGACCAGTCCTCGGCGTAGTGGTCGACCAACAACGAACAGCGCGGATCTCGCTGCAGGTTGTCCAGCCGCCGCAGCTGGCGGCTGCGCTTCGGTTTGCTGTCGACGGCGGTATAGACCGTGTCGCCGACGAGGGCGAACACCACCACGACCAGATGCGGGCTCCCATCGGGATTCACCGTCGCAAGCCGAGCGACCGGCCGACTGCCAAATCGCCGCCTGCACTCCAGCGGGTCCACCCCGACGAGTCTGTCAGGACCGGCACCTGGTCGGCCACCGGTGGCAGGCACGCTCGCAGCAGCTGAACACGGACCCGTGCGTCCTCGACTTCCTGCACCTCACACCGATCCGTCACGGTGTCCCCCACCGACTCGCCATTGGCCCGCACGATGCTCGACTTCACCGTGACACCGATGGCCGCCCCTGGATCTGCTGGGTGTCGGCTTGACCGCTCAGGAACGCGACGATGTTCACCACCTGTTCCGTCTGATCGGGGTCGATGCGAGTCTTCAGGCGACATCGACACGAGGCGAGGTCGCTGACCGAGTTGTGGAGATCCTGAACGGTCCGCCGAATGCGGAGGGTGCTTGGGTCGTGCTGGTTGACCGTCGTCCTCGACAAACCCGGCTGGTTCACCGGGCGAGACCTGAAACGCCTCGACGACGCCGGCATGACCGGGGCCGCCCACACCTGGGACCACCACCGGGTTGACCAATACACCGGTCCCGACTGGTCGGTGCACCTCGACCAACCCCGCGGACTACTCGAGAAGATCATCGGCAAACCCAGTGGAACACTTCACCTACCCCTACGGCGCCGGAACACCGCAGCCATCCCCCGCGACCCCAACTCCGCCAGCAAAGGCGCCCGCGCGCTGGAACCTCGATGCGCGCAACTCGATGTGCGGTGCGGCCCACCTCGATCAAGCCCGAAACTTCTGCAACCACAAGATCCCACCTCGAGACGATGCTCATCTCGTAGACGATTCGGGCTCGGCTCATAAGCCCAACGTCACCCGGGAACGTCGGGGCGTGTACCAAAGGCGGAGGTACAAAGCCCACCTCCTGAGCCGTACCGCTTCTTGCGGTGTCTGGGGGCGGTCGGCGGGGGGATGATCGTGGGTTCTAGCGTGCTGGTATGGGATTGGATGCTTCCTACCCGGCCGTGCGGATCAATGACCCGGCGGCGATTGTGCCCGTCTGGAACGGGAACCGGATGATTATCGGGCACCTGGGCCCGGACGACTACTAC
>DASTGF010000486.1:0-2239 GCA_035719255.1 Microlunatus sp. | reverse complement strand
CGACATCGACCGGCTCCTCGACCAGCGCGGCACCCTCTATCTGATCGCGTCGAACGCGGACCAGCACATCTATCGGGCAGTGTTCGAGTCCGTCCTCAACGCGATCGTCCGCCGCGTCCAGGAACGCGAAGAAGCCTCCGGCCGGCCCCTCCGCCCGGCACTGCTGCTGTCCCTCGACGAGGCGGCTAACATCGCTCCACTTCGCGACCTGGCCCACATTGTCTCCAGTGGCCGCGGGCAGGGGGTCGTCGTCGAGTCAGTGTGGCAGGACCTCGCCCAGATCCGCCGGATCTACCGCGACGCCGCCGAAGAGGTCCGGTCCAACCACATCGCCAAGGTGTACCTGAAAGGCATCAGCGACGTCGGCACCCTCAACGAACTCTCCACCTTGCTGGGGAAGACGATCCGGTCCACGATCAACCACAGCCGCGACCTCCACGACCAACGCCGTTCCGTGTCCATGTCCGAGGACGAGGTCGACCTGGCCACCCCGGCCGAGCTGCGCCGGCTCGGGCCGGATGAGGTCCTCGCGATCGTCGAGCACTACAAGCCGATCAAGCTCACCGTCCCCGCCTGGTTCGAATCCCCCGCCATGCGTGACCTGATCGACCCCGGCGTGGCGGCCATGATGGATCAGGCGTTCGCACTTGACCTCGCCGACGACCAACCCACCACCATCCGACGGAGCCTGGCCCGGCTCCTCCCCGCCGGCCGGCCCGTGACAGCCCCACGATGAACAACACTGGTCCGGATCCGTGGCCGGCGCTCGACGAGTTGGCCAGCATGCTCAACGACCTCGCCGGCCAGGTCCTCGCCCACACCAAACAATTCCAGCAACTCACGCCCGCCCAGCATCACTCGAACGCGGGGAACGCCGACGCCCACGCTGAAGCCCTCCGCGCATGGGTCGAGGCGCTGGTCGACGAGTACGGCCTGCACGCCCAGATCGGACCGCCCGATCGCTGGGAGAACATTCCGCCCCTGCGGGCCGAACTGCTCGGCCTGAAGATCGCCGACGTCCGTCGGCTCAAGCTCGAACAAGGCTCGTTCGAACTGGTCTACTGGCACGACGCCCTCAACCGGGTCGTCGACCGTGCCGGTCAACACGCCGACCGGTGGCATCAAGACCAGCAGAACCAGCTACTTCTGCAGATGGCAGGCCGATGATCACCTCCGAAACAGCGGTGGGGCTGATCAGATCGACGCCGACCAGGCGCACGCCTGATTCCGCTGCACGTGCCAACACCGGCCGAAGGAAGCCAAGTCAATGACCCCAAGTCAGCGTCCAAACGCAAACGTCTCCGCACGGACGCTTGCGTGAGGTCCCGGAAAGTGCCGTGTCATGCTGAGGGCGGAATACTGACGTGCTCAGTCACGTAGGAGGTCTGTCGGTGGCCGCACAACCAGGAGGGGAACGGACTACCGCAAAGCGACTGGACTCCTATTCGCGCATATCCCACGCCCCGGCGGTTTGGGAGCTGTACAGCAACGCGTGCGCGTCTCCACTCCGGCTGCGGCAGGAGTCGCTCGCCCGGGCGGCACAGCTGACCGCTTGGTCGCGCTCGCCGCGCCTCCAGACCTGTCGCGTCGGGTCGATCCGGGCATGAATGAGGAAGGGGCGCCAGGGTGAGACGCGCAGGATCGTCCGCCGCGCAACCGGTGAGCTCGCGTCGCGTGATGAATGCGGCTCGCGTGGCCAAGCGGCTGATGCCGATAGACGGGGACCTCGGCGGTCTTCTTGACGCGTTGGGACAGCAGCGAAGTCGACGGATTCACGTTCTCTCGCATCACTTCGCCGGCCGAGCTACGTCCGGACTCTGGCTTCCGACCAAGCGTGCCGACTATCTGGTGATTGACGAGCCGACGACACCCTCACGACGAGCGGCCATCATCTGCCACGAGGTGGCCCACATCCTGCTCGGACACACCCCGGACATCACGACATCGGAGGTTGTTGCTACCGCACTGCCCGACCTCAGTCCCGAGTTGATCGCTCGAGCGTTGGCTCGGCACGCATACGCCAGCGACGATGAGACCGATGCCGAGGAGTTGGGCACCCTGATCGGCGCTGAACATTGGAGCCGCCGAATCAACTCCTCGCGCCTGAGATGATCCCCCCGGGCTCCTCCAGGAACGAAGAGGCCGAGGGGCTCTGATGCACCCGGTGGCATGGACAGTGATGGGCCTGCTGTTCACCGTGGTGGTCGCGTTCCGACTGGCAACCCGTCGAGGTCGTCGA
>DASTGF010000485.1:0-2108 GCA_035719255.1 Microlunatus sp. | reverse complement strand
GTTCTGGGTGGTGGCGCTGCTCGGCCTGTGCCAGGTGGTGCTGCGGGCCGCGACCCGCAAGGTGGTGGTGCAGGGTGGCTGAGTTCTCGACGGGCTCGACCCACGGCGCCCGCTCGACCCACGGCGGTGGCAGGTGGGGGTTCGCCGTGCGCAGCTACGCCGCGATCGCGGCGCTGTGGGTCAGGGCGTCCCTCGCCTACCCGACGTCGTTCGCGCTGCTGACGGTCGCCGGCTTCCTGATCACCGGCCTCGACTTCGTCGCGCTCTGGCTGATGTTCGGCCACCTCGAGACCCTCGGGGACTTCACGCTGATGCAGGTCGCCCTGCTCTACGGCGCCAGCGGGGTCGGCCTGCGAGTGGCGGACCTGCTGATCGGGAGCGTCGAGCGGATCGGGCTGTACGTGCGCACGGGACGGCTCGACCAGATGATGACCAGGCCGGTGCCGCTGCTGGTGCAGATCTGCGCGGACGACTTCTCCCTGCGCCGCTTCGGACAGATCAGCCAGGCCCTGATCGTGCTCGCCGTCGCGTGCACCGGGGTCGAGTGGACCCCGCTGCGGGTGCTGGTCGGGGTCTCGATGGTCCTGAGCTCCGGGGTGATCTTCTTCGGGCTGTTCGTGGCGTTCTCGTGCGTCCAGTTCTGGACCACCGACGCGACGGAGTTCGCCAACGCGTTCACCTACGGTGGCAACACGATCACCCAGTACCCACTCTCCATCTACCCCTCGGAGCTGACCAAGGGGCTCACCTTCCTGATCCCGGTCGCGTTCGTGAACTGGTACCCCTGCCTGTACCTGCTCGGCCTCGACGACCCGTTCGGCCTGCCGGAGTGGCTGCAGTTCTGCTCTCCCATCGCCGCCGGTGTGGTGCTGGCCGCGGCCCTCCTGGCCTGGCGCACCGGCGTCCGCCACTACGCGTCCACGGGGAGCTGAGATGGTCTCGACAGGCTCGACCGACGCCCCAGACCTCGCCGAGGCGCAGCCTGAGCCCGAACACCCCCTGGGAGACCAGGATCGCGTGACAGGAACGCGGCCCGCGGGTCCGCCGTCGGCTGCAGGGCCTGCGACGGCGAGGGGCACCCGTTCCGCGCAGTTGGTCGACCGATCGACCCACACCCCACCTGGGCCGAACGTCCGGTTCACGATGCCGGCACGAACGTTCGACCCACAGCCCGCTGATACGAACGTTCGACCAACGCAGACGAAGGGGTGCTCGTGGCACTGATCGAGGTGGAGCGCCTGGAGCGGACCTGCGCGGTCAAGAAGCGCTCCGGTGGGGTGCGCCGGACGACGCGGGAGGTGCGGGCCGTCCACGACCTCACCTTCGCCGTCGAGGCCGGGGAGATGGTCGGCTACATCGGGCCCAACGGCGCCGGGAAGTCGACCACGATCAAGATGCTGACCGGCATCCTGGTGCCGACCGGCGGGCGGGTCGCGGTCGCCGGGCTCGACCCGAGCCGGCAGCGCACCGACCTGGCGAGGCGGATCGGGGTGGTGTTCGGCCAGCGGACCACGCTGTGGTGGGACCTGCCGCTGCGCGACTCCTTCGCCCTGCTCCAGAAGCTGTACCGCGTGGACCCGGTGCGGCACCGACGCAACCTCGAGGAGTACGTCGACCTGCTCGACCTCGGCGACCTGCTCGACACCCCGGTGCGCCAGCTCAGCCTCGGGCAGCGGATGCGCGGCGACATCACCGCCGCGCTCCTGCACGACCCGGAGATCCTCTACCTCGACGAGCCGACCATCGGGCTCGACGTGGTGAGCAAGGGCCGGCTGCGCGACTTCCTGCGCACCCTGAACGCCGAGCGCGGCACCACCCTCCTGCTCACCACCCACGACCTCCAGGACATCGAGGCCCTGTGTCGCCGGGTGATCGTGATCGACCACGGCACGGCCGTCTTCGACGGAGCCCTGACCGACCTCCACCGGCGCGGTGGGTCGACCCGCACGCTGGTGGTCGATCTGGTCGACGAGGGGCCGCCGATCGAGGTGGCCGGAGCCGCCACCCGCCGGGTCGAAGGGCCGCGGCAGTGGCTGTCCTTCCCCGCGGACGCCAGCGCGGCGCCGATCGTGGCCGCCGTCGCCGCGTCGTACGCCGTCGCCGACCTC
>DASTGF010000484.1:0-2900 GCA_035719255.1 Microlunatus sp. | reverse complement strand
GCGGGAACGGGACGGAGGTCCTTCTCTGCAGGCTCCGAACGGGCACCCGCCCGTCGGCCGAGGGGAAGGATTCCGTCACGACCTTCCTGACTGGACGCGGGTCGAGCGCGGCTGCTCTCTGGGCGGTTCGGACCATTCTTGGTGATTGCCCGAGCCGACACATGATCGGCGACGAGGCTGATGCACGAGTCTTCACCAGGTGGTGCGCACCCCGTGTGTCCTGTGACGGGCGGACGCCCATGACCTGTCGCGGGAGGGCTGATCGCTCGTCGCGGCCGTTGCCGTCTCCGCATCGGCCGCCGGAGCCGTCGAACGGCCGCGCTGATGGAGCTGCGTGCGCAGGATCCCGGTGGGGTGCGAAGCAGCTGGACCTTGTATGCAACCGGGCGCTGGTTGATAGTTGGCCTAACAGAATCCATCTGCGACCGCCACAAGGCGGCCGCCTGGCTGTGCGGAGGGTCCGTGACTCCTAGCTCCCGATGTGTGGCGGTGGTGGTTGGCGCCATCCTGGCTGCTACCGCCGGCACCCTGAACGCGGCGGCTGCCCCGGCGGCTCGAAGCACGCTCAGCGGCAGCATGCCGTCATGGGCCAACGCCACTGCTCGTGCAGGTAGTCCGAGCGACTCGACCAGGGTCGACTTCAGGGTCTACTTGCAGAACCGCGACCAGGCGAGCGCTGCCGTGTTCGCCATGGCCGTGTCCACCCCCGGCAATGCCGCGTACCGCAAGTTCCTCACTCCGGCGCAGTACCGCGCTCGGTTCTCGCCGACCTCCGATGACGCGGCGGCAGTCAGTTCCTGGCTCAAGGGCCAGGGATTCACCGTGGGCGCGATTCCGGACAATCACAAATACGTCGAAGCGAGCGGAACGCTCGGTCAAGCGGCCAAGAGCTTCAACACCTCGTTCGGCACCTACCGGGTCAAGGGCAAGACGCTGCGCGCCAACGCCAGCCCGCTGTCGGTGCCGCGCACCTTGCCTCAGGTCCAAGCCGTCCTCGGCCTGGACGATTCGGCTGAACTCGTTCAACCCAACGCGAACCCTCCCGCCGGCTTCCGTAACGCTCGGCCCTGTTCGGCCTACTGGGGCGAGAAGACGGTGCAGAACACGCCCACCCCCGACGGGACCAAGCTGCCCGCATCGCCGTCCGCGTTCGCACCGTGCGGCTACGCCGGCGTCCAGTTGCAGGGCGCGTACGGTCTGGCAAGCACCATCGCCGGCGGCACGGACGGAACCGGCGTCACCGTCGCGGTGATCGACGCGTACGCGTCGGCCACGGTCGAGTCCGACGCGAACACCTACTTCGACCGGCATGGCCTGCCGACCTTCAAGCCAGGTCAGTTCCGTCAGGACGTGCCTCCCGGCACCTCCCGGCGGCCTGAGAACCCGCGTCAGCACCCCGAGAGTTGGAGCGGTGAGGAGACCCTCGATATCGAGGCGGTTCACACCATGGCCCCGGGCGCCAACATCGTGTACGTCGGTGCGCCGAACAACTACCGGGACATGGACGCGATCATGAATCGCGTGGTCGACAAACACGTCGCCGACATCGTGACCAACTCCTACGGCTACAGCACCGAAGCACTGCCCACCGGCTACATCAAGCCACAGGAGGACACCTACATCCAGGCGGCTGCCGAAGGCATCAGCCTGTTCTTCTCCTCCGGTGACAACGGCGACGAGACGCGTGGGGTGTCGGGCGCGACCCCGACCCCCGACTGGCCCGCGTCAAGCCCCTGGGTCACCGCAGTCGGCGGGACGTCGCTCGGTGTGACCCAGAACAACACTCGGCTGTTCGAACTCGGCTGGGAGACCGGACGCAGCAGCCTGACGACGAGCGGAAGCGCTCCGAGTTGGAGCACCCCGTCCTACCTGTACGGCGCTGGTGGCGGCACCAGCCGAATCTTCGCGCAACCGGACTATCAGGCCGGCGTCGTGCCGGACTCGATCGCACGCAGGGACGGCGGCGCCGCCATGCGCGTGGTGCCCGACGTAGCCGCCGTTGGCGACCCGAACACCGGCATGCTGATTGGGCAAACGCAGACCTTCCCCGATGGCGCCTACTACGACGAGTACCGGATCGGCGGTACCAGCCTGTCCTCGCCGCTCTACGCAGGAATGTTCGCCCTCGCGGTGCAGCGCCATGGGCCGTACGGCCTGGCGAACCCCGCCTTGTACGCGGCTCGCAACGCCTCGTACGACATCACCAAGGCACAGCTCGGGACCTACCCCGGAGACGTCCGGGTCGACTACACCAATGGTGTGGACGCCAGTAACGGCTACACCTACACCGCTCGCTGGTTCGACGTCGACACTCCGCTGACGATCCACGTCCGACCTGGCTACGACGACATCACCGGCATCGGATCGCCGAACGGGACAGCGTGGCTCACGGCGGTGACTGCCTATCGCTGATCCCCTCAGCGGCACATCGGCCGGTCGCTCCCGGGTTCCATCCGCTCGACGGGCCATGATCCTGGGGCTTGGCCTCTCGCGAGCTGTCCGTCATCTCGTCACGCATCACTCGGCGAGCTCGCGAGAGGCGGACAAGCGCGGTGTCGATGGGTCGGTGTTCGGCGAGTTCGCAGTCGATGTCGATCTTGGTCGATCTCTACACCACCCGAAGGGACTTGACCCCCTTCATCAGGTCGAGCGCGCCTCCAGTCCTGGTAGGTGCGGGCGGCGATACTGGAAATGGAGCATCGACCGTTCTGCGCACGTCCTGCACGCCCCTGCCGCGGGTCATCGGGTTCAGTCGCTCCCCGCAACCCGCGAGGCATGCTGAGTACGGCCCTCAAGAAGCTCCTGTTGAGTCGCCACGCACTGAGCTGAGGAAGGAGGACCGTCTCATCGGGCTTACCGTCTCCCGCGATGCCCAGACGCCTGGAGCTGACGGGCCTGAA
>DASTGF010000483.1:0-4596 GCA_035719255.1 Microlunatus sp. | reverse complement strand
CCACTGCGGGTCGCCCGACACGACCTCGGGCTGCTGCAGCAGGTCGAGGATGAAGGCCTTGTTGGTCGTGCCGCCCTCGATGACGACGGTCGTCTCGCCCATCGCCCGCCGCAACCGGGCCAGGGCCTCGTCACGGTCGCGGCCCACGGCGATGATCTTGGCGATCATCGAGTCGAAGTCGGCGGGGATGGAGTCGCCCTCTCCGACACCGGTGTCCACGCGAATGCCGGGACCCGCCGGCATGACGAGGTGGTCGATCCGCCCTCGATCACGACGATGGTTTCCTGCATGGCCCGCCGGAGCCGGGCCAGCGCCTCGTCTCGGTCCTTGCCGAACGCGATGATCTTGGCGATCATCGAGTCGAAGTCGGCCGGGATGGAGTCGCCCTCGCCGACGCCGGTGTCCACTCGGATGCCCGGTCCGGCCGGCAGGTTCAGCAGCGTGATCCGGCCGGGCGACGGGGCGAAGTCGCGGTCGGGGTCCTCGGCGTTGAGCCGGGCCTCGACGGCGTGGCCGACCTCCGCCGGGCGCTCGCCGATCAGCCGGCCGCCGGACGCCACGTGGATCTGCAGCTTCACCAGGTCGGTATCGGTGGTGACTTCGGTGATCGGGTGCTCAACCTGCAGCCGGGTATTGACCTCCAGAAATGCGAAGAACTTCTCGCCGGGGTGGTAGAGGAACTCCACCGTGCCGGCACCCGCGTACCCGACGGCGATGGCCAGCCGTTCGGCGGCGGCCTTGAGCTCGGCGGCCTGCTCCGGCGCCAGCACCGGCGACGCGGACTCCTCGATCACCTTCTGGTTGCGGCGTTGCACCGAGCAGTCGCGGACCCCGATCGCCCACGCCGTGCCCTGGCCGTCGGCGATCACCTGGACCTCGACGTGACGGGCCCCGGTGACCAGGCGCTCCAGGAAGACGACCCCGGAGCCGAAGGCGCGGGCGGCCTCGTCCCGGGTCCGCTCGTAGGCCTCGGTCAGGTCGGCGTCTGAGGCGACCATCCGGATGCCGCGGCCCCCGCCGCCGGCGGTTGCCTTGAGCATCAGCGGATAGCCGATCCGGGCAGCCGCCTGCTTGGCCTCCTCGAGGGTGTCGACGCCGCCGCCGCTCCACGGTGCGACCGGGACACCGACCTCCTCGGCGATCAGCTTGGAGCCGATCTTGTCCCCGAGCTTGCGCATGGCTTCGGCGCTCGGACCGATGAAGGTCACGCCGATCCTGGCGCACAGATCGGCGAAGTCGGGGTGTTCCGCGACGAAGCCCCACCCGACCCAGGCGGCGTCGGCACCGGTGGCGAGCAGCGCCTTCTCCAGCACCGCGTAGTCCAGGTAGGGCCGGTTGGCCGCCGGGCCGAGGTTGTAGGCGAGGTCGGCCTCGCGGACGAACATGGCGCGGCGCTCGCCCTCGGTGTGCAGCGCGACGGTCTCGATCCGATGTCCGTCGGGACCGGCTTGCGCGTTGAGATCCCGCACCGCGTGGATGAGCCGCATCGCGGCCTCGCCCCGGTTGACGATGGCAATGCGCGAGAACATCGAGGGTCTCCACCTCCGGGAGCGTCGACAGCGACGCCGGGTCGTCAGCGTCTGTGGGCAGCCTGCCACCTTTCACCCCGAACGTCTCGGGGGGACACCCCGGTGTCAGGCGCCGAGGGCGGCAAACCCGGCTCAGTATGCCGGTCCGACGCCATCGCGCCCAGTCATGGACCTCGCGGGGACCTCGCCGTGACGCCCTGACCTGTCGGTCCCCCCCGGTGTCTGGGGGCTGGGCCTGCCGATGCCTGGCGCGGAGGTCGATCGGGTGCGAGGCTGGAGCATGGCCGACACACAACTGGTCGAGCTGGACGAACAGCCGACCGCGGTGATCCGAGCGGTGATCGCGACGAACGAGATCGTGGCCTTCTTCGACCGGGCCTTCGGGGCGGTGATGCAGACCCTGGCCGCGCAGGGCGTCGCCCCGGCCGGGCCGCCGTTCGCGCTCTACCACGGCATGCCGACCGACACGATCGAGCTCGAAGCAGGGTTCCCGGTGGCCGCTGCCGTCGAGCCCGCCGGGGACGTCGTCCCCGGGACCCTTCCGGGCGGTCGTGCGGTGCAGGCGATGCACCAGGGGCCGTACGACACCCTGCCGACGACGTACGCCGAGGTCCGGCAGCGTCTGGCCGAAGAGGGATTCGAGCCTGGTCCGCACGTCTGGGAGTGCTATCTGACCGATCCGCAGGAGCAGCCCGACCCGGAGACCTGGCAGACGCTGGTTGTGTGGCCGGCGGCCTGAGCGGCCGGCGGACTCTGCCCCTTCCTTACGACGGAGCGCCGCCCGGTACCTCCTCGCGCGGTCGATCGCCGGCCCAGCCAGCGGGGTCGCCGGGATCACCGGTCAGCCCTCGACGATCGTTCCACCCCGACGTCTCGGCTCACGGGTAGGCGTGGCCGCACAGGTCACAACGGCACGGACGCGAAGATGTTCAGTCCGAGCCGCTCGGCCAGGTACTTGGTGGCCAGCTGACCGCGGACGCTGTTGCCGGCTCGGTCCAGCAACGGTGAGAACGTGGCGAACCCACCCTTGCCCGGGGACACCGTGACGATGCCACCGCTGACGCCGCTCTTGCCGGGCATGCCGATCTCGTACAGCCAGTCGCCGGAGAGCTCGTACAGGCCGGCGGTGGCCATCACGGCGAGCACCCGACGGCAGACGCCGCGGCTGATCACTCGCTCGCCGGTGATCGGGTTGACGCCGCCGTCGGCGAGGGTCGCCGCCATCACGGCGAGATCGTGCACGGTCACCTCCAGCGAGCACTGCCGGGTGTAGACGTCAACCGCCTCGACCGGATCCGCCCACAGCCGGTTGTAACTGGCCAGCAGCTGCGCGATCCCCTGGTTGCGCTGGTTGTTCGCCGATTCGGAGGCGAACACCTCCTCGCTCACGTCGAGCTCGCGTCCGGCGAAGCGGGACAGCCCGGAGCGGACCGTGGCCCACTTCTCCTCCACGCCGTCGCCACCGATCAGGCTGGTCGTAGCGATGGCCCCGGCGTTGACCAGCGGGTTCATCGTCCGGTCGTGATTCAGCTCGATGGCGATCAGGGAGTTGAACGGGAAGCCGGTGCTGTTCACCCCGAGCTTCAGCCGCGCCTGCTCGTAGCCGATCTCCTCGCAGGCGAGGGCGAACACGAAAGGCTTGGACACGCTTTGAATCGAGAAGCGGATGTCGACGTCGCCCACGTCGAGGTAGCGGCCCCGGGCTCCGACGACACTGATCCCGAACCAGTCCGGCGATGCGGCGGCCAGCGCCGGGATGTAGTCGGCGACCGTACCGTCGTTGTCGGTGCGATAGCGCTCGTACGCCTCCTGGACCGCGTCCCGCACCTGGTCGAGGTCGGGCAGCTCACCGGTGGACACCAGCGACGGTGCGGTGGCCTCGTCGAACGGCAGCCGTTCGTGCATGGAGATCGTGCTCAAGGGGCCTCCCGCGTGTTGGGTCTGGCGGCAGCCTAGAACAGCTCGCCCGCTCGTCGCTGGGTGCTTCGGTGCGGGTGGCGGGCGGAGGGGTGACCATCGTCCCTGGTCGCCGGCGCCGGATCGGATGAGGCTGGAGGTGAATCCCAGCCGTACAGCGTCGTCCGAAGGGGGCCACGATGAGCGCACGAGTCAACGAGATCCTGTCCTGGTACGAGGGTGACGACCGTCAGACCCTCGCCAACCTGCGCCGGATCCTCATGCAGGGCCGGACCGGTGGCAGCGGGAAGCTGGTGATCTTGCCGGTCGACCAGGGTGTCGAGCACGGGCCGGCCCGCAGCTTTGCCGTCAATCCCGCGGGCTACGACCCGCGCTATCACGCGCAACTGGCGATCGATGCCGGCTGTAGCGCGCATGCGCTGCCGCTCGGCGCCTGCCGGATGGTCGCCCCGCGTTACGCGGCCGAGTTGCCCCTGATCCTCAAGTGCAACCAGTCCGACTCCCTCTACACCGGCACCGATCCGGAGCCGGCCGTCGTGGCCGGCGCGGAGGACGCGCTACGGCTCGGCTGCGCCGCCGTCGGGTTCACCATCTACCCCGGATCGTCGCACCGCAACACGATGTACGCCGATCTGCGCCGGCTCGGCGCCGAGGCCGCTGCCGCGGGACTGCCGCTGGTGGTCTGGTCGTACCCGCGCGGATCGGGCATCTCCAAGGAGGGCCAGACCGCGGTCGATGTGGTCGCCTATGCCGCGCACCTCGCCTCGCAGCTCGGCGCGCACGTGATCAAGGTCAAGCCGCCGACGGAGTACATCGAGAGTGAGGCGGCGCGGGCGGCGATGGTGAAGGGCGAGGTGGACATCTCGACGTTGGCCGCCCGCGTGCGCCACGTCGTCCAGTCGGCCTTCGACGGCCACCGGATCGTCATCTTCTCCGGTGGGGCGGCCAAGAGCACCGAGGCCGTGCTCGAGGAGAACCGGCAGACCGCCGCCGGCGGTGGCTTTGGGACGATCATGGGGCGCAACTCGTTCCAGCGTCCCCACGACGAGGCCGTCGCACTCCTGCACGAGGTGATGGACATCCACCTGGCGACGACGCCGATGCTGGTGGGCGCTGGCGGCTGACCGTCCTCGAAACCACGAGTTGTCAG
>DASTGF010000482.1:0-2672 GCA_035719255.1 Microlunatus sp. | reverse complement strand
CACGATGTCCGCGTTGATTCCGGCCCGGTGGGTGAGCTCTTTGATGATCCCCGGTCGTGTCATCGACTCGAGATGGCGACACGGCTCGCAGAGTTCCACGCCGAGGCACTCGACCTCGCCCACGCGAAAGCGTTTGCCCACGAGGCGGTTGACATCCACGTCGCGCACGGTCACCTGCCGTCGAGTCTCGCCCGGCCTCAGCCCGGCGTCCTCGACAACCTCGGCGGCGACGAGCGTCAGCGCCTGGCCCGGCGCCGCTCCGCCGGCGTGGAAATGACGGTCACCCTCGAGCCCCTTCCCGGCGACCGCGTGCACCGATTCAACCGTCCAAAGTTCCGGGTTGCTCGGAGCCCCGAGATGGATTGTCTCCACCGGCACGACTCGATCATGCACCAACCCGCGTCCAGCGCGGGATTCAGGTGCGCGGGTCGTGCTCGGTGACGAACTCGGCCGCCTCACCCTCTTTGACCACGACCTGGTAGGCGCTGCTCTGAGCGACCACGACCTCGATCTCAGGCAAGTCATGGCCCGGCGCGACGACGAACTGTCTCGGGTCTGCACGAATCCGCTCGTACTCGGCGAGCGTCATCGGCATGAGAAGGGTGCAATCGAGGTTGGAGCACTCACAGAAGAACTCGAACACGTGATCATCGAGCTGACCCGAGATCGCCGCGTCTTCGATGTTCTCGTTCACCGATCGGAAGAGCGTCTCGTTCCGTGCCAGGCGTTCCTCGCGCGCGTCCATCAGATCGAGCAGAGTAGCCATGAACGGCTGAGCCGGCCACGGGCCTGCGTTGTTCGGAAAACGAGTTCGACAGAGACCCCGGGCCGACAGACGCCGTCGCCCCGGAGGATCCTAGGCGGCGTCCCCCGCGACGAGCGCGGCGAGTCGCTCAATCTCGCCCCGTGTTCGAACGATCATTGCTTCGAGATCGAGAACGAGTTGTTCATCGACCGGGTTGTCTGCCGCCTGGAATGCGGTCAGGGCCGCCGAACACGCGCCGTAGAGAATGTGCAGCATCGCGAGCTGCTGCTCACTGGACCTGGCTTCCACGGAGCACCAACTGCCCCACCGCATGAAATCTGTAACTCCGTGCGGTTACCGGCCACGAGGCGTTTATCTACCGTCGCCGACGCCAGATACAGGAGCGCCCGGACTCGGTCCTCCCGACCCTCTGGGTGACCTGCACGGGTGGGTCCGGGAGGGGGCGGCGGGGGTCGACTCGCGGGGTGGGTGTCAAGCCTAGTGTGCTAGGCAGAGTTCGGGGGTCATTCCGGAACACTGGCCCAGGCGAGGGAGCTCGCGCCTGATGCACTGGCTTAGGCCAGAGCTAGTACGCGTTTGACGAACTTGCACAAGGCGCGCTCGACAAAATGCGCCGCGTGAGGATCCGCGTAGACATCGGCCTCGGCTCCTGTGCGGTGAGCCACGCACACGCGTTTGTCGGCGCCGTAATTGCTTTGTCCCTTGACTGAGCGGAACCGGAACGCAGCCGGCCCTAGGCTCCTACCGAGGCTCGAGCACTGTGCGGGAGGCACCGGCGCCCTCCCGGGGAAGACGAAGACGACGCGCATCTTCAACCGATGACTGTAGAGGGAGCAGGACGCCGCCGTACCGCCGCCTCCGCAGCCACCGAGCACGATCGCAACTCCAAGGGTCGCGGCGAGGACAGCGATCGAGCGCAGCACGAATCGCTTTCTACACCAGTGGATCCCTCGCCGCCTCAGGGGGTCATTCCGGAACACTGGCCCAGGCCACCGCCCATTCACACGAGGCCGATACCGTCCACGTATGACTGACCCCAGAGCGACCGGTGAAGTCCATGGCAACGCGGCCCAGCGCTTTGCCGAGACCGAGCTTGAAGAGCTAGAGGTCGATGTCGTCGCTTGGACGGCCACGTACCGCGATCCCACGGACGGGAGCATCTGGGTCATGGACTACCCGCATGGCGAGCTTCAGGCGGTGGGCCTCCACGCCTAAGGCGTCAGCGCGACTAGTCCTCGTCAGGGGTCATTCCGGAACGCTGGCGCAGGCTAGTGCGGTGCCACCTGAGGCGCTGGGTGCCTTGCGTCGATCGCCAGCAAGGCGAGAACCGCGGGGAGCATGAATAAGCCGCCCTCGAAAACCGTCACCACGCAAACAGGTATCAGGACGACGGTGACGATCATGCGCCATCGGCGGTTGCGGATGACTCCGACTAACGCCGCGCACAGCCACCAGGCGATCGCCACTGGCCAAAAGCCGCCGTGCGTGAGAGCGATCAGGAGCGCCGGTCCGGCGAAAGCGAGGATCGCTGGCAACAGATAGACGCCCCGAATCGTCCTCACGTGGAAAGAACGATAACCCGGCACCGTCTTTAGCCACCCTCAGGGGTCATTCCGGAATACCGGCCCAGGCGAGTGCGCTAGTCCTCTGATGCTTCGGACCTAGCCGCGTTCTCGCGCGCTATTGCCGCGTGCCAGTAGGCGGCTGACCCCGAGGTCTGCTTGACAACGGCGTCAGGAACCGGGGGAGCTGGCCAGAACCACAGTGCGTAGGTGTCCATCTCGGCGCCAGCCTGACCGGCATCCATCGCGCGTCCCGCGTACCGCACGGGATATGTCTGCGCGCCGAGGGGGATCTCGAACACAACGTTGAAGTCCCAGTCGAAGAATCCGACGACCGGAGTGCG
>DASTGF010000481.1:0-35717 GCA_035719255.1 Microlunatus sp. | reverse complement strand
GGGACGAGTCCCGATTCGTCCGCGACGACTCGCGGCGGCCGCGGGGGCGCAACGGCAAGGGGCAGCGTCGCGTCAGCTACGGAAGCGGGGCATACGGCGGAGCGGGCACGAACGTCGGCGGGCGGGCCGACGACCGCGGCTACCGGCCCCGGTCGGCGGGCGCGCCGAGCCGGGCCGAGATGATCAAGACCCTCGACGCCGCCGCGCTACTGCCGGCGATCGTCTTCATCTTCTCCCGGATCGGTTGCGATGCCGCGGTCGGTCAACTGCTCGGCTCCGGGATCGTCCTCACCAGCAAGGGCGAGCGGTCCGAGATCGCCGAGATCCTCAGCCGGCACACCGCCAGCCTCAGCGACGCTGACCTGAGGGTGCTGCGGTACGACTCGTTCGCCGAGGCGCTGTCCCGCGGCATCGCCGCACACCACGCCGGCATGCTGCCCGCGTTCAAGGAGTGCGTCGAGGAGGCGTTCGTCCGCGGGCTGGTCAAGGTGGTGTTCGCCACCGAGACCCTGGCCCTGGGCATCAACATGCCGGCCCGCAGCGTGGTGCTGGAGAAGCTGGTCAAATACAACGGCGAGACGCACGCCGACGTCACGCCGGGGGAGTACACCCAGCTCACCGGCCGGGCCGGTCGGCGCGGCATCGACGTCGAGGGCCATGCCGTGGTCTTGTGGCGGGCCGGTCTGGATCCGCGTGCGCTGGCCGGCCTGGCGGCCCGTCGGACGTACCCGTTGAAGTCGTCGTTCGCCCCCACGTACAACATGGCGGTCAATCTCGTCGGCAGCGTCGGCCGGGAGCGCGCCCGGGCGCTGCTGGAGCAGTCGTTCGCCCAGTTCCAGTCCGACCGCTCGGTCGTCGGACTGGTCCGCAGCCTCGCGCGCAACGAGCGGGCGGCTGCGGAGTGCTTCGCGTCCGCACGGTGCGAGCTCGGCGACTTCGCCGAGTACGCCCGGTTGCGGGCCGCCGTCGCCGAACTCGAGGCCGAGGCATCCCGTACCCGGCAGGCGGACCAGCGGGCCGAGGCGCTCGGCTCGCTGGAGACGCTGAAGCCGGGTGACATCATCCGGGTGCCGAGCGGCAAGAGCCATGGCTGGGCGGTGGTCCTCGATCCCGGGACGCGGGAAGTTGGGCACCGCTCCCGGCACCATGCGGACGGACCGCGCCCGCAGGTGATGACCGAGGATCGTCACATCCGGCGGCTGTCGATGAGCGACTTCCCGACCCCGGCGGTGGTCGTGGGCCGGGTCAAGTTACCGAAGCACTTCGACAGCCGTGAAGCCACGTCGCGGCGCAGTCTGGCGGCCGCCTTCCACAGCAAGCTGGGGACCCTGGATTCGGACGCGCTCCGGAACCGACCGGCGCCAGTCGACCCGCAGACCGCGGAGCGGATCGCCGACCTGCGGGCGGAGCTGCGCGCCCACCCGTGCCACCGGTGCCCGGATCGCGAGGCCCATGCGCGCTGGGCCGAGCGGGCGCTGCGCCTGGAGCGGGAGAACGCTCAGGTCGAGCGGCGCATGGCGTCGCGCACCAACACGATCGCCGCCCACTTCGACAAGATCTGCTCAGTGCTGGAGGCCCTGGGGTATCTGGAGGACGGCACCCGGGTGACCCCGAAGGGGCGGCAGCTGGCCCGGATCTACGCCGAGCTCGACCTGGTGGCCGCGGAGTGCCTGCGGGCCGGCTGCCTCGACGACCTGACCCATCCCCAGCTGGCGGCCGTGCTGGCCTCGTTCGTCTACGAGGCGCGCCGGTCCGACGGCTTCGAGCACCGGCCGCGGATGCCCGATGCGGTCACTGCGTCGGTCATGACTCAGGTGCGCCGGATCTGGCGCGAAGTCTCACTGCTGGAACGCGATCACCGGTTGGAGCGGGGCCCGGAGCCGGACATCGGCTTCAGCGAGGCAGCGTACGGCTGGGCTGCGGGCCGTCCGCTGGCTGCTGTGCTGGCCGAATCCGGGTTGACCGCGGGCGACTTCGTCCGCTGGGTGCGCCAGGTACTCGACTTCGCCGACCAGATCGGCCAGGCGGCCGGCCCGGGTCCGCTGCGCGAGACCGTGCACCGGCTGGCGGTGGCCATGCGACGCGGGGTGGTCGACTTCACCCCCGACGACTCCGACGAACCGGAGGGCTGAACCCTCGAGCGGGACCGTCAACGCTCCCAGCGGGCGTACGGGTGGGAGTAGAGGACAGCGTTGGTGTACCGGTGGTCGGCGGTGACGTCCGCACCGGCCCAGACCGGCTTCTCCCATGGGGTGTCCTCGTCGGGCACCTCGAGCTCGGCGACCACGAGACCGGCGTTCTCACCGGAGAACTCGTCCACCACCCAACCCAGCCACGGCTCTCCGAGGTCGTAGCGGACCTTGCTGATGGGATAGCCCTCCTGGGCCAGTCCGAGCAGCTCGGTGGCGTCGGCGACCGGGATCTCGTACTCGTGCTCCGGGCGACCGATGCCGGCCTGCCGGCCCTTGATGGTGAGGTACGCCCGCTCGTCGTCGACGACCCGCACCCGGATGGTCAGGTCCGGCTGGGTGGCGAGATAGGCCTGGCTCAGCGAGCTGCGCCCCACCACCGCGTCCCGCCATTGGTCCCCGTTCACCACCAGTTTGTGTTCGAACTCGGTCGCCACGCCACCCACTCTAGGGCTGCCCAGGTTCTCTCGGGCTGCGCCGTGGTTCTCGGGCCGCGTGCCCCATCCCCGGCGAGTGTGCGGGAACGACAGCGACACGCCGATGACCCCTGTCGTTCCCGCACAGTCCGCGGGGAGGGGTAATCGGGGATCGGCCGGATCGAGAGGCAGAGAACCGCCCCGGGACACCTGATGGGCCCGGGGCGGTTCTCAGTGATGGGGGAACGCAGTCAGCGGCGGTCGTCACCCTTCACGGCCTCGCTGGCCTCGCGCAGAGCGTCCTTGACGTTCTCGCCGGCCTGCTTGCCGTGAGCCTCGGTCTGGTCCGCCCGACCCTCGGCCTCGAGGCTGTGGTTGTCAGTGGCGTCTCCGACGCCTTCCTTGGCCTTGCCGCCGAGCTCCTCGGCCTTGTTCTTCATCTTGTCGCCGATACCCATGTAGGTCCTCCTCGTCGCGGGCGGAATTGGTCCGCCCAGAGTGGTCAGCAGGGACATACCCGCCGACATACGTCCTCAAGCGATCGAGCCTGAAAAGTCGCCGAGAGCGGCCGGCCCTCTTCTCAAGGTCACCGCTGCTCAAGGTCACCTCTGCTCCCCGCCGCGGGGGCAGCGAAAGCGCATACGAGGTGCGGAGCCGGCGCCGAGATCCACGGCCGCCCGACGGCGTGACGGCCGTCACCACCGGCGTCAAGATTTCGTCAGGCCGCGTCAGAGCCCCATCAAGGCGGCCCGGATCCGGACAGGACGACAGTTCGATGGAGTCATGTCCGTCGAACGTGTCGTGCCCCGCCACCGTGCGCTGGTGCTCGCGGGTTCCGTCGCCGCGCCGATCGTGCTGAGTGCCGCGCTCGGGGCGATGGTGCCGTCGCAGCTGGTCGAGAACACCACTGCGGCCCTGCTGCTCGTGCTCGTCGTCGTCGCGGCGGCCTCGACCGGTCTGCGGGCCGCGGGCCTGCTGGCCGCCGCCTCGGCCGCGCTGGCCTTCGACTTCTTCCTCACCGCGCCCTACCGCACGCTGCGGATCGTCGATCGTGGCGACGTCGAGTTCACCGTCGGTCTGTTGCTGGTCGGCGTTGCTGTCACCGAGCTGGCCTTGTGGGGCCGCCGCCAACAGGCTCGAGCCAGCGAGCAGCACGGCTATCTCGAAGGCCTGCTGGATGCCGCCGGTGAGGTCAGCCGGCACGCCGTCGAGCCGGCCGCCGCCCTCGCCTTCGTGGAGCGCCAGCTCGTCACAGTCCTCGACCTCGACGCGGCGCGGTTCCACCGCGAGACGAGCGCGGGGCTTCCGCGGCTGGAGCCCAACGGTGATCTCGTCCACCAGGGCCGCACGATCGACGTGGACCGTGGCGGGCTGCCGACCGACACGGAGCTGTCCCTGCCGGTCCGCCTCGGCGGCCGCGCACTGGGCGAGTTCCGGCTGACCGCAGCCACCCACATCGCCCGCCCCACCCGCGAGCAACGCCGTGTCGCGGTCTTGCTGGCCGACCAGGCCGGCCTCGCCCTGAGCTACGAAACCCGGTGATCCGGTGACCGTCTCGATCGTGCTGCTCGTCCTCGCGGCAGCACTCGTGGTCTATCTCGTCTGCACGCTCGTCTTCCCGGAGCGCTTCTGATGCCGTTGGTTCCCTTCTCACCGGGATTCCGATGCTGACCGATGCTCAGGCCGGGGGGCTGACCATCGCCGCCCTGCTCGGCCTGCTCGCCCTGGCGTACGTCCCCCTCGGCGACTATCTCGCCGCCGTGCTGACGCCCACCCGGCATACCCGGGTCGAGCGCGGGCTCTACCGGGCGCTCGGCGTCGATCCCGACGGCCGGCAAGGGGCCCGCAGCTACGCGCTCGCGATGTTGGCGTTCTCGGCGGTCTCCGTGGTCGTGCTGTTCGGCATCCTGGCGGGTCAGGCCTTCTTGCCGTACGACCGTGGTTTGTCCGGGATGAGCTGGCCGATGGCGATCAACACCGCGGTGTCGTTCGTCACCAACACCAACTGGCAGTCCTATGCCGGCGAGTCCACCCTCGGTTACACGGCCCAGATGACCGGGCTCGCCGTCCAGAACTTCGCCTCGGCCGCGGTCGGCATCGCCGTTGCTGCGGCCCTGATCCGCGGTTTCCTGGCCCGGCAGCGCGACGACCTGGGGAACTTCTGGGTCGACCTGGTGCGGATCAACTTCCGGGTCCTGCTGCCGCTGGCCACCGTGCTCGCGGTGGTGCTGATCGCCACCGGCGTGATCCAGAATCTCGCCCCGGACCACGCCGTCACCACCCTGGCCGGCGGCACCCAGACGCTGCCGGGCGGCCCGGTGGCCAGCCAGGAGGCGATCAAGGAACTCGGTACCAACGGCGGCGGCTTCTTCAACGCCAACTCCGCCCACCCGTACGAGAACCCGAACGCCCTGTCCAACCTGCTGGAGATCTTCGCGCTGCTGCTGATCCCGGTCTGCCTCACCCGCGCCGCGGGCACGATGCTCGGCAACCGTCGGCAAGGTGTGGCCCTGCTGGCCGCGATGGCGGTCCTCTGGGGCGGCGCCCTGGCGCTGACCACCTGGGCCGAGACGGCCGGTGCGGGAACCGCGGCCCGGTTGGCCGGGGCGGCTCTGGAGGGCAAGGAGACCCGCTTCGGGATCTGGTCCAGCGCCCTGTTCGCCACCAGCACCACGGGCACCTCCACCGGTGCGGTGAACACCATGCACGACTCGATGACTGCCGGTGGCGGGGGAGTGGCCCTGTTCAGCATGCTGCTCGGGGAGGTCTCCCCCGGTGGCACAGGCTCGGGTCTGTACGGCATCCTCATCGCCGCGATCGTGGCCGTCTTCGTGGCCGGGCTGATGGTGGGCCGGACCCCGGAGTTGCTCGGCAAGAAGGTCGGCGCATCGGAGATGACCTACGTCGCCCTGTACGTCCTGACCACGCCGGCGCTGGTCCTCCTCGGGCTCGGGACCGCGATCGCGGTGCCGCAGACCGCCGCGGCCATGGCCAACCGCGGTCCACACGGCTTCTCGGAGGTGTTCTACGCGTACGCATCGGCGGCCAACAACAACGGCAGCGCCTTCGCCGGGCTCACCGTGACCTCCACCTTCTTCCAGCTCACCCTTGCTGCAGTGATGCTGCTCGGCCGCTTCGTCCCGATGGTGCTCGTGCTCGGCCTGGCGGGCCGGCTCGCGCGGAGCGGGTCGGTGCCCGTCACGGCCGGCACCCTGCGCACCACGACGCCCTTGTTCATCACCGTGCTGATCGGAGTGATCGTGCTCGTCGGCGGTCTCACCTTCTTCCCTGGTCTCGCGCTCGGACCGATCGCGGAGGCACTCTCGTGACCCTGCTGTCCGCCGGCCCCCGCCCGTCTCGGTCCACCGCCCACCACCGCGTCGAGGTGCCGAGTTCGCTGTCGGTGTCGCAGTTCCGCGCCGCGATCCCCGGCGCGTTGGGCAAGCTCGACCCGCGACACCTCTGGCGTGCGCCGGTGATGTTCATCGTCTGGATCTGCTCACTGGTGACCACCGTGGCCGCTGTGGTCCAGCCGGACCCGTTCACCATCGGAGTCGCCGCCTGGCTGTGGCTGACCGTGCTCTTCGGCAACCTGGCCGAGTCCGTCGCCGAGGGCCGGGGCAAGGCGCAGGCGGCCACCCTGCGCGCGGCGCGGACCGATACCCGAGCCCGGCGCCTCGTCGACGGCGTCGAACACGCCGTCCCGAGCAGCCAGTTGCGGCCCGGGGATCGGGTCCGGGTCGGCGCCGGCGAGGTCATCCCCGGCGACGGTGACGTCGTGCTCGGCGTGGCCAGCGTCGACGAGTCCGCGATCACCGGCGAGTCCGCGCCGGTGATCCGCGAGGCCGGTGGCGACCGGTCAGCGGTCACCGGTGGCACCACCGTGCTGTCGGACGAGATCGAGATCGTGATCACCGCGGCACCCGGAGAGTCCTTCCTGGACAGGATGATCGCCCTGGTCGAGGGGGCCTCGCGGCGCAAGACGCCGAACGAGCTCGCGTTGTCGATCTTGCTGTCGAGCCTGACCTTGATCTTCCTGTTGGCCGTGGTCACGGTGGCGCCGATGGCTGCCTACGCAGGTCAGCAGCCGTCGGTGGTGGTCCTGGTCGCACTGCTCGTGTGCCTGATCCCGACCACGATCGGAGCGCTGCTCAGCGCCATCGGCATCGCCGGCATGGACCGGCTGGTCCGCACCAACGTCCTCGCCCTGTCGGGCCGGGCGGTCGAGGCCGCCGGTGACGTCAGCACGCTGTTGCTGGACAAGACCGGCACGATCACCTTCGGCAACCGGCAGGCCGTCGAGTTCTGGCCCGCTCCGGGAGTGACCGACGAGACGCTGCGCGACGGCGCACGGCTGGCCAGCCTGGCCGACCAGACGCCGGAGGGTCGCTCCATCGTCAGCCTGGCGCTGCAGCGCGGCGCGTGCGACGACGATCTTCCCGGACACGCGATCTTCGTCGAGTTCAGCGCCCAAACCCGGATGTCCGGGGTCGATCTGCTCGGCGACGGACAGCCCGGTGAGGCCGCGGAGGCGTCGCGCCAGATTCGCAAGGGTGCCGGCTCGGCGATCGCGCAGTGGCTCGGCGGGGCCGGCACCCCGCCCGCGCTCGGTCGGGTGATCGACGAGATCGCCTCGGCCGGCGGGACTCCACTGGTCGTCGCCGAGCGTGCGGGCGAGCGCGGCCGGATCCTCGGCGTGGTGCAGCTGAAGGATGTCGTCAAGCCCGGTATGCGGGAGCGGTTCGCCCAGCTCCGGGCGATGGGCATCAGAACCGTGATGATCACCGGTGACAACCCGCTGACGGCCGGCGCGATCGCTGCCGAGGCCGGGGTGGACGACTTCCTCGCCGAAGCGACCCCGGAGGACAAGATGCGCTTGATCACCGCGGAGCAGACGGGCGGCCGGATGGTGGCGATGACCGGCGACGGGACCAACGACGCGCCGGCGCTGGCGGCGGCCGACGTCGGGGTGGCCATGAACTCGGGAACGTCCGCGGCCAAGGAAGCGGGCAACATGGTCGACCTCGACTCCGACCCCACGAAGCTGATCGACGTCGTCGAGATCGGCAAGCAGCTGCTGATCACCCGTGGCTCGCTCACCACATTCTCCATCGCCAACGACATCGCGAAGTACTTCGCGATCATCCCGGCCATGTTCGCCGCGCTCTATCCGGGGCTCGCTGTCCTGAACGTGATGCGGCTGCACTCGGCCGAGTCGGCGGTGCTGTCCGCGGTGATCTTCAACGCGTTGATCATCGTCGTGCTGATTCCGCTCGCCCTGCGCGGCGTGCGCTACCGGCCGGCCAGCGCGTCCCGGCTGCTGCGCCGCAACCTTCTGGTGTACGGCGTGGGCGGCATCGTCGTGCCGTTCCTCGGCATCAAGATCATCGATCTTCTTCTCGTCGGCTTGGGCACCCTGGTGCCGGGCCTTGCTCTCGGAGGCTAGACATCCATGCCTGAAGCAGTGCGCCAGCTCAGGACCGGGCTGCGAGCCGTGATCCTGCTGACCGTCGTCCTCGGGATCGCCTATCCCGCCCTGGTGCTCGGACTGGGCCACGCGTTCGAGCACGAGCGCACCGGGTCGCCGGTCACCCGCCAGGGAGTCATCGACGGCTCGTCGCTGATCGCCCAGCCGTTTCCCGGACCCGGCTGGTTCCAGCCGCGCCCGTCCGCGGTGGACTACAACGCCCTGGCCAGCGGCGGCAGCAATCTGGGGCCGAACAGCGATCAACTGGTGGTCACCATCGACAAGCGCCGCCGGGAGGTCGCCCGCCGCGAGGGTGTGCCGGCGGAGGCGGTGCCGACGGATGCCGTCACCGCCTCAGGATCCGGGCTGGACCCGAACATCTCACCCGCGTACGCCGAACTGCAGGTGAACCGGGTCGCCCGGGAGCGCGGCCTGTCACCGGACCGGGTCCGCGCCCTCGTGGCGGCACACACCCAGGGCCGGGTCCTCGGCTTCCTCGGTCAGCCTCGGGTGAACGTGGTCGAGCTCAACACGGCACTGGCCGATCAGGGCTGACGACGGCGGGGAGACACCAGGGCGAACGAGCTGGGCGAACGAGCTGGGCGAAGGAGCTGGGCGAAGGAGCTGGGCGAACGAGCTGGGCTAGAAAGCAGGCGGGAGAGTCGTGCGCAGACGCCGGACCGCTGCCGCGGGGGCAGACTGTGACCATGGACCGCGGATCGTTGCGGGTGTACCTGGGCGCCGCACCGGGCGTCGGGAAGACGTTCGCGATGCTGCAGGAAGGTCAGCGACGCGCAGAGCGGGGGACCGACGTGGTGGTCGGCTTCGTCGAGACCCACGGCCGCGCCCGGACCCAGGCGGCCATCGGGAACCTCGAGGTCGTGCCACGCCGGGTGATCAGCTACCACGGTCTCACGGTGGGCGAGCTGGATGTGGCCGCCGTGCTCCAGCGACGGCCGGACGTCGCCCTGGTCGACGAGCTGGCCCACACCAACGCGGTGGACCCGACAGACCCGCGGTCCCACCCGAAACGCTGGCAGGACGTCGAAGACCTGCTGGCCGCCGGCATCGACGTGATCACCACGGTCAACATCCAGCACCTGGAGTCGTTGAACGACGTGGTCGCGCAGGTCACCGGCGTCCGGCAGAGCGAGACGGTGCCGGACCGGGTGGTCCGGGCCGCGGAGACGGTGGAGCTGGTCGACATGAGCCCGCAGGCGCTGCGCCGGCGGATGGCGCACGGGAACATCTATCGCGCCGACAAGATCGACACCGCGTTGTCGCACTACTTCCGGGAAGGCAACCTCGCGGCGTTGCGTGAGCTCGCCCTGCTCTGGCTCGCCGACCGGGTCGACGAGGGACTGGACCACTACCGAGGACAGCACCGGATCGACGCGACCTGGGCGACCCGGGAACGGGTCGTCGTCGGCGTCTCCGGTGGACGCGAGTCGCAGGCGTTGATGCGTCGAGCCGCGCGGATCGCCAGCCGCTCGGCGGGTGGCGAGTGGCTCGCGGTGTACGTCAGCCGTCGCGACGGGCTGACCGGGGTGTCGCCGAAGGCTTTGGAGGTCCTTCGGGTGGCGGCGGAGGAGATGGGCGGAACCTTCCATGCGGTCGTGGCACACGACCCGGCCGACGGTCTGCTGGACTTCGCCCGCGGGGTCAACGCCACTCAGGTGCTGATCGGGGCCAGTCGACGTTCTCGGTGGTCGGCGCTGCTCCGCCCCGGCATCGGTGAGGCGGTGATCGCCCGGTCCGGTGACGTCGATGTCCACGTGGTGACGCACGACTTAGCCCACAGCCGGGGTCTGCGGCAGTCCAAGCGGACCGCGCTCGCGGTCCGCCGGCTCGTGCTCGGTTACCTGTTGGCCACGCTCGGAACCGCGGCCCTCACCCTGGCGCTGGTCCTGACCCCGGACCTGCACGGCCTGCCGACCGAGGCGATGTTGTTGCTGGCGCTCGTCGTGGCCACGGCCCTGGTCGGTGGTCAGTGGCCGGCCGTGGTGGGGGCGGTGCTCGGCGCGGTGGCCCTGAACTTCTTCTTCGTCGCCCCGACCGGCACGCTGACCATCGCCGATCCGGAGAACGCCTTCGCCCTGCTGCTGTTCGTGCTCACCGGCGTAGCGGTCGCCTCGGTCGTGGATCGGTCGGCGCGACGCACCGACGAGGCGGTCCGGGCTCGCACCGAGGCGAACGCGCTGGCCGTGCTGGCGCACAGCATCGTGCACACCGGTGATGATCCGGCCGATCTGCTGGCGCAGGCCGGGGAGGTATTGGGGATGAGTGGCGTAGCCCTGGTCCGGCACGGGGAGGGGGCCGTCGCGCCGGTCGCATCCTGGGGTGACGCGCCGGCCACGCCCGCGGAAGCCGACGCCCGGATCGACGTACGTCCGGGGGAGGCGCTGCTGCTCCGCGGTCGGGCGTTGCGGGCCGAGGACCGCAGTCTGCTGACCGCGTACGCGGCCCACGTGGCGGTCCTCCAGGAGCGGCGCGAGGCGGAGACGGAGGCGTCGCGGGTCCGGGAGCTGACGGAGGGCAACCGCACCCGGACCGCCCTGCTGGCCGCCGTCTCGCACGACCTGCGCAGCCCGCTGGCCGCGATCAAGGCGGCGATCAGCAGCCTGCGGAACACCGACATCGTCTGGTCCGCCGACGACGAGGAAGAGCTGCTGGCCACCGTCGAGGAATCCGCGGACCGGCTGGACGCGCTGGTGGCAAACCTCCTCGACATGAGCCGGCTGCAGACCCAGACCGTCACCCCGCTGCTCGGCGAGGTGGATCTGATGGCCGCAGCGGAGTGGAGTCTGCACGGCATCGCGGGCGCCGATCGGATCACGCTCAGTGCCGAGGACGATCTGCCGACCGCGCGGGCGGACTCGGGCCTCCTCGACCGGGTGATCGCCAACGTGGTGGAGAACGCCGTCAAGCATGCTGGCACGTCACCGGTGGAGCTGCGGGGCTCGGCCTGGGTCGGCTCCGACGGCGGGCGCTGGTGCTCGCTGCGCGTCGTCGACCACGGACCCGGTGTGGCGGCGGACTCGCTGGAACGGATCTTCGAGCCGTTCCAGCGGCTCGGCGACGTGCCGCGCGGGGACGGGGTCGGTCTCGGACTCGCCGTGGCCCGCGGCCTGCTGGCGGTGATGGGGGGCACCCTGACCGCCGAGGAGACTCCGGGGGGTGGACTCACCATGGTGATCGACCTGCCGGCGGTCGACGAGCGGCAGTCCGGCCGGATGCCGGAGCCGATGCCGGAGCGGATGCCGGAGCGGATGCCGGAGCCGGCCGTGACCCCCGCGGAGGTGCGCCGATGACGACAATCCTCGTGGTCGACGACGACCCGGCGATCGTGCGTACCTTGCGGATCAACCTCCGAGCCCGGGACTACGACGTCCAGCTCGCCTACGACGGCCGGACCGCGCTGCAGATCCTCGCCGAGGAGCCGCCGGACGCGGTGCTGCTCGATCTCGGCCTGCCCGACATCGACGGGGTCGGGGTGCTCCGCCGGCTGCGCGAGTTCAGCGACGTCCCGGTCGTGGTGCTGTCGGCTCGGCACACCTCCGACGACAAGGTCGAGGCGCTGGACCTTGGGGCCGACGACTACGTCACCAAGCCGTTCGGCATGGAGGAGCTGCTGGCCCGGATCCGGGCTGCGCTGCGGCACGGCCAGCCCGAACCGCGGTCGGAGAGCCGGGTGATCACCACCCCGACGCTCCGGCTGGACCTGGCCGATCACGTCGCCACGAAGAACGGCGAGCCGGTCCACCTCACGCCGACCGAGTGGCGGCTGGTCGAGGTCCTCACCCGCCGACCCGGCGCCCTCGTTCGGCAGAGCGACCTGCTGCGGGAGGTCTGGGGACCGGCCTATGACAAGGAGAGCAACTACCTCCGGGTCTTCCTCGCACAGGTCCGGCGCAAGTTGGAGGTCGAACCGAGCCGGCCCCGGCACTTCATCACCGACCCCGGCGTCGGCTACCGGTTCGTGCTCTGACGGCCCGTCACGTCACGGTTGGCGGCCGCTCCCGGCGACTAGGATCGTCACCCGTGAGTGTTGCCGTCCGCGTCATCCCCTGCCTGGACGTCCACGGCGGCCGGGTCGTCAAGGGGGTCAACTTCCTCGACCTCCGCGACGCCGGCGATCCGGTCGAACTGGGTCACGTCTACGACGCCGAGGGTGCCGACGAGCTCACCTTCCTCGACATCTCCGCCTCGAGCGAAGGGCGGGAGACGACGTTCGACGTGGTGCGGCGCACCGCCGAGACGGTCTTCATCCCGCTCACCGTCGGTGGAGGCGTGAGCACCGTCCGGGACGTCGACCTGCTGCTGCGCGCGGGAGCCGACAAGGTAGCGATCAACACCGGGGCCATCCGCCGGCCGGAGGTCATCGCCGAGATCACCCGGCACTTCGGCAACCAGGTGCTGGTGCTGTCGGTGGATGCCCGCCGGGTGACCGACCAGCCCTCGGGGTTCGAGGTGACCACCCACGGCGGTCGCCGCAGCGCCGGCCTGGATGCCGTCGAATGGGCCCGACGGGGGGTCGACCTGGGGGTCGGGGAGATCCTGCTCAACTCCATGGACGCCGACGGCACCACCGGTGGCTTCGACCTGGAGATGATCGCCGCCGTGCGGGCCGTGGTCGACGTACCCCTGATCGCCTCCGGCGGAGCGGGCCGGGCCGAGGACTTCCCACCGGCCGTCGCAGCCGGGGCCGATGCGGTGCTGGCCGCGAGCGTCTTCCACTTCGGCACGCTTCGTGTCGCCGACGTCAAGCACTCCCTCCTCGCTGCCGGCTATCCCGTCCGGCTGACCACTCCGCCCATCGAAGGGACCGCCGCGTGAGCCGCAAGCTGGCCTGGCTGCCGTACGCCGACCGAGCCGAGGCAGAGCGCCGGATCGGGCCGCTGCCTGAGGGCATCGACGTCGACTTCTACACCGGCGACGGCCCGCTGCCGGCGGGGGTGGGGAAGGTCGCCTTCTATGTCATCCCGTATATGAGGGGCGCCGAGCAGCTCGATCGGGTTGCGGAGATGAGCGGGCTGGAGGTGGTGCAGACGTTGACCGCAGGGGTCGACAACTTCAAGCCGGTCGTCCCGAACGGGGTGAGGCTGTGCAACGCCGCCGGAGTGCACGACGCGAGCACCGCTGAGCTGGCTCTTGCATTGATGCTGGCCAGCGGCCGGCACCTCGATCTGTTCGCCCGACTACAGCCGGCCGGGGAGTGGGGCTTCGCCTTCGGCACCGCCCTGGCCGACCAGCGAGTACTGATCATCGGGTACGGCCGGATCGGCGCGGCGATCGAGGCCCGGCTGGCCGGATTCGAAGTCGCCTCCGTCACACGCGTCGCCCGCCGGGCCCGGGATGGCGAGCCGCGCGTGCACGCCATCACCGAACTGCACACGCTGCTGCCCGAGGCGGACATCGCCGTGGTGATCGCCCCGCTCACGCCGGAGACCGAGGGCCTGATCGGGGCCGCGGAGCTGGCGCTGCTCCCGGACGGTGCCCTGTTGGTCAATGTCGCCCGGGGTCGGCTGGTCGACACCGACGCTCTCCTCGCCGAGACCGGCCGGGGCCGGATCAGGGCCGCGCTGGACGTCACCGAGCCGGAGCCTCTGCCGGAAGACCATCCCCTGTGGCAGGTGCCGGACGTCCTCATCTCTCCCCACGTGGGCGGTGCCAGCACTGCCTTCTTCCCTCGGGCCGACCGACTGATCGCCGCGCAGCTCGCCCGCTTCGCCGCGGGTGAGGAACTGGAGAACGTGATCGCATGAGAAGCACAACCACCCCCACACCCGTCGAGAGCGAACCGGGCTGCCTGTTCTGCAAGATCGTCGCCGGCGACGTACCCAGCCGCCGGATCTACGCCGACGCCACCGCATACGCGTTCTTGGATATCGCGCCGTGGCACCGCGGTCACACCCTGGTCATCCCGCGCCGGCACGTGGTCGACCTGGTGCAGGGGCCTCCGGTCCTGGCCGAGCTGGTCCCGGCGGTGGAGGCGGTCTCCCGGCTGCTGGTCGACCGGCTCGGGGCCGACGGGCTCAATCTCTACTCGGCGGCCGGTGCGGTAGCGGGACAGGAGGTGTTCCACCTCCACCTGCACCTGGTGCCCCGGTACGCCGAGCGCGGCGGGATGCGGAACCTGTTCGACCGGTCCGGCGATGACGATCTGGACGCCGTACATGCCGAGATCACCGGACCGGACCTGACAGCGCCCGAACTCACCCGGTCGGGGCCGCAGTGAGCGGGGGTGAGCTGACCGCCGGCCGGCGCGCCGCGCGACTGGCCGTCGAGCTGGTCCCGCCGTTCGTGGTGGCCTTGCTGCTGTTGCCGTTCATCATCGACAGGGGCACCTTCTGGCCGTGGCACCCCTCCACCATCGATCTGGAGGTGTACGTGTACGCCGTCCGGGACATGCTGGTCGGCAATGACATCTTCGCGACCACCACGCCGTTCTGGCACCTGTACTTCATCTATCCGCCGATCGCGGCGGTGCTGATGACGCCCCTGGCGTTCGGGCCGTACCTGATCTGGCAGGTCAGCTGGACCGCGGGGCTGGTCTGGGCCCAGCAGTCGGTGCTCCGCCGCTGCCGGGCGCCGCGCGGCTGGCGGCTCGGACTGCTCGGGATTGCGGTGGTGATCGCGGTCGAGCCGATCCGCACCACCCTCGGCTACGGCCAGGTGAACACCATCTTGATGGCACTGGTGGTGGCCGACCTGCTCCCGGACCGGCGCGACCGCTGGAAGCGTTTCCCGCAGGGTGTGCTCACCGGCCTGGCGGCATCGATCAAGCTCACCCCGGCCTTGTTCGTGGTGTTCGACTTCCTGATCGGCAAGAAGAAGGCTGCGCTCTGGGCGATCATCGGCTTCTTCGGCTTCACCGCCATCGGCGCGATCTTCCTGCCGCAGCAGACATGGGAGTTCTGGACCGGGCTGGCCGGTGGTGACACCCGGACGGCGGGACCCATCTACGCCGGCAACCAGTCGTTGCTCGGGGTGTTCTTCCGGCTGGCGGGCGGTGGAGGGACCACGCTGACCCTGGTCGGCCTCGGCGTGGCCGGCATCGTCGCACTGATCGGCGCCATCGTCGCCGCGCAGTGGTGGCGTGGGGGCCAGAAGGTCTTCGCCGTCGGCATCGTCGGCATATGCACCTGCCTCGCCTCGCCGCTGTCGTGGACCCATCACTATGTCTGGGTACTGCCCCTCGGCATGGCGGTCCTGGTCGATCGGCTGCCGCGCTGGGTGCGGGTCTGGGCCGGTGCTTGGGTGCTCTGGATCTGCGCGTGCCTGCCGCTGGCCGTGCTGCCGTACGCCGGGGGCCGGGAGCGTTTCTACACCCCGCTGCAGCAGTTCGTCGCCAACATCGGTCCGGTGATGGGCGCGGGTCTGGTCATCGCCCTGGGCATCCGGCTGGTGCTCCGCTCGCTCGACAAGGTGCCGGTCCCGCCGGCTCCGTTGACGACCTCCGCCTGACGGGTCGTGTGTCGGGTGGCTCTCTGAGAAGCCTCCCCGGCGCGCTGGGGCCGTGAGGTTCATCACCGTCCAGGCGTGACCGAGGCCTGTCGAACCAGGGCTGTTCTGTGAATTTCGGTAGAATCTGAGATGCGGACCAGCGGCCGCGTTGTGTGGACGCCGTCAGTGACAACCCGAGGGGAGCTCCGATCACCGAGTCCATCGTCGCCCCCGGGTTCCACACCAGCGCGGAGACGCCGCGACTGACCCGCCCGGCCTATCAGACTCAGCGGTTCTTGGAGTCCGTGCCCGCGCTGCTGCTCGTCTTGCCGGTGGTCCTGCCGATCGCCCTCGCCGAGTACTCGCCGCCGATCGCCTACGTCGCGTTCAGCGCGTATCTGGCCTTCTGGTTGGGCGCCTCGTTGAGCCTGGCCGTTCGCCAGGCTCGCGAGTACCGGACCATGAAGCGGTTCCGCGAGCTGGACTGGGACGCCCGCCTGCGTCACCTCCACGACCCGTACGCCCGGATGCACGCCCTGGCCGATCAGGCGCGGCTGACCGAGTCGGAGGCGGAGGAGCTCGAGGCGCTGCATGTGTGGGCGCACAGCGGTCCGGAGGTGCCGGCACCGCACGAGATCCATCACCTGGTCGTCATTCCCGTGTATAGCGAGGACCGCACGATCATCGAGCAGTCCCTGGAAGCCATCCTCGCGGCCGACCAGCCCGCCGAGCGGCTGACCATCTGCCTGACCTTCGAGGCGCGTTCGCCCATCTGGACCGTCGAGGAGATCGATCGGCTGCGGAGCCGATACGCGGGCCGCTTCGGCCGCTTCCTCACCACCCGGCACCCCGACGGTCTGCCCGGCGAGGGACGCGTCAAGGGAGCGAACATCAGCTGGGGTGCGCAGGGGGCCCGCCGCGCGCTGCGCGCCGAGGGCATCCGCGACGAGCAGGTGATCGTGTCGGCGTTCGACTCCGACACCCGGCCCAGCCCGCACTACTTCCAGGTTCTGACCTACACCTACCTGACCAACCCCAACCGCGACGTGGACAGCTACCAGCCGGTGCTGCTGTTCCACAACAACGCCTGGGAGGTCACGTCGGCCTCGCGGCTGGTCGGCTACATCGCGAGCATGTGGACGCTGGTCGACTCGACCCGGCCGAAGCGGCTGCGGATCTTCTCCTCCCACGCGATGGGGATGAGAGCACTCGTCGCGGTCAACTTCTGGTCCACGAACGTGATCCCCGACGACTCCCGGCAGTACTGGCGGATGTACTTCGGCAGCAACGGCCGGGCCCGCACGGTGCCACTGCACCTGCCGGTGTATCTCGACGCGGTGCAGTCCCACAGCTGGTGGGCGACCATGCGCGAGCAGTACCGGCAGATCCGGCGCTGGTCGTACGGCGTGATCGACTTTCCCTACATCATGGAGCAGAACCTGCTGAACCAGCGGATCCCGCTGCGGGAGCGGGCGATGCAGACGTTCCGCCAGCTGTCTCAGTTCCATCTCTGGGCGACTGTGCCGCTGCTGCTTCTCGGCCTGCGGTTCGCGGTCAACGCCATGACCCCCACGGTCACACACTCCACCGCGAAGCTGGTCGAGCTCTCCTCCAATGCCAACGCGGCGGCGGCGATCATCACCCCGATCAGCCTGATCATCTCCGCTGCCGTCGCGCTGAGCCTGCTGCCGCGTCGCCCGCGGCACAAGGGCCGCCGGACCTGGGTCAAGCTGGTGCTCGAGTTCCTGGCCCTGCCGATCGTGGCGCCGGTCTTCTTCTGTCTCCCCGCGATCGATGCCCAGGTGCGCCTGCTCTTCCGGCGCTACCTCGGCTTCCGGGTCACCGTGAAGCTGCGCTCCGGGATCGCCCACCGCATTCGCTGAGCCCAGGCCGATCGGTCACCGGCCGACCACCACCGTGCGACTTCGGACGGCCGAGGGTCTGCCCGGGGTCCGGGCGGATCGGGCGCGGCGGCGCAGTACCGTCATCGCATGCAGCCGCCCAGCCCGACCGGTCACGTACCCTCCGGCTCCGAAGACCTGGGCGGAGCGCTCGCGGGACTGGACGCGCTGACCGATCGCGCGGTCGCCCTGCTGCAGCCGGGCCGGCGCGTGTTGCTCGGCATCACCGGCAGCCCCGGGGCGGGCAAGACCACGCTGGCCGTCAAGCTGGCGGCCGCGGTCGACGACCGGGTCGGTCGCGGGGTCGCCGTACACCTGCCGATGGACGGCTTCCACCTGGCCAACGACACCCTCGACGCGCTCGGCCGGCGAGAACGCAAGGGTGCCATCGACACCTTCGACGGATGGGGCTTCGTCGCCCTGTTGGCGCGGCTGCGGCCCGAGGCCGATCACGCGGTATATGCGCCGAGCTTCCGGCGGGAGGTCGACGAGCCGATCGCCGGTGAGATCTCTATCCCGGCCGGCGCGGGCCTGGTGGTGGTCGAGGGTAACTACCTGCTGGCCGAGGACGAGCCGTGGGACCGGGTGAAGGGACTGCTCGACGAGGCCTGGTTCTGCGTCACCCCGGCGGAGGCTCGGCTCGACCGGCTGGTCGATCGGCACACCCGGCACGGGCGGACGACCGAAGCCGCGACGGCGTGGGCACAGGACGTGGACAGTCGCAACGCCGAGCTGATCGACGCCACCCAGCACCGGGCTGACCTGTTGGTCTCGGGCACCGATCCGCTCGACTGACGGCTGCCGCGAGCGGGCTAGATTGGCGCCCATGACGATCACCGACGACCCCGCAGCGACCACCGACGGCACCAACGGCATCGACATCAAGCCGCGCTCGCGGGTCGTCACCGACGGGCTCGAGGCGACCGCCTCCCGCGGCATGCTGCGGGCCGTCGGCATGGGTGACGAGGACTGGGTCAAGCCGCAGATCGGCGTGGCCTCCTCGTGGAACGAGATCACCCCCTGCAACCTGTCGCTCGATCGGCTGGCGAAGGCCGTCAAGGACGGCGTCCACGCCGCCGGCGGCTACCCGCTGGAGTTCGGCACCATCTCGGTCTCGGACGGCATCTCGATGGGCCACGAGGGCATGCACTACTCCCTCGTCAGCCGGGAGATCATCGCCGACTCGGTGGAGACGGTGATGTCGGCCGAGCGGCTCGACGGCAGCGTGCTGCTGGCCGGCTGTGACAAGTCGCTGCCCGGCATGCTGATGGCGGCGGCCCGGCTGGATCTCGCGTCGGTGTTCCTCTACGCCGGGTCGATCATGCCCGGCCGGGTCGGTGACAAGGACGTGACGATCATCGACGCCTTCGAGGCGGTCGGGGCGTGCGTCCGCGGGCTGATCACCCGCGAGCAGGTGACCGCGATCGAGAAGGCGATCTGCCCGGGCGAGGGCGCGTGTGGCGGCATGTATACCGCCAACACCATGGCCAGCGCCGCCGAGGCGCTCGGCATGTCGCTGCCCGGCAGTGCGGCCCCGCCCGCGGTCGACCGGCGTCGCGACGGATTCGCCCGTCGATCGGGGATGGCGGCCGTCGAGCTGCTGCGCAAGGGGATCACCGCCCGGCAGATCCTCAGCAAGGAGGCGTTCGAGAACGCGATCGCGGTGGTGATGGCGTTCGGCGGGTCCACCAACGCGGTTCTGCACCTGCTGGCCATCGCCAACGAGGCCGAGGTGGAGCTGACCCTCGACGACTTCGTCCAGGTCGGCCGGCGGGTGCCGCACCTGGGCGATCTGAAGCCGTTCGGTCGCTACGTGATGAACGACGTAGACCGGGTCGGCGGGGTCCCGGTCGTGATGAAGGCGCTCCTCGATGCCGGCCTGCTGCACGGTGACTGCCTGACCGTGACCGGCCGGACCATGGCCGAGAACCTCGCCGACATCGCCCCGCCGGACGTGGACGGCACGATCGTCCGGGCGCTGAGCAACCCGATCCACCCGACCGGCGGGATCACCATCCTGCACGGCAACCTCGCGCCGGAGGGCGCGGTGGTCAAGAGCGCCGGTTTCGATACGTCGGTCTGGAAGGGCACGGCACGTGTGTTCGACGGTGAGCGGGCCGCCATGGATGCGCTGGAGGATGGCACCATCGCCGCCGGCGACGTCGTGGTGATCCGCTACGAGGGCCCCAAGGGTGGCCCGGGCATGCGCGAAATGCTGGCGATCACCGGCGCGATCAAGGGCGCCGGCCTCGGCAAGGACGTCATGCTGATCACCGACGGCAGGTTCTCCGGCGGCACCACCGGCCTGTGCGTCGGCCATATCGCCCCGGAGGCGACCGAGGGCGGCCCGATCGCCCTGGTTCGCGACGGGGACCCGATCACCCTTGACGTGGCCAACGGCACCCTCGAGGTCGGGGTGGATGACGAGGAGCTGGAGCGCCGCCGGGCATCCTGGACGCCGGCGCCGCGCCCGGCCCGCCGCGGCGTGCTGGCCAAGTACGCCAAGCTGGTGAAGTCCGCCAACGTCGGGGCGGTCTGCAACTGAGTGCGCGTCTGGCCGCTCCGAGTCCCCAGACCCGCAGCGCGTCGGGAGCACGCTGCGGGTCTGACAGCGGGTGGAGAGTGAATCCGTGATCGACGACGAGGAGCGCCGCATCCGGCTCGCGCAGCGGCACCGGCTGCTGCCGCGGCTGCGGTCCGACGACATCGTGGCGATCACCGAGGACCTGGTCGCCCTGCACTCCACCGACCCGGTGTCGGTGGTGTTGTCCGTCCTGGTCCGGATGCGGCATCCGCAGCTGAGCGCGTACGAGGACGTGGTGTACGAGCAGCGGGCGCTGATCCGCCACCACGCGATGCGCCGGACGCTCTGGCTCACCACGCCCCGGACGGTGCGCCGGATGCATGCGGCGGCCACCCGCAAGCTGGCCGGCCCGGAGCGTCGCCGCATGGCGGGAATGCTCGCCGACAACGGCGTCGCCGATCCGGAGAGGTGGTTGGACAATGCCGAGGCCCAGGTCCTGGCCGATCTCGGTGAGCACGGCCCGAGCACGGCGCGGGAGATCGGTCAGCGGGTGTCCTCGATCCGGCACCCGCTGCAGCTGGCGCCCGGCAAGCCGTACGCGGCGGTGCAGGGAGCGCACAGCCGGCTGATCACCCTGCTCGGGTTCGAGGGCAAGATCCTCCGCACCCGGCCGACGAGCTGGATCACCGGGGCCTACCGGTACGCACGAACCGAGGACTGGCTGCCGGGCGGGCTCGGGGAGTTGGACGAGACGACGGCTGCGGCGGAACTCGCGGGGGCGTACCTGCGCCGGTTCGGGCCGGTCACGAGCACCGATCTGCAGTGGTGGATGGGCTGGACCGTCGCGCTGACCCGGCGTGCCCTCGCCGACTGCGGCGCGGTACCGGTCGAGCTGCCCGAGGGTTCGGGCTGGCTCGCGCCCGATGACCAACCGATCGAGCCGGCCGAGCCGTGGGTCGCCCTGCTGCCGGCGCTGGACCCGACGACGATGGGCTGGAAGCAGCGCTCCTGGTATCTGCCGTCGACGTCCGCCGAGGCCTTCGACTCGGTCGGCAACGGCGGCCCCACGATCTGGGTCGACGGCCGGATCGTGGGGGCCTGGGCCCAGGACAGGCAGGGTGCCCTCCACCTGCACTACTTCGAGCGCGTGGCGGCCGCCCGCCGCCGCGAGGTGGATCAGCGCGCCGCCGACCTCGTGGCGATGATCGGCGGCACCCGCTTCTCGGTCCGCTTCCCCGGCGCCGTCCACGCCCGCATCCTCGGCTCCTGACCCCTCCCGCGGCTCCTGACCCCTCCCGCGCACTGTGCTCAAACGACGGCGACACGCCGGGAAGACCTGTCGTACGCGCACAGTTCCGGGGGAAGGGTCCGGGCAGGCACCGCCAGCCGCCGGGAAGAGGGTGGCTCAGGAGAGCGACTCCGCGGCCCACTCGGCGAGACGGCGCTCGGCCTCCTCCGGGTCGACCTCCCGCACCCGGGTCATGATCGCCCAGCGGTGTCCGAAGGGATCGATCACCGACGCGTACCGGTCGCCGGTGACGAAGTCCGACGGAGCCTCGCGGATCGTCGCCCCCAGCGCCGCGGCCCGGGCCACCACGGCATCGACGTCCTCGCAGGAGAAACACACCGAGTGGGTCGCCGGACCGCGTTCGGGGGCGGCGAGCCCGAAGTCCGGCATGGCGTCGGACAGCTGAAGGCGGCCGGCGCCGAAGTCCAGCTCGGCGTGGGCCACGCCACCGGCAGGGGCGTCGATCCGCGAGACCAGCGTGGCGCCGTACGCGGAGGTGTAGAAGTCGATGGCCGCCGAGCCGTCGGCCACGCACAGGAACGGGGTCAAGGCGGTGTATCCCGCGGGAATGCCGATCTTGCCAGTCGTCTCAGTCATGTCAGCCAGTCTGGCTAGGGTCGTTCCGTGCCGGATTGGAAGGATGCGTCAGATCGCTCGGCCGCCCCGTACGACACTCCCGGGCGCGAGGTCCCGCAACGGATCGCGACCGCACAGCGCGGTCTGGTCCGGCGCGCGGCGGCGTCGGCTGCCTTCGACAACCGCCGATTCGCGGCCGGTCCGGACCTGTCCCGCTGGGTGCAGCACTTCTGGTCGGTGGAATGGGATCTCACCCACGCGGCCCCGGTCGATTCGCGGGTGATCTCGTATCCGGCGATGCATCTCAGTGCGGAATGGGGTCGGACCGGTGAGATCCGGCACGGCATCGCCCTGCCTGCCACGATTGTGCACGGTGTGGTCAGCCGGGTCTTCGTGGTCCGGCTGACCGGCCGCGGGAGCGTCGTCGGGGCTCGATTCACTCCGGGCGGGTTCGCCGCCTGGACCGGACTGGACGCCTCGGTCTACACCGATCGAGCCGTGCCCGCCGAGAGCGTGTTCGGACCCGACCTCGGATGCCTGCACGAGCGGCTCGGGTCGATCGCCTCGATCGACGATCGCGTCGACGCCCTTCGCACCGTGCTGGTGGACCACCGCCCGGCGACCTCACGACCCGAGGACGAGGATCTCGCCCGTCTGGTCGAACGGATGGCGGTCGACGACAGCTTGGTGCGGGTGGAACAGGTGGCCGAGCTGGCCGGACGCTCCGTGCGTACGCTGCAGCGCCAGTTCCGGCGCGGGGTCGGGGTGAGCCCGAAATGGGTGCTGGCGCGCTACCGCCTGCAGGAGGCGGCCTACGCGCTGGAGACCGATCCGGGCGTCGACCTGGCCGATCTCGCCGTCCGGCTGGGGTGGTACGACCAGGCGCACCTGACCAACGACTTCCGCCGGATGCTGGGGGAGACCCCGGCGACCTACGCGGCGATGGCGCAGGCGTGACACCGAACGGGTCGACCGACGACGACGGGGTCGCACCCGCCGGCCGTGGGCCGGCCGACGAAGCGCAACCGCTCCGGCTGCAGCCGCTCACCCGGGCCAAGGTCGGCTCGCTCGGCGTCGACGGCCAGGCCTGGCTCGACCGGCTGCCAGTGGTGCTGGCCGAGCTGGCGCAGCAATGGCGGGTCGAGATCGGCCGGCCGCTGCCCGGCGGGAGCGCCTCCTACGTCGTGGGCGCGGTCGGCGCCGACGGCCGGCCGGCGGTGATCAAGGTCGTGATCGACGACGCCGGGCTCGAGCTCCAGACCCGGACGTTGCGCCAGGCCCGCGGCCGCGGGTACGCCCGGCTGTACGCGTTCGACGCCGAGCGCCGCGCCCTGCTGCTCGAGGCGCTGGGCCAGCCGCTGGACCATTCTCGCCGCAGCGCCGAGCAGAGGCTCGACCTGCTCGCCGACACGCTCACGCTCGCCTGGCAGCGGCCGGACGCGGCGGCCGAGCCCCAGGACAAGGCCGCCGGTCTCGCGACGCTCATCCGCACCTGGTGGCCGGCTCAGGGGCGACCCTGCTCCGAGGCGGTCTATCGGCAGGCCCTGACCTTCGCCGAGCGGCGCTCGGCCGACCCCGGTGAGGCGGTCGTGGTGCACGGCGACCCGCACCCGGGCAACCTGCTGCAGCTGCGAAGCCCGCGACCCGGCGCCGACACCGGCTATGCCTTCGTGGATCCGGACGGGTTCGTCGCGGACCGGGCGTACGACCTGGGCGTGGTGCTGCGCGATTGGACCTCCCAGCTCCGCGGGGTGGACGCGCCGGCCGTGCTGCGGCGCTACTGTGCGCGCCTGGCCGACCGCACCGGTGTCGCTGAGCAGCCGATCTGGGAGTGGGGCTTCGTCGAACGCGTGTCGACCGGGCTCTACCTGAAGTCCTTCGGGGCCGACGGTCTGGCGGCGCGCTTCCTCAGCAGCGCCGAGGCGCTGGTCTGATCGGAGCGACCTCCCCGACACCGGCTCAAGGATCGAGGCAGGTCGGCCAGTGGTCGGCGGCCCATTCGGGCCAGCTCGGCCACCCTGCCGGCGGCTCGGGAAGGTCGCCGCCCGCGAGCTCCGCGGCGTCGGGCACCTCGAACTCCAGACGCCACTGATCGAGCTCGGCCTCGCTGATCGGGAAGGTCTGGTGCGGCTCGGTGTCCTGACGGTGGGCGATCCGGGCCAGCTGGGCGTCCTTGTCGATGGGCAGATAGAGCACCCGCGCGGACGCGCCGTTCGCGCCGGCCAACCAGCGCAGCGCCGACCGCTCGTCGCGGCCCCACAGCCCGAAGTCGAGCACGATGCTGGTGCCCAGCCGCAGCGCCTGGAGGGCGACCGCGATGAGACGACCTTCGAGCACGAACCGTTTGCCGTCGGCCATCGAGTCGCCGAACAGGGGGATCATCCAGGGGTCTGGGGTCAGCCGCAGCGCCCGGTGCTGGGCCGCGAGCTCACGGGCCCGGGTGGTCTTGCCGGCTCCGGGGAGCCCGACCATCAAGATCAACGTAGCGGCGTCCGCCGTCATGGACGGCTGGCGCGGAAGGCGCGCGTGATGTACGGCAGCTCGATCGTCGCGTCACCGGACAGCCCGAGCTCGTCGCAGAGGTCGGCCAGACTCTGCTCCATCCGGTGACGCCGGTCGGCCGCGGCGGTGATCAGCGCGCTGCGCGATCGGGCCAGGTCGAACAGTTCGCCGCGGGTCAACGTCCGCGACCACCGCCACATCCGGCTCTCCACCGTGTCGAAGGGCGGGGCGAGCGTCGGCCGGCCCTCGCCCACCATCCGCTCGGCCGTGCTGCCGCCGAGCACGCCGGTGAGCCGGGCGACCCACGGTTCGCTCTCGTCACGCAGGTTCCAGATCAGCCCGAGCCGTCCGCCGGCACGCAGGACGCGGGCGACCTCGGTCGAGCCCGCGGTCGGTTCCACCCAGTGCCAGGCCTGGCCCAGCACGACCACGTCCACCGACGCGTCGGGAAGCGGCAGCCGTTCGGCGGTTCCCAGAAAGGTTGGTACGCCGGGCAGCGCTCGGTGGAGTCGCGCGAGCATGTTCGGGTCGGGGTCGACGGCCACCACCTCGGCCTCGAGTTCGGCGACCGCGCGGGTCAGCTTGCCCGTCCCGGCACCGACGTCGGCCACCCGGGTGCGCCGTCCGGCGCGTCGGGGTTCGCCGACCAGCCAGGAGACGGCCTCGAGCGGATAGCCCGGCCGGCCCGACTCGTACGCATCGGCCGCGGCGCCGAAGGACCGCGACAGCTCTTCGCCGCTCATCGTCAGGAGAGCCTACGTCGGCCCGCTGCGCCGGCCGGCGTCGCCCGCGGTCTCCGGGGGCCGGCGACCTGCACCGCCGCGGCCGGCCGTTCATCGGCGACGGCCGCGAATCCGGACCGCTGTGATTACTAGGCCCCCCGAGCGTCCTTCCGCATGTCAAGACAAGGGGTTGTCGCTGCCGCGTTGGGGTTCGGCCGGGGCTAGAGTGCAACGCATGCCTAACCTTTCGCTCCTCGTAGTTCGTCAGCGTGTCGGTTGAGTTCTGACTCATCACCGACGCGCTCCCTCGTCTGCCACCCGGCGGCGGGGGTTTTTTCTTGGCCGGAGATCGGTCGGGAGGCGGACCGGAGCAACGGGCGTACGATCGCGAGACGAAGGGAACCGAACGAGCCATGGTCGGCAAGGAGAGTCCGATGGTCGACAACGATGTGACCGCAGAACCGCTCACCGGTGCGCAGTCGCTGGTCAAGTCGCTGGAGCGAGTGGGGGCCGACACGGTCTTCGGGATCCCCGGTGGGGCGATCCTGCCGGCCTACGATCCGCTCTTCGACTCCGAGGCCGTACGCCACATCCTCGTCCGGCACGAGCAAGGTGCTGGTCATGCCGCCGAGGGCTTCGCGGTGGCCACCGGCAGGGTCGGTGTGTGCATGGCCACCTCCGGTCCGGGTGCCACCAACTTGGTCACCCCGATCGCCGACGCGTACATGGACTCGGTGCCGATCGTGGCGATCACCGGTCAGGTCGCAGGGGCCTCGATCGGCACCGACGCCTTCCAGGAAGCCGACATCCGCGGCATCACGATGCCGATCACCAAGCACAACTTCCTGGTGACCAAGCCCGAGGACATCCCCGAGGCGATCGCCAGCGCGTTCCATATCGCGGGCACGGGGAGGCCCGGCCCCGTGCTGGTGGACATCACCAAGGACGCCCTCCAGGCCCGTTCCCCGTTCGTCTGGCCGCGCGAGCTGAACCTGCCGGGCTACCGACCGGTGCTCAAGCCGCACGGCAAGCAGGTGCGCGAGGCCGCCCGGTTGATCGGCGAGTCCCGGCGCCCCGTGCTGTACGTCGGTGGCGGGGTGGTCAAGGCACGTGCCTGGGATGAGCTCGCCGAGCTCGCCGAGCTCACCGGTATTCCCGTGGTGACGACCTTGATGGCGCGCGGCGTCTTCCCCGACAGCCATCCGCAGAACATGGGCATGCCGGGCATGCACGGCACCGTCGCCGCGGTGGGCGCGCTGCAGCGCTCGGATCTGCTGATCTCGCTGGGCGTCCGCTTCGACGACCGGGTGACCGGGCAGCTGTCGACGTTCGCCCCGCACGCCAAGGTGATCCACGCCGACATCGATCCGGCGGAGATCTCCAAGAACCGTCAGGCCGACGTGCCGATCGTCGGCGACGTCAAGGAGGTCCTCGCCGAGCTGCTGATGATCTTGCGCAGCCCGAGGGCGTCGTCGGGAGCCGACGCGGCTCGGCTGCCGGACGTGGCTGACTGGGCGACGTACCTGAAGGACCTGAAGCGTCGATACCCGACGGGCTTCGATCTGCCCGAGGACGGCTCGCTGTCACCGCAGCACGTGATCAAGAGGATCGGCGAGATCACCGGTCCGGATGCGTACTGGGCCTCGGGAGTGGGCCAGCACCAGATGTGGGCCGCGCATTTCCTGCCCTTCGAGCTGCCCGGCCGGTGGATGAACTCCGGTGGTCTCGGCACGATGGGATACGCGGTGCCCGCGGCGATGGGTGCCAAGGTGGGCCGGCCCGACAGCGTCGTGTGGGCCATCGACGGCGACGGCTGCTTCCAGATGACCAACCAGGAGCTCGTCACCTGTGCCCTGGAAGGGATCCCGATCAAGGTCGCCGTGATCAACAATCAGAGCCTCGGCATGGTGCGGCAGTGGCAGACCCTGTTCTACGAGGGCCGCTACTCCAACACCGACCTGAAGACCAACCGCGTGCCCGACTTCCCCAAGCTGGCCGAGGCGATGGGCTGCGTCGGTCTGCGGGCCGAGCAGCCCGACGAGGTCGACTCGACGATCGAGAAGGCGCTGTCGATCAACGACGTGCCGGTGGTGGTGGAGTTCGTCGTGCACAAGGACGCCATGGTGTGGCCGATGGTCGCGGCCGGCACCAGCAACGACGACATCAAGGTCGCCCGTGACATGGCGCCGATGTGGGAAGAAGAGGTGCTCTGATGCCGGACACGATCAGCACTCGTACGCTCAGCGTGCTGGTGGAGAACAAGCCCGGTGTGCTGGCCCGGATCGCCGGACTGATCTCGCGACGCGGCTACAACATCGAGTCGCTCGCCGTCGGTCCGACCGAGCACCCTGAGATGTCGCGGATCACCCTCGCGGTCGCCGTCGACGAGGTGGTGCTGGAGCAGATCACCAAGCAGCTCAACAAGCTGATCGAGGTGATCAAGATCGTCGAACTCGAGGATACCGCGGTCCGCCGCGAGATGGCGCTGGTCAAGGTCCGCGCCACTGCCGAGACCCGAGGTCAGCTGATCGAGATCATCGGCCTGTTCCAGGCCAAGGCCGTCGACCTGACCGCAGACGTCATCACCGTCGAGGCCGTCGGCAGCCCGGCCAAGCTCGAGGCCCTGCTCAAGCTGCTCGAGCCGTACGGCATCCGCGAACTCGTCCAGTCCGGCCTGGTCGCGCTCGGTCGCGGCAGCCGCTCGATCAGCGACCGGGCCACCCGCGTCGATCGCCAGAAGACCATCCGCGCGGTCTGACCGCCACGTCCCCGGGGGCGCCCGCCATAATGGCGGGCGGCCCAGAACCCGTCCATCGACAACCGTCAGTCCATCCGTCGACCCGACTCCGAGGAGAACCAGCCCGTGCCCGCACAGATGTTCTACGACTCCGACGCCGATCTCTCCGTCATCCAGGGGCGCAGCGTCGCCGTCCTCGGCTTCGGCAGCCAGGGTCACGCCCATGCCTTGTCCCTGCGTGACTCCGGTGTCGACGTCCGGGTCGGCCTGGCCGAAGGCAGCAAGAGCCGCGCCAAGGCCGAGGCCCAGGGTCTTCGGGTGCTCACCCCGTACGAGGCCTGCGAGGAGGCGGATCTGATCATGGTCCTCACCCCCGATCCCTCGCAGCGCAAGCTGTACGCCGAGGCGATCGAGCCCAACCTCGTGCCCGGCGACGCATTGTTCTTCGCCCACGGATTCAACATCCGCTATGGCTACATCACCCCGCCCGAGGGTGTCGACGTCGCCCTGGTCGCGCCCAAGGGCCCCGGCCACCTGGTGCGTCGCGAATACGCCGAGGGCCGGGGGGTCCCGGTGCTCGTCGCCGTCGAGCAGGACGCGTCCGGCAAGGCCTGGGACCTCGCGCTGTCGTATGCGAAGGCGATCGGCGGCCTGCGCGCGGGCGGCATCAAGACGACCTTCACCGAGGAGACCGAGACCGACCTGTTCGGTGAGCAGGCCGTGCTCTGCGGGGGAGCCAGCGCGCTGATCCAGGCGGGCTTCGAGACCCTGACCGAGGCCGGCTACCAGCCGGAGGTCGCGTACTTCGAGTGCCTGCACGAGCTCAAATTGATCGTCGACCTGATGTATGAGGGCGGCATCGCCAAGCAGCGTTGGAGCGTGTCCGACACCGCCGAGTACGGCGACTACGTCTCCGGCCCGCGGGTGATCGACGCGCACGTCAAGGAGAACATGAAGGCCGTTCTCGCCGACGTGCAGAACGGTGCGTTCGCCAAGCGGTTCATCGACGACCAGGACGCCGGCGCGCCGGAGTTCAAGCGGCTGCGGGCCGAGGCCGAGAAGCACCCGATCGAGGAGACCGGCCACCAACTCCGCGGCCTGATGGCCTGGGTCAAGAGCCACGACGACGACTACGTCGAGGGCACCGCGGCCCGCTGAGCTCCCTTCCCTTCCCTTCCCCGCGGACTGTGCGCGAACGACCGCGACACGCCGTGTCGAGCTGTCGTTCGTGCGCAGTCCTGGGGAAGGAACGGCGGACAGGACGGGACTGGGGCAGGGCGTGGCGCCCGGCTTCAGGACGAGACGCCGGGTGGGAGCGGGTCAGCGGGACTTGATCGACAGCCCGACCACGAGGTTGCCCTCACCGGTCAGCCCGGTGCCGACGGCCCAGAGCCGGCTGTCGCCGGTGTCCGATGCGGCCACCGCGTCGTCGTTGGCCATCACGCACACCTTCGTCAGACCGGTGGTGTCGATGGGTGCCGCCCGATCGCCGCAGGTGCCGAACGTCTTCTGCAGCGTCTTCTGGGCGGCCGCTGCGTCCGCGGCCGGGACCAGCAACGACGCAGTCAGCTGGAAATCGTGCGTCGCGGTGTACGTGCCCTCCCGGACGACCGCGGATTGCGGCAGGTCGACGTCGCCCCAGTACTCGACGTCGGCGAGCGTCAGCGGTGTGCAGACGTAGCCGGTGAGGGTGTTCTTGCACGGCGAGCCGCGGTCGGAGGTGAAGCTGAAGTAGGGCACCCCCCAGGATCCGGCGAAGCGGAACACGATGGCGAGGGCGACCCCGACGAAGAGCAGCATGCCCGCAATCCCGATCAGCACGCGTGCTGGCTTCGGGAGAGTGGACACGCGTTCCACCCTAGATGACGCGTTCGTCGCCCGCGGTGAGCGCGGTGATCGTCGCCGGCGGCGGCGTCAGCGCCGGACGGCGATGATGACCGAGGTGTCCTCGGCCACCATCACATCCACGCTGATGAAGCGTTCGTCGGAGAGCCAGTCCTGACGCACCGCGTCGACCCGGCCGCCGACGATCGGCGGCCAGCCGGCGCAGGGGACGAAGTCGTCGAGGATGATCATCCCGCCCGGCTCGACCAGGTCGATGATGTCCTCCCGCGGCCAGGTCTTGGCGCTCGCCGCGTCCAGGAAGATCAGCGAGAACGGGCCGTGCTGGGCCAGGCTGGTCCAGTCCGCGTGCATGACGTCGATGTCGTCGTCGGCGAACATCGCCATCACGCCATGCGCCAGTCCGGGGTCGAGCTCGGCGGTGATCACCCGGGTGTCCTTCGGGGCGCCGCTCCGCAGCCAGGCGGCGCCCACTCCGCAACCGGTGCCGCACTCCGCGATCGTCCCCGACCGGGTGGCGGCGAGCGTGGCGAGCAACCGTCCGGTCTCGCTGCGCGAGGTCTGGACGTAGCCACGCTCCAGCGACATGCGCAGTGCGCGGACCACCAGCGGCGGAAGGTCGGGAGGTGCGCTCACACCAGCAGATTGAGTCAGAAGTGCCGTGCATGGACACCATGTCCACGATGCAAGACCCGGCCGAAACTCGATCGCCGCGGAATAGTCGGGTGTCCTAGTATTTCTGTGAACCCATCCCCGACAACCGGTGAGCCCACGATCATGTACGAGATGTACCCCGATGCCTGGACCGACGAGCAAGCCAATCGTCGGCGCCGGTTCGACGGCGAGCAGCCGCGCCGCCGCAGCCGCAAACCCCACTCGGTCGTACCCGCCGTGATCCTGGAGCAGACCGAGGCCGCCAAGACCGACCAGGACTCCTGAACGTCGGTCCTGTGTGCCCGGCGCCCGACGGCCCTGCATGGTCAACCGCCCCGCATGGTCAACCCGGCTGCATGGTCAACCCGGCTGCATGGTCAACCCGGCCGCATGGTCAACCCGGCTGCATGGTCAACCCGGCTGCATGGTCAACCGGCAGGGGTGCCCGTGCCGATGTCAGTGCCGCCGCGCACAATGAGGGCATGATCGCCCTTCAGCCGTTCGGACGTACCGGCCATCAAAGCACCCGCGTCATCTTCGGTGCCGCCGCGCTGAGCGCGGTAACGCAGGAGGAGGCGGATCGCACGTTGGCGTTCGTCGCCGAGCGCGGGATCAACCACATCGACACCGCGGCCAGCTACGGCGACGCCGAGTTGCGTCTGGGACCGTTCATCGAACGCCACCGGGCCGACTACTTCCTCGCCACCAAGACCGGCGAGCGCGCCCGTGAGGCCGCCTGGACCGAGATCAACCGATCGTTGGAGCGGCTGCGGACCGACCACGTCGATCTGATCCAGTTGCACAACCTCGTCGACGAGGAGGAGTGGCGCACCGCCTTCGCGCCCGGGGGCGCGCTGGAGGCGGCCGTCCAGGCACGCGATGAGGGGCTGGTCTCCCACATCGGTGTCACCGGCCACGGTGTGACCGTCGCGCGCCAACATCTGCGCTCGCTCGGCGAGTTCGACTTCAGCTCGGTGCTGTTGCCCTACAACTTCCCGATGACGCGCAATGCGGCCTACCTCGAGGACTTCGAGACGCTGCTTGAGGTGTGTGAGGAGCGGTCGGTGGCGGTGCAGACGATCAAGTCGATCACCCGAGCGCCGTGGGGCGATCGGGAGGCGACCACGGCCACCTGGTACGAGCCGCTCCAGGATCAGTCCGCCATCGACACCGCCGTGCACTGGGTGCTCGGCCGCCCCGGGATCTTCCTCAACACCGTCGGCGACATCCACGTGCTGCCGAAGGTCGTCGACGCGGCAGAGCGGTTCCACAGCCGGCCCGACGAGGCGGAGATGGCCGAGCTCGAGCGGGCCTGGGGGATGGAACCGCTGTTCGTCTGATCGATCCGACCGGCCAGAGACGACGATGACAGTCCCGGTCCGCGCCAGCGTGGATCTCAACAGCGACCTCGGGGAGGGATACGGCGTTTGGCGGCTCGGCGACGACGAGGCGCTGCTCGGCGTCGTCACCAGCGCCAACGTCGCCTGCGGCTTCCACGCCGGTGACCCCGACACATTGCGCCAGGTCTGCGCGTGGGCCGTCGAGCGCGGGGTCGCGATCGGGGCCCAGGTCAGCTACCGGGACCTGGCGGGTTTCGGCCGGCGCTTCCTCGACGTCCCCGCAGCGAGTCTGACCAACGACGTGCTCTATCAGCTCGGGGCCCTGGACGCGTTCGCGCGGGCAGCCGGGAGCGCGGTGCGGTACGTGAAGCCTCACGGTGCGCTGTACAACCGGGTCGTGCACGACGAGGCGCAGGCCCAGGCCCTCGTCGACGCCGTCCTGGCCTACGACCGGACGCTGCCGGTCCTCGGTCTGCCGGGATCCGCCTGGCTGCGGCTGGCCACCGAGGCGGGACTGACCGTCGTGGCGGAGGCCTTCGCCGACCGGAGCTACACCGCCGACGGAGCCCTGGTGCCGCGGTCGGAGCCGGGTGCGGTGATCTCCGATCCGGGGGAGGTCGCCCAACGGGTCGTCCGGCTGGTCACGCACGGTGGGGTGGAGGCGGTGGACGGCACCCACGTCAGCGTCCCCGCGGCGTCGATCTGCGTCCACGGGGACTCCCCGGGCGCCGTCGCGATGGCCACCGAGATCCGCCGGGCGCTGGAGGCGGCCGGCGTGGAGGTGCGCTCGTTCGTCGAGGCGGTCTGAGCCTGCGAGGAGGGGCTCAGTATTCGCGGATCTCGCGCCGCCAGCGGGTGAGCACGTCGGCGAGTTCGGTGCGCAGGAAGTCGAAGAAGTGGGCCGTCTCGTCCAGCCGGCGCCCGGCGGGGGTGTCGCGGCCGAGCGTCGCGGCGCCTTCGCGGCCAAGAGCAGACCACTCGCCCAGCTCTGCATCGCGATTCCCGAGCATCTCGTACCAGTGGTCGCTGAAGAGCTGATACACGTCGCGGCGCTCGCCGGGGCGATGCGAACGCGCGACCAGCCGAACTTGGATCAGATATCGAACGGCGCCCGAGATGGCGGCCGGGCTCGCCTGCAGCCGCTCGGTGAGCTCCGCCGCCGTCGCCGCACCCGAGTCCTGGCTGAGCAGGTGGGCAAACACGCGAGCCGGCATCCGTGGCATGCCGCTGTGCACCATCGCAGTGGCGAAGCGTTCCACGAACCCGTCGGCTGCATCTCTGCGTGAAGCCTCGTCTGCTTCATCGTGCTCGGCTGTCTCGGCGCTCACATCGACACTATATCCTCTTCAGAAGCTTCAGTAATTGCTGAATTCTGTGTACGCTGATGGGGTGAATGACGTGATCAGCGTCAGCGGTCTGGTCAAGGACTTCGGCCGGACCCGTGCTCTGGACGGACTCGACCTCTCCGTACGCGCGGGAGAGATCCACGGATTCCTCGGACCCAATGGAGCCGGGAAGTCCACGACGATTCGGATCCTGCTCGGCCTGCTCCGGCCGACCTCCGGAACGGCCCGGCTGCTCGGCGGCGATCCCTGGCGCGATGCGACCGAGTTGCACCGCCGGCTCGCGTACGTCCCGGGCGACGTGACGCTGTGGCCCCAGCTGACCGGCGGTGAGGTGATCGACCTGCTCGGCCGCCTGCGCGGCGGCATCGACCCCGCCCGTCGCGAACGGATGATCCGGCGGTTCGAGTTGGATCCGACCACCCGCGGGACGGCGTACTCGAAGGGCAACCGGCAGAAGGTCGCCCTGGTCGCGGCCCTGGCCAGCGACGCAGAGCTGCTCGTGCTCGACGAGCCCACCACCGGCCTGGACCCGCTGATGGAGGAGGTGTTCGCCGAGTCGGTCCGCGCCGAGCGCGACCGCGGCCGGACGGTGCTGCTGAGCAGTCACATCCTGTCCGAGGTCGATGCCTTGTGCGACCGCGTCACCATCGTCCGCCGCGGTCGCGTGGTCGAATCGGGCAGCCTCGCCGATCTGCGGCACATGACGGCCACCTCGGTCGACGTCACGCTGCGCGACCCGGTGCCGCCGGTACAGGGTCTCGGAGAGCTGTCCGACGTCACCGTCGACGGCCAGCGCCTGCGCTTCTCGGTGCCCACCACAGCCATCGGCGACGTGATCGGTCGGTTGACCGGTCACGGGATCGTGTCCCTGACCTGTCAGCCGCCGACCTTGGAGGAGCTGTTCCTGCGCCACTACGGCGACGATCTCGGGTCGGGCGCCGATGAGCACGCCGGGGAGCCGGTGTCGGCATGAGCGGGCTCGCCGGGACCGGCCAGCTGATGCGACTCGATCTGCGGCGCGATCGCATCTTGCTGCCGGTCTGCATCGCGGCCTTCGCCGGGACACCGGCGCTGTCGGCCGGCGCGGTGCTCGGCCTCTACCCGAGCACCGAATCGCTGGTCCAGGCGGCTTCGTTGATCAACACCACCCCGGGCCTGATCGCCTTCTACGGCCGGATCTTCGATCCCACCTCGCTCGGTGCGGTGTCGATGTTCAAGCTCACCGGGCTCGGCACGGTGCTCGTGGCGCTCTTCGCCGTCCTCCTCGTCATCCGGCACACGCGGGCCGATGAGGAGCTCGGCCGAACCGAGTTGGTGTCCAGCGGCGCCATCGGCCGCTACGCCCCGTTGGCTGCCGCAGTGGCCGTCACGGGGTCGGCGGCTCTGCTCATCGGACTGCTCACCGGTCTCGGTCTAGTGGCGTCCGGGCTGCCCGTCGATGGCTCGTTCGCCTTCGGTGCGACATGGGCCGCGGCAGGTCTGGCCTTCACCGGTGTCGGTGCCGTGGTGTCTCAGCTGACCACCAGCGCGCGGGCCGCGCGAGGGTTGGGTGTCCTGGTCCTGGGCGTCGCCTTCGTCCTGCGCGCGGTGGGCGACACCGCCGGTGTCGAGCCGGGCGTCGCGACCTGGCTGTCTCCGATCGGATGGGCTCAACAGGTCCGACCGTACGCGGGGAACCGCTGGTGGCTTCTGCTCCTGCCGATCGCGCTCGGTGTGCTGCTCACCGGATTCGCTGCGGTGCTGGTGAGTCGGCGAGACCTCGGGGCAGGACTCATTCCCGCCCGGCCGGGACATGCGCGTGCGCGACGTTGGCTGAACTCCGAGCTGGCGCTGACCTGGCGCCTGCAGCGCGCCGCGCTGACGGGCTGGCTCGTCGGTTTCGCGGTGCTCGGACTGGTGATGGGCCAGATCGTCACCAACATCGGCGATCTGTTGAACACCCCGGTCGCGCGCCAGATCGTGGTCGCCCTCGGCGGGACCGAGCAGCTGACCGATGCGTTCGTCGACGTCGCGCTGACGATGATGGCGGTGATCGCCTCCGGCTACGGGATCAGCGCCGCGTTGCGACTCTCGCAGGAGGAGACGAGTGCGCGCGGGGAACTGGTGCTCGGCGCGCCGGTCGGCCGGCTGCGTTGGGTCGGAGCGCATCTGCTGCTGGCGGCGCTCGGGACAGCCGCGCTGATCCTGGTCGCCGGACTCGCGCTGGGTCTGGCGCATGCCGGACAGGTGCAGACCGCGACCGCTGATGTGCTCTCCCGCGATCTGCTGGCCGCGCTGGCCCGCGTCCCCGCCGCCTGGGTGCTCGTCGGGTTCACCGTCGCCCTGTACGGCGTCTCGCGACGAGCCGCACCGTTCGCGTGGGGCGCCCTGGTCGCGACCTTCCTGATCGCCGAGCTCGGGCCGACCCTCGATCTGCCCGACTGGGTGCAGAAGCTCTCGCCCTATACCCACGTTCCGCAGGTCGGTGCCACCGACGTCGGCGCAGGTACGCTGCTCGCCCTGCTGGCGATCGGTGCCGGATTCGCCGCGATCGGCCTGATCGCCATCCGGCGGCGCGACCTCGCCGTCGGCTGACCGTCCCGCCTCTTCCCGTGCTGTCAGGGCGTCGGAGGGCCATAGCCCCGCGTGCACCGGACAACTCGCGGGGAGGGCAGGAAGCTCAGAGAGCAGCGGCGATGTCGTCGCCGATCTGGCTGGTGTTGCGCGGCGCGGTGAGGGAGGAACGTGCCGCGATGTCAGCGGTGACGACCTGCTCGATCCGCCGGGC
>DASTGF010000480.1:0-4548 GCA_035719255.1 Microlunatus sp. | reverse complement strand
GGTCCTCGGTCGGGGATGGTGGTCGGGCTGGTGGGTCAGGTCAGCAGGGGCAGACTCCGCAGCTGGGCCAGGCCGCCCAGGAGCAGGTCCCGGTGGGGTGCGTGCGCTGACAGGCGCAGCCATGTCCGGCGGGCCTTGCGGCCGATCCGGGCCGCGATGCTGAACACACGGTGCCGCAGCTTCTTGGGCTCCCAGGTGCGGGCCGGGGTACCGGCAAAGGCAAGCATCTGCATCCACGCGGTCAGCTCGGTCGCCAGCTGCACGACCGCGACCCACACCTGATTCTGGGCGAAGTCCCTGAGCGTTATCTCCAGTCGATTCACCGGTGTCCGGGATGTGCAGCAGGCGTGCTGAGGGTCCCTCGATCTGCGTGCTGGATGCGGTTACCTTCCGCTGTCCATCACGGAGACGGAGGGTTCGATGCGTGTGCAGCGGCTGGTGATGCCGAACTCGGGTGCGGAGTCCTGGACCTTGCTTGGCGACGACGGGAGACCGGTCGAGCCGGCGGAGCGGTTCCTGGCCTTCCTCGGGGCGATCGAGCGGTCACCGAACACGATCAAGGCGTACGCGCATGACCTGAAGGACTGGTTCGAGTTCCTCGGCGGCCGGGGGCTGGACTGGTCGACGGTCACGGTGGAAGACGCCGCCGCGTTCATGGCCTGGTTGCGGCTCCCGCCGGCCGGGCGGGCCGGGCAGATCGCGGTGCTGCCGTCGGTGCAGACGCACTGCGGTTCCGCGAGCGTGAACCGCAAGCTGGCGGCGTTGGCATCGTTCTGCGAGTTCCACGCCGGTCACGGGGTGCCGTTGGCCGGCGTCCTGGTCACGACGACGCCCGGCAGCCGGCGGGAAGGGGCGACCAGCTTCAAGCCGTTCCTGCACCACATCACCAAGTCGGCTCCGCAACGCCGTCGAACGATCGCGTTGCCCGCGACGCCGCCGCGGCCGAAGGTCCTGACGGTTGGGCAGGTGCAGGCGATCCTGGACGCGTGCGGCCATCGGCGGGACCGACTGCTGTTCGGTGTGCTGCTGGACACCGGTATGCGGATCGGCGAGGCGTTGGGCCTGCGGCATGAGGACGTGGTGGTCGCCGACCGGCAGGTTCACGTGGTGCCCCGCCGCAACTACAACCGGGCTCGGGCGAAGTCCGGCCGGCCGCGGACGATCCCGACCAGCGCCGACCTGATGCGTTTGTATGTCGACTATCTGAACACCGAGTACGGCGCCCTGGACTCGGACTACGTGTTCGTGAACCTGTTCGGCCGCCCCCACGGGCACCCGCTGTCCTATCCGGCGGTTTACGATCTGGTCGAACGTCTGCGCCGCCGAACGGGTTTCGGGTTCGGGCCGCACATGTTCCGGCACACCTACGCGACCTGGCTGCTGCGACGAGGCGCCGGCATGGAAAGCGTCAAAGAATTGCTTGGCCACGCCTCGATCACCACCACAGTTGACACCTACGGGCATCTGACGGTCGACGACGCCCGGCGGGCGCTGGAAGCGGCGGGTTGGTTCACCGGCCGCGAGGTGCAACTGTGACGGCCACCCGACCGGCGCCGTCCGCGTCCGGTCTGCTGGGCAAGCTGATGGCTGCGGTCCGCCCCGAGTTCCGCGTCGATGTGTACTTCCCGGACCCCGGGGATCGAGTTCTTGGTCGCCCTATGTGCAGGGTTCCCGGTTGCGACCGGTCCGGCTGGGAGTACGGGTTGTGCGGTGGCCACGGCACCCGTTGGCGCAGCCAGGGGCGACCCGACCTGCAGGGGTTCCTCGCGGCGCCCGGGCCGCCGCTGCACGGACGCAACGAGCTGACGGTCTGCACGGTGCAGGGGTGCCGATACGGGAACAACAGCCGAGGATTGTGCTTGCGACACCGGGAACGGTGGGAACGCTCGGGCGAACCGGACCCTGCTGCGTGGGCAGCCCGGGTCCCGACCGTCGACGATGGCGTCGACCATGTCCAGTGCGGGCTGCCGTTCTGCACCTTGTGGGTCGAGAGCCCGCGGCAGCCCTTCTGCCGAGCTCACCAGAACCGTTGGCGGCAGCAGGGGTTCCCCGATGTCGAGGAATTCGCCGATCGGTGTCTGACCGCGGGCAAGGCGCGCATCGACTTCCGCCGGCTGACGCCGCAGCTCAAGCTGGAGTTTCAGTACGCCGTGCAGTGCCGCTTCGACGAGCAGACCGTCACCGCTCCGCCGCCGGTGGTGAACTGGGCGGTCGGTGTTGCGGTCGACGCCGGTGTCGGCAGCATCCTGGACCACGACGAGCAGCAGTGGCGGGTCATGACCGCGAGCAAGTCGTCGTGCTCATACCAGGCGTTCGTGGTCCACGTCCACACAGCCGTCGACCTGCTGCGGGAAGGCACCGGCTGGGAGATCGAGTACCCACGTGACACGTGGCGGCTGCACACACTCCCTGGCCTGACGCCGAACTCGGGCAAGAAGGTCGGAGCCCGCACCCACCTGCGGTTCGACCGGATCACTCAGGCATGGCTACGTGGCCTGGCCAAACGCTGGTGCCGGCTCCGGCTGACCTCTGGACTCACCATCGGCACCGTCGTGGCCGACCTTTCCGTGCTGAGCAGATTCAGCCAGTTCCTGGACCAGAGCGCCCCGACCGTCAAGGCTCTGGCCGGGATCGACCGGCAGCTCCTGGAACGGTATCTGGCCTGGGTCGGCGACCAGCCGTTGAGCCACGTGGTCAAGGAGGACGCGGTCACCAGCATGAACACGTTCTTCCAGGCGATCCGGCAGCACAGCTGGGACGACAGCCTGCCGACGACCGCGGTGTTCTTCACCTCGGACACCCGCCGGCGGCCGGCGCGGCTTTCCCGCAGGTTGTCCGAGCATGTGATGGCGCAGGTCGAGGGGCCGGCGAACCTGGACCGCTGGCCGCAGCCACAGTGCCGGCTGCTGACGCTGATCCTGATCCGCTGCGGGCTCCGTGCGACCGACGCCTGCGCCTTGGACTTCGATTGTCTGGTCCACGACGGGCAGGGCGCCCCTTACTTGCGCTACCGGAACCACAAGATGCGCCGGGAGGCCGCCGTCCCCATCGATGAACAATTGGAGCGTGACGTCCGGGCCCAACAGGCCCGGGTCGCCGGATGCTGGCCCGACGAGCACCCGCACCTGTTTCCTGCGCTGACCCAGAACGCCGGCGGGCGGCGAGCGATGACCTACTACAGCTACCGCCTGCTGCTCAACAAATGGTTGCAGGCCTGCGACATCCGTGATGAGCACGGCGATCCCGTCCATCTGACACCACACCAATGGAGGCACACCTTCGCCTCACGGTTGATCAATCGGGACGTCCCACAGGAAGTCGTCCGGGTGCTGCTGGATCACGAATCGACCCGGATGACCGCGCACTACGCCAGGATCACCGACCAGACCGTCCGGCGACGCTGGGAACAGGCCACAAAGGTCAACGTCGAGGGCGAACGCGTCGTCATCGACCCAGACGGGCCGCTGGCCCAGGCACAGTGGGCCAAGACCCGCTACGGCATCGCGACCCAGACCCTGCCGCACGGCTACTGCGGCCTGCCGGTGCAACAAAGCTGCCCGCACGCCAACGCCTGCCTGACCTGCCCGGTATTCCTCACCGGACCGGAGTTCCTACCCGAACTGCGTGACCATCGTGGACGCACCCTGACCCTGATCCAGACCGCTCAAACCGCCGGACAGACTCGGGTCGCCCAGATGAACCAGCAGGTCCTGACCAACCTCGATCGCATCCTCGATGGTCTCGAGCAAGACAGCGAGACAACAGATGTCGAGGACCAGGCCGATGCGGGCTGACAACTCGCGGCACCTGGTCGAGGCCGCCCGCAAACGCGCCGAACGGACCCGCCGGCGAACGATCACCGCGATCCGGCGACTGGCCGACAGCGCCGACCCCGTCAGCTTCGAGATCGTCGCCCGCGAGGCCGGTGTCTCTCGGTCCTGGCTCTACGCCCAACCGGACCTGCGCACCCAGATCGAGCAACTCCGCTCGGCGGACCGTCGATCCCAGGACACGTCGCCGCCGGCTCGGCAGCGAGCAACCGACGCCTCGCTGCTGCGGCGACTCGAAGCCGCGACCGACCGCATCCGCCAGCTCGAGCACCAGAACCGTGAACTCCGCGACGCACTCGCCCACGCACTCGGCGAGCGCCGACAGGCCGCCGTCACCGGCCGACGAGGACCTGAGCGCGACACGCCGACGAAGCCACCTGAGCGAAATCTCAAGCCATGCTGACGGGAACCCGCCTGCTGCTTCAAAGACTCATCCACGACGCATCGCCGCAGATCAGAGCACCCGGGTATCGGTCGACTCAAGATAATGAGCGGCAGGTTATTCAGACCAGTGTCTTTCGCGTGGCGGATGCGGTCCTCGCAGCGGGCGCGGCGCCGGTGCCGCAATTCCAGGTCCGCCAACTGCCCGCCGATGGTGTTCGTCGCGAACGCCGTGAGCCGGTGACCGCCGGAGTCGGTGAACGTCAACTGAGCGCCCGGATGCGGTCGTTCGGCGCGGACGATAACCCGCATCCCCTTCGGCCACTTGGTCAGATCC
>DASTGF010000479.1:0-19942 GCA_035719255.1 Microlunatus sp. | reverse complement strand
AGCCCTTCGACCCGTTCCCTGACCCCGACGAGGCCATAGCCGCTCGTCGGCCGATGGTTCACACCGGCCCGGCTCGGGTCGTCTTCAGGCGGCAAGCCCACGCCGTCGTCTTCGACGCTCAGGTGGACGACGGTGTCCATGGTGTAGTCCAGCACCACCCGGGCCGACTCGGCGCCGGAGTGCCGGCGGGCATTGGTCAGGCCCTCCTGGGCGGCTCGGTAGACCACGCGTGCGGTCTGTGGGTTCAGTGGTCGAGCGGTGCCCAGCACCTCGACCACGGTCGGCAGCCCGGCCGTCGCGGACTCGGAGCCCAGCTTCTCGATCGCCTGCGCCAGCGGGCGGTCCTCCCACGGTTCGCGCAGCGCGGCGACCGATCGACGCACCTCGGCCAGCGCGGCACGTGCCTGGTGCTCGGCGCCGTCCAGCAGCGCCTCCGCGCGAGTTCGGTCCTCGACCAGCATGGAACGGGCCGCCCGGATCTGCATCTGGACCACGGTGAGATGGTGCCCCAGGCCGTCGTGGATCTCCCGCGCCACCCGGGTCCGCTCCGTCTGTGTCGCTAACGCCTCGGTCTGGTCCGCGTAGGCTCGCAGCCTCTGGTTTGCCTCGGCCAGGTCAGCCTTGGATTGCTGCTCGCGAAGGTGCAGCGCGGCCAGCACAAATGCGAAGCCCACCGCGACCGTCATGCTCGCCATCTCCCGCAGACCCTCGGCCAGTCCCATCCCGACGTGTACCAGAGGAATCAGCAACGCCACCACCACCGCCCCACGGATCGGTAGCAGCAACACGGCCTGGATGACCAACACGAGCAGCAGCAGCGTCGCTCCGACACCGGCGCCGGCCACGTCGAACACGGCGAACCCCAGCAACAGCTGGACGGCGACGTACCCGACCGCGACCAGCCGCGGACGCGTCTCGACCAGGCGGAAGCCGACGATCGCGATCACCGAGTAGAGACCGGCCAGGACGATGGCCGCCAACGCCTGCGGGGCATTCGCCACCTCGAGCACCACCACGAGAAGCGCGGCAGCGGTGAGGACAACGAGCGCCCGGCCCATCTCGTCACTCTCGCTGCCAGCCGCCCGCACCGTCAACGGCCGCCGGGTCACGACCTGCAAGCATGACCTCCAGCCATGACCCCGAGACCCGAACGCGGCGCGGCCAGATGCAACCCGCCGATCGTCACCCCGCACATCGACGGGCTCGACCGCGCATGATGGCGAGCGTTGGTTTACGCTGTACAAGGGCTCGCCGAACTGTGCTACCCGGGGGCCCTCACACCACGCTCCCCCAGCGGAGCGGTGTGTCTGGTGGCAGTGCCGGCCTCGCCAGCGCCCGCATTCCCCGGCCGTCCGGGGCGCTGACAGAGGTCACTCCATCGCATGGCCATCCATAGCGGTGGATACGCCGGAGCAGCCCCTGCAAACCTCCTTGTGGACAGCCCGGGACCGTGGTGTCCGGCGTCGGTCCGCCACCCCGGGCGTAGGTTGGTGAGTCGATTCAATCGATGGACGACGAGAGGAGCCTCCATGGCTCGAGTGGTGGTGACCGGCGGGGCCGGCAAGCTCGGACGGGCGGTGGTCACCGAACTGGAGGCCCACGGCTGGGACGTGGTGGTGTTCGACCGGGCCCGGCCGGCCGAGGGTGTCACCTACGTTCCGGTGGACCTCACCGACTACGGCCAGGTGATCGATGCCATGTTCGGCGTCGAGGAACGGTACGACTCCGTCGACGCCCTGGTCCATCTGGCCGCGGTCCCGGCTCCCGGACTGGTGCCGGACCACCGCACCTTCGCCAACAACATGAACTCCACGTGGAACGTGGTCAGTGCGGCCCGCCGGGCCGGCATCACCAACATCGTCTGGGCCTCGAGCGAGACCGTCCTGGGGCTGCCGTTCGACACGCCGCCGCCCTACGTCCCGGTCGACGAGGCGTACGCGCCCCGCCCGGAGTCGACGTACTCCCTGGTCAAGACCATGGAAGAGACGATGGCCGCCCAGCTGTGCCGCTGGGACCCGGCGCTGAAGATGATCGGCATGCGCTTCTCGAACGTGATGTATCCCGAGGACTATGCGCAGTTCGCCGGCTTCCAGGACGACGCGCGGTTGCGGAGGTGGAATCTTTGGGGTTACATCGATGCCCGCGATGGGGCTCAGGCGGTCCGGCTCGGCCTGGAGTCGGAGTTGACCGGCTGCGAGATCTTCGTCATCGCCAACGCCGATACCGTGATGGAGCGGCCCAACGCCGAGCTGCTCGCCGAACTCTTTCCCGAGGTGGAGGTGCGCGGGGATATCGGCCCGCATGACACGCTGCTGTCCATCGACAAGGCGCGTCGCGTCCTCGGCTACCAGCCGCGGCACAGCTGGCGCGACGAGGTGACGCGCACCGCCTGAGACGACGGAGGAAGGCTGGCCGGCCGTGACGGACGCATTGTGGCGACGTGCGTGGCCGGCCCGTTTCGCCGCTCTCGCCTGGCCCGGTCATCCGACCCGCTGGCGCGACGTCCCCGGCCGATTGCGTCCGACGCTGGTCACCACCTTCCGGCTGACGGCCGCCGCCGTGGTCGCGTACGTGCTGACCGGGCTGCTCACCGAGGGGGCGGTCGACCTGACCGGCGCCCTCACCGCGCTGCTGGTGATGCAGGCCTCGGCGTATTCGACGTTGAAGATGGGTGCGGTCCGGGTCGGGGCGGTGCTCGGCGGCGTGTTGATCGCCACCTTGTTGTCCACCTGGATCGGCCACACCAGGTGGAGCCTCGGTGCGGCCATCGCCGCCTCGCTGCTGCTGGCCAAGGTGCTGCGGCTGGGCGAGCAGGCACTCGAGACCCCGATCAGTGCGATGCTCATCCTCGCCGTGTCCGACCCGACCATCGCCGCTGAGGTCCGAGTGCTCAACACCTTCATCGGTGCCGGTGTCGGGATCGCGTTCAACGTCCTCTATCCGCCCGCGATGCCGACCCGACCCGCCGGCTCGGCCGTGCGCGCTGCGGCGGAAGCGATCGCCCGTCCGCTGTACGACGCGGCCGAGTCACTCAGGACCGGTCCGCTCAACCGCGGACAGATCGGCGCCTGGCTCGGCGGCGCCCGAACGGCCGATGCCCGCGTCGACCGGGCGAGCCAGGTCGTCGCCTCCCTGCAGGACAGCCGGCGGTTCAACCCGCGGGCGATCGCTACAGCCGATGTCGCACCGGTGCTGGCCAGCGGGGTCGACCATCTCGAGTCGTCCCTGCTGGCCATCCGCGCGTTGTTCGTGGTGATGCAGTCCGAAGTCCCCGGCGGGGAAGCCCCGGACGATCCGTACGGCGAGGAGCTGAGGAACGCGTTCGCCGTGGTGCTGGACGACGTCGGCGACTGCGTACGTGGATTCGGGGATCTGGTGGTGGCGGAGGCCGAAGGACGGGAGGAGAAGGTCGAGCGGCAGCTGGACCAGAGTCTGGAGGTGCTGCGCGAGACCCAAGCCATCCTGGCCGAGCTGATCACCACCCAGTCGGAGCAAAATCGGTCCTCCTGGCTGTTGCGCGGCTCGATCCTGGCCGCCGTGGCTCACGTACTCGCCCAGTTCGACCTGGAAGAGCGCGTCCGCGCCCGGCATCGGTGGCAGCAGGAGCAGGCGAGCAAGCCCCTGGCGCAGCTGCCGCCGCTGGTCCAGGCGGCGCTGCCGCACCCCGACCGGCCATCACTGCGCGGCCTCGGTGGCGGTACGCGCGGTCTGTGATCTGTGTCGCAGGTTCCGCTGGCCGGATGCCCGCGGTGCGGTTCAGAGTCTGGCTGTCGTCGGTGCCGATCCGACGCAAGAACGATGGACGATCCCCTCCGAAGCGACCAAGGGAATGGGCTCGCTATCGCCGCCAGCTCCTCGATCAGGGGTTTGACCAGGCACGATGGTAGGCCAATGGCCGCCCGGGCTTCGCGTGTCGAGCGCTGGCTCCGATCGGCGCTCGGCGCCCCCTCGGCCCATGTCGATTTCTGCCATCTGGATCGCCGGTCGCGGCAATCCCGGTCAGGACCGCGAGTTGTCCTGACCATGACCTACCATTTCGCCGGTGGGGATGTCAGGTCCCCGCACGCTACGACAGCGAGTCTCGGGGGGAGCGTCGCGTCAGCGACACGCTGTGCACTGGGGACGTCTCGACGACGCGTGCACAACGGGTGGGCACCGGTGCCGGCAGCTGCGCGTATCACCGATCACCTCCGGCGATTCCTTGCCTGGCGGATGGCCCGATGTGGGGCCCCGGGGGACCGATTGGTGTGGGGGAACAAAGAGATGGCACTTCCTGCGTCCAGGATCAAGCGAGCCGGCGTGCTCCTGGCGACCGCGATCACGATGGCCCTGGTCGGCCCGCCCGCGATCGCCCAGGCCGATACGGCTCCGGTCGATCCGAGCAGTCCGGCGACGCCGACCACGGTCTCGGCCGACCCATTGCCGACCGTGCAGATCGACGGGGTCGTCTGGACCCAGTTGATCGTTGGCAACACCGTGTACGTCGGTGGCAACTTCACCACCGCGCGGCCGGCCGGCGCCGCGCCCGGCGTCAACACCACGCCCCGGGCCAACCTGCTCGCGTACGACATCACCACCGGTGAACTGATCAGCAGCTGGGCGCCGACCACGAACGGCGAGGTCTACACGCTGGCCGCCTCCCCGGACAACTCCGTGATCTACGCCGGTGGTGCCTTCACCACGGTCAACGGCATCATCCGCAACCGCATCGTCGCGCTGAACCCGAGCACCGGCGCGGTGACCAACAGCTTCCAGGCCGGTGCCGACGCCAGTGTTCGGGCGATCGTGCCGACCGCCGACACCGTCTACATCGGTGGCGTGTTCACGGCCGTCAACGGGACCGCCCGGTCCCGGCTGGCTGCGGTCCAGGCGTCGAACGGCTCGCTGCTCAGCTGGGCGCCCGAGGCCACCAGCGCCTCCGGCGTTTCGGCGCAGGTCAGCACGATGGCGTTGGCTCCGAGCGGTGACAAACTCCTGATCGGCGGGAAGTTCACCACGCTCAACGGCTCGTCCAACCCCGGTTACGGTCTGGGCGCGGTCGATCTAACGGGGAACAGCCTGCCCTGGGCCGGCAACACGCTGGTCCGGGATGCGGGCAACAGCTCGGGGATCACCGCGTTGGTGACCGACGGCAGCTACGTCTACGTCTCGGGCTATGTGTTCGGCTCCGGCGGCAACCTCGAGGGCATCGCCAAGATGAACTGGAGCGACGGCTCGATCGTCTGGATCGAGGACTGCCACGGCGACACGTACGGCAGCTATCCGATGGCCGGTGCCGGTGCGGTCTACGCGGTGAGCCACGGCCACTACTGCGGCAACCTGCCCGACGGGTACCCCCAGCTGGCGACCTGGATCAACCACTGGGCGACGGCATTCAGCAAGTCCCCCACCCAGACCCTGACCCGGGATCCGCTGGGTTATCCGAACTGGGCCGGCAACCCGGCGCCGAGCCTGCTGAAGTGGAACCCCAAGCTGACCTCCGGCACCTTCACCGGCCAGGATCAGGCCGGCTGGACGGTGACCGGCAATGACAAGTACGTCCTCTACGGCGGCGAGTTCCCGACGGCCAACGGGGTGACCCAACAGGGCCTCGTCCGCTATGCGGTCTCCTCGCTCGCACCGAACAAGATCGGTCCGGAGCTGACCGGGTCGAAGATCAACCCGATCCTGACCTCGGTCCGCCCGGGTGAGGTCCGAGTCAGCTGGCTCGCCAACTGGGACCGGGACAACGAGAACCTGACCTACAAGGTGATCCGGGACGGCAACACCACCAAGCCCGTGTACACGACGACCGCGCTCTCCAGCGAGTGGACCCGTCCGGGGATGGGCTGGGTCGACACCGGCCTGACCCCGGGTCAGTCCTACAAGTACCGCCTGTTCGTCAGCGACCCGTTCGGCAACGAGGTCCGTTCGGACACCGTGACCGTCACCGCTTCCGGCACCAACGGCGTTCCGGCCTACAGCGCCGGGGTGCTGGCCGACGGTCCGTCCGCGTACTGGCGGCTCGGGGAGCCGGTGGGGACCACCACCGCGGTCGACCTGTCGTCGGGCTTCAACAACGCCACCGTGATGAGCGGGGTCACTCTCGGCGCCACCGGCGCCTTCAGCGGTGACACCGACACGGCGGCGACCTTCAACGGTACGAGCACGGGCTGGGTGACCACCAATACCTACGCGAGTGCGCCGGCCGCGTTCACCGCCGAGGCCTGGATCAAGACCACCACCACCCGCGGCGGCAAGATCATGGGCTTCGGTGCGTCCTCGACCGGGTCGAGCTACGCCTACGACCGGCAGACCTACATGCTCAACAACGGCCGGATCTCGTTCGGCATCTACACCCCGTCTCTGGCGCGGCAGGTGATCACCACCCCCGCGGCCTACAACGACGGCCGCTGGCACCATGTGGTGTCGACCTTCGGCAGCACCGGTATGGCGCTGTTCGTCGACGGCACCCGAGTCGCGCTGAACTCCACCATCACGGCGGCCTCCGATTACAAGGGCTTCTGGCGGATCGGTGGAGACAACCTCGCCAATTGGGCCAGCCGTCCGACCAGCGACTACTTCGCCGGCAGCATCGACGAGGTCGCGATCTACCCCGGCGTGCTGACCAACAGCCAGATCTCGCAGCACTGGACCCGTGGCACCGGCGGCGCGGTGAACGTCCCGCCGACCGCGTCGTTCACCACGGCGGTCGACAAGCTGACCGTCAGCGTGGACGCATCGGGCTCCTCCGACCCCGACGGCGCCATCGCGAGCTACGCCTGGAACTGGGGCGACGGGAGCACCGGCACCGGCGTGACCGCCACCCACAGCTACGCGACCGCGGGGACGTACACGGTGACGCTGACCGTGACCGACAACACCGGCGGCACCGGTGGCACCGCCACCGCCACGCGCAGCGTAACGACCGTCGACAATGTCAAGCCGACGGCGGCGTTCACCAGTTCGGTCAACGATCTGCTGGTGTCGTTCGACGCCTCGGGTTCGGCCGACAGCGACGGCACGATCAGCTCGTACGCCTGGGACTTCGGCGACGGCTCGTCCGACACGGGGAAGACCCCTTCGCACGCGTACGCCCAGGCCGGCGACTACCCGGTGACCCTGACCGTGATCGACAACAACGGCGCCACCGACTCGGTCAGCAAGACCGTCACCGCGACCGCCCCGACCGGTCCGCTGGCTGCTGACGACTTCGGGCGTACCGTGAGCGGTGGCTGGGGTTCGGCCACCAAGGGTGGTGCCTGGAGCATCTTCGGCGGCTCGAGCGTGTTCGCCGTTGACGGCTCGACCGGCACCATGGGGCTGACCAAGGCCAGCGCCGGGCCTCGGGCCGTGCTCAGCGGAGTCAGCTCCTCCAGCTCGGACCTGACCGTCAAGCTGTCCTTCTCCAAACTGGCCGACGGTGGCGGTGAGTATGCCGGCGCCGGCGTCCGGGTGGTCGGCAGCGACGAGTACCGCGGCAAGGTCAAGATCGCCGCCACGAGCGGACAGGTCACGCTGTACCTCACCAAGCTCGTCGGTGGCGCGGAGACCACGCTGACCTCGGTCACGCTGGGTTCGGCCAACAACTACAGCGCCGGCACCCAGCTGAACCTGCGGGTGCAGGCCGCCGGCACCGGGACCACCACGCTGAAGGCGAAGGTCTGGAAGGTGGGGAGTAGCGAGCCCAGCAGCTGGAATCTGACGACCACCGACTCGTCGGGCTCGCTGCAGTCCGCGGGTGGGGTCAGCCTGCTGAGCTTCCTGTCCAGCACGTCGACCAACTTCCCCATCAGTGTCGAATTCGACGACCTTGTGGTGGTCTCGACCGGCTGATCGACACGGCGGTGGGTGTATCCAGGGCAGGAACGGGTAGTTTCCCTTGGAGCACCCACCGACCAGGAAGAAGTTCTCATGTCGACGACTCCGGACGAACCGCAGAACGCCGACCCTCGTCCGCTCGAGGAGGCCGGCGCCGCCATCGACGAGGCTCGGGCGGCCGCCGGGCAGGTCGTCCGGCACGAGTCGATCGAGCCGGTCGACTTCCCGGGCGAGGAGGCGCGGCCGGCGGCGCCGCCGGTCGAGGAGGACTGAGCGGCCGGCCCCGGGGGGATCAGTCGGTCGTGCCGACGTCGATCCGCTGCCCGAGGGTGGTTTGTACGGTCACGGTGATCCCGGCCGGCAGATCGCGGTCCAGGCGCGCCAGTAGGGGCGCCAGATCCGGCAGGCCGCCCGGCGTCTGCACGTTGATCACCATCGCGTAGCCGTTGAAGTCGACACCGGTGACCGTGGCGGTGGGGACGGCCTCGAGCCAGGACTGGGCGTCCTGGGTTGCCCGGTTCTGCCAGGTCGCGATGGCCAGCGCGGCGAGGGTGTTGGCCACCAACGGAACCACCACCGCCACCAGCAGCACCGTCAGTCCGATGTAGGCACGCCGGGGCGACGCCGCGGTGCGCGGATTCAGCACCGTCCCATAACCCAGCACCGCGAACACCAGGACCCCGGTCAGCACCAGCGCGACCAGGTTCGACAGGAACAGCAGCAGGGCCCCGACGGCGAGCGAGAGGCTGCCGCGGCCGAGGCAGACACCGACCACGGCCAGCGGCGGCACCAGCGAGATGGCGATGGCCACGCCCGGCAGCACGGCCGCCACGTCTCGCCGGGCGAGCGCGATCGATCCCGCGAACCCGGTGGCCATCGCCGCGACGGCGTCGAGCACACCCGGGGACGTGCGACCGCTGATCTGGCTGTTGGCGAGTAGGTCGTACGTGCCGGGCAGCAGCAGCGAGAACAGTGCGCCGATGGCGATCACCAGCGCACCGCCGGCCAAGACGAAACGGACGGATCCGTTCCGGCGCTGCTTCACGATGCCCAGTGCGATGCCCATGATCGGTGTGGACAGCGGCGCGATGATCATGGCGCCGATGACCGTCGCGGTCGAGTCGGCCAGCACCCCGGCCGACGCGATGATCCCCGACAGCACCAGCATCGTCCAGAAGGCGGAGCGTTTCGATCGGTCGCCCGACCGGAGATCGAGGTCCTGCGTCAGTTCATCGAGGGTGCGGCGCTGACTCTCGGGAATCACGGCCGACCGCAGGCGACCCAGCATGGAAGGCATTGTGGCGGCCCGCGGCCCGTGCCCGCGGTCGGCGCGCCCGAGCATCGCAGCGCACCGGCTGATCGCGATCCCACGTGGGGCGGCCCGTCCTGGTCAGCGCAGTCTGCCCTTCGGAGCCTGGAGCAGGTTGAGCACGGCGCGTTCGACCTTGCCGTGCGTGGTCCCGTCCGACAGGTCCGTGTTGGGACCGACTAGCCTGGGGGAGATGGTCACGCCGTCGGCGAAGAGGTCGATCAGCCGCGGATCGACATAGGACTTCCGCGCCACCGACGGGGTGTTCCCCAGATAGCCGGAGACCTCCTTCATCGCCTGCGACAGCGCCCGCTTGCGGGCCGTCACCGTCCGCGCGGTCTCGCTGGTCCGAGCCAGTGCCACGGCCGCGATCACCGTCCCGTGCCAGGTCCGGAAGTCTTTCGCCGAGACCTCGCCGCCGACCACATCCTTGACGTAGGCGTTGATGTCGGCGGAGGTGACGTCCTTCCACCGGCGGCCGTCACGATAGGCCAGCAGGTCCGGACCGCCGCCGCGCCGCCGCAGCAGGTCGCGGACGGCTGCGCGGACCAGCTCGTCGGCGAGGGCGACGTAGCGCTCCTGGCCGGATTTCGCGATGTAGTCGAAGACCACCTCGCCGCCGGAGACCGTGACGTGCTCCCTCTGGATCGTGGCCAGTCCGAAGCTGTTGTTGGCCTCCGCGTACGCCTCCCCGCCGATCCGGAAGAAGCCCAGATCGAGCAGTCGGAATGCGGCACCCAGTGCCCGTTCGTACGGCATGCCGTCGAGCCGCAGGTGTCGTGCCACGGTCCGCCGCGCCTTGGGGAGGCGGGCGGCGACCTGCAGCACCCGGTCGTGCTTGGACTTGTCGCGCTTGACCCGCCACTGCTCGTGATAGAGGTACTGCCGTCGTCCGGCGTCGTCGGTTCCGACCGCCTGGAGGTGACCGTTGGCGACCGGGCAGATCCAGACCTCTTCCCAGGCCGGAGGGATCACCAGGAGCTTGCAGCGTTCGACGTCCCCCGGACCGAGCCGCCGGCCGTCGGCGTCGAGATAGATGAAACCCTTGCCGGCCCGGCGCCGCGTCCAGCCGGGGTCCTTGGGGGAGACGGTACGCAAGCGGGCCACACCACACGTGTACCCACCGGCGAGCCCGCTGATCGGCTGAGGTACCTGAGGTACCTGAGGTACCTCACCAGCCGAACCGGGACGACAAGATCGGGCGATTGCTTGATGGGCGCAGCCCCGCCTTAGACCGACTCTGGAGACATCCCGAATCAAGCTCAGGAGGGCGAGAAGGATGAGCATCTACAGCGACTACGGCCATCAGGTCCTGCACCACCAGTCCGAACGTGAGTTGATCCGTGACGCCGAGCAGCGGCGGCTGCTGCGGGAGGTCTCCGATCGAGCGCCGCGCCGGCCGTGGTGGCGTCGACTGTGGGGTGCCGGGGCGGGCCTCGGTGTGGGGTCGACGGCCGGCAGCGAGACAGGGGCCGCCGGCGACCGCCGGCTCCGCGGCATCGCCCTGCATCGGCGCCTCGCGCACTGAGGTCGACATGTCGGTGGCCGATGGCACGATGGTGGACATGACCCGCCCCGACCGCGCCGCAGCCCGACGGCTGAGCGCGGTCGTCGGTCGGTCGAGCCAGCTCGCGGAGTTGCTCACTGCCTTCGACGAGGTCAGCGTGGATGGCAGCCGGTTCGTGCTGATCGGCGGCGAGGCCGGTGCGGGCAAGACCACGCTGCTCGAGCTGTTCGGCGCCCGGCTGGCCGACCAGCAGCGCAGGCATCCGGCGCACTGCGTCCAGGGGCAGTGTGTGGCGCTGGGCGGCGAGGGTCTGCCCTACGCTCCGATCGTCGGCGCGCTGCGCGGTCTGCTCGACCAGTACGGCCGCGACCAGGTGCTGGAGTGGGCCGGGCCGAGCCGGGCGGCGCTCAGCGTGCTGCTGCCGGGGCTCGTGCCGGGGGCCGAACCCGGCGACGCGGTCCGCCTGCAGCTCTTCGAGGCGGTGGCCCGGCTGCTCGAGCACGCCGGCGCCCGCGCGCCGCTCGTGGTGGTGATCGAGGACATCCACTGGGCCGACGACTCCACCCGCCATCTGCTGCGTTTCCTGGCGCGCGCGCTGACCGACGCCGCCGTGCTCCTGGTGGCCACCTATCGCACCGACGAGCTCACGCGCAGGCACCCGTTGCGGCCGTTCCTGGTCGAGGTGGGTCGGCTGCCGGGGACCGTCCGGATCGACGTCACCGGCCTCGAACGAGACGAGGTCGGGCAGCTGCTGACCACACTGCTGGGCCGTGAACCCTCACCCGCGGTCGTCAATCTCGTCCATCGCCGGAGCGAGGGTATTCCCTACTTCGTCGAAGAGCTGGCGCAGTCGGCCGCACGCGGCTGCGTCGAGATGCCCGACACCCTGCGCGATGCCCTGATCGTGCGTATCCAGGCGATGTCGGATCCGGCGCAGGAGGTGGTCGCCGTGGCCGCGGTCGGCGGCCAGCGGATTGACCACGAGTTGCTCGAGGCGGTCGCCGACCTGCCCGCGGCGCAGCTGGAGACGGCGCTGCGCGAGGCGGTCGACGCTGCGGTGCTCCGCACCGACGAGCAGGGCTATGTGTTCCGGCACGCGCTGCTGCGCGAGGTCGTCCACGAGGACTTGCTGCCGGGTCAGCACGCCCGCCTGCACGCGCGTTACGCCGCTGTCTTGGAGTCGCGTCCCTCGCTCGCCGGAGCGACCGTTGCCGCGCTCGAGATCGCCCACCACTACAGCGCCGCTCATCAGGCCGACAAGGCCTTCCGTTGGTCGATCACCGCCGCCACCTCCCAGGCCGCGGCCTTCCACGAGTCGCTGATGATGTATGAACGGGCTCTGGAGCTATGGGACCAGGTCGAACGTCCCGAGGAGGTCGCCGGTCCCCGCGCGCTGGTCCTGGAGCGCGCCGCTCAGGTGGCCTGGGACGCAGCGGAGAACGAACGCGCCCTCGCTTTGATCAACCGCGCACTGGAAGAGACCCCCTCCGACCCGTCGTCCGATCTGGCCCGTCGACTGACCCTGAAGAGCCGGCTGCTCGGTGGGCTGATGCGCCCCGGCTCGGTCGACGCCGGCGTGGCCGCGCTGCGGGCCATGCCGCCGGACATCGGTCTGCGCGACAAGGCCCAGGTGCTCAACCAGTTGTCCACGGTGCAGATGCTGGCCGGGCAGCACCGGGAGGCTGTTCGGACCGCATCCGAGGCGATCAACACGGCGGTGGCGGCTGGCTCGGTGAGCATGGAGGCCAACGGCTACATCTCCCGCGGCAGCGCGCTGGTCGGCATCGCCGAGGAGGAGCAGGGCCTCGCCGACCTGGCGCGGGGCGGCGAGCTGGCCGGCGACGACACCCGGACCATTGTCCGCTTCTACATCAACTACTCCGACGCGCTCTACCTCACCGGGCGATACGACGAGGCGGTCGAGCAAGCGCTGGCCGGGATCGAGATCTCCCGGACAATCGGACTGGAGCGTTCGCTCGGCAGCATGCTCTCCGGCAACGCCGCCGAGCCGATGATCGCCCGCGGTGAGTGGGAGCGTGCCTCCCGGATGATCGACCGTGCTCTGGAGCTGGATCCACCGCTCCAGCACCGCGCCCACCTGCGGATGCTCAAGGCGTGGCTGCTGGTGTGGTGCGGTCGGGAGGAGGAGGCCGACGCCTTGCTGGCGGAGTTCCGGAGCCTGATCGCTTCCGAGCAGCCGGCCCCTCAGTATGCGATCGGGGCCATCCGGGCCGACGCCGAGCACGCCCTGGCGGTGGGGGAGCCGGATCGGGCCTGGCGCGACCTGCGCTTCTTCTTCGACTCGGCCGGTGTGTACTACGCCCCGTTGGTCTATCCGTTGCTGTCGGTGGCAGCGGCCGCGGCACGCCGCCTGGACGATCACGACCGTGTCGACGCCGATCCCGGTCCGGGCGGCGACAGGGCTGGTGGCGGTGAGCGGGTCGCACTGGTTCGTACGCTGGTGGAACAGGCTCGCCCGACCGCCATCCGTGAGCGCTGGCTGCCCGTGATCCTGGCCGAGCTCGGTGACACCCGGGAGGACTGGCGGGCGGCGTACCGAACGACGTTGGGACGCAACGTCCCGGCGCACCTGGCGCCCTACGCCGGACTGCGGCTGGCCCGGCATCTGACCGGGCCCGGCGACCGGGCCGAGGTGAAGGCTGTGCTCGCCGAGTCGACCGAGCGAGCGAACGCTCTCGGTGCCGGCCTGCTGACCGGACTGCTCGGCACGCTCGCCCGTCAGCTCGGCGTCGGTGGCACGGCCGGGCAACGCAGTGGCAGCCCCACGTTCGGCGATCTCACCCCCAGGGAGCTGGAAGTGCTCAGACTGGTGGCCGAGGGCCGCAGTAACGGCGAGATCGGCCAGGCGCTCTTCATCAGCACCAAGACCGCCTCCGTGCACGTCTCGAACATCCTCGCCAAGCTCGGCGCCTCCGGTCGTGGTGAGGCGGCCGCGATCGCGCACCGGCACGGTCTCGTGGGGGTGTAGCCGTCCCTCGTGATGCCGGTTCGTCCCCGCGGACCCGGGCGGGCGCGTCGGCCGGGGGGGCGCGCCGCTTAGGCTGGCCGGGTGAACTGGAAGTTCGTGGCAGTGATGGGAGCGGTGGTCGGGGGACTGGCATACGTGGTCGGCCAGCGGCGACGCAAGGCCCGTGAGGACGCCGCTCTATGGGCCGAGGCCACCGACCCGGTGAACCCGGCCCGCTGAGCGCGCGCTCGTAGCAGCCGCTGGAGGCCCTGCGGGTCAGTCGGTGACGAGACTCATGGAAGCATCCGCGCTGGGCGTCTCCTCCGGACGCCGTGAGCCGCCGAGCGACAGACTCGCGCCGAGACCGAGCAGGAGGAACCCGGCCGCCACGGCTGCCGATACCCGCGTTGCGTCGGTGAAGGCCTGCTTGGCGTCATCGGCTATCGCTGCAGTCCTCGGGTCGTCGGCCAGGGCTGGGATGACGGCTCCGGCGGTGTCCTTGACCGTGGTGACCAGCTGGTTGCGTGCCGCTTCGGGCACCCCGTCGTCGGTCAGACTGGCGTCGAACTGGGCGCCGAGCACCGAGAACAGCACGGTTCCGAGGATGGCGATGCCGAACGCCGACCCGATCTGACGGGCCGTGCTCTGCGTGCCGGAGCCCTGACCACTGCGCTCGACCGGGACGTCGGCCAGCACGACCCCGGTCAGCTGGGCGGTGGCGAAGCCGACCCCGATCCCGTAGACGAACAGCAGCGGGGCGGTCACGACCCAGCTGGAATCGGGCCGGAGCAGCAGCGCGATCCCCGCGATGCCGACGATCTCCAGCACGATGCCGAGCCGGACGATGAAGATCGGGCTCCGCTTGCGCCCGATCGCCGCACCGAGGCCGCTGGCCAGGAAGCTGCCGGTGGCCAGCGCGAGCAGCACCACGCCGGTCTGGAAGGCGGTGTAGCCGCGTACGTTCTGGAACCACAGCGGGAGGGCGAAGAGCAGGCCGAACTCGCCCAGACTGACGATGGCCGCCGCGACGTTGCCGTTGCGGAACGAGGTGATGGTGAACAGCTGCAGGTCGAGCATGGCGACCGTGCCGGCGGCGTTCCGCGCCCGCTCGACCAGCACGAAGACTGTCAGTGCCGTGCCGCCGAGAACGAAGGCGACCGCGACCGGCGAGATGGTCCACGGCCAGGTCCAGCCGCCGATGCTCAGCAGGGTGTCGGTCGCGGTGACCCAGCCGTACGTCCGGCCCTCGATCAGCCCGAACACCACCGACCCGAACCCGAGTGCGGACAGGACCGCGCCGAACCAGTCGGCACCCCTGCTGGCCGAGCGCTCCTTGGACTCGTCGACCAGCAGGAACAGCCCGACGACCACGATCAGGCAGAGCGGGATGTTGATGCCGAACGCCCAGCGCCAGGAGAAGTCGGTGGTCAACCAGCCGCCGAGCAGCGGTCCGAGCGCGGCGGTGCCGCCGATGGTGGCGCCCCAGATGCCGAACGCGATGCCGCGGTCCTTGCCGCGGAAGGTGGCGTTGAGCAGCGACAGCGAGGTCGGCAGCATGAGCGCGCCGCCGATGCCCTGGACGGCGCGTGCGGCGATCAGCGACGCCCCGCTGTCGGCGGTCGCGGCCAACACGCTCGCGACGGCGAAGACGATCGCGCCGATGGCGAAGAGCAGACGCCGGCCCCACCGGTCGGCCAACCTGCCGCAGACCAGCAGCAGCGCGGCGAAGACGAGGGTATAGACCTCCTGGACCCACTGCGCCTGGCTCGAGGTGATGCCGAGATCGTCGATGATGGATGGGACCGCTACGTTGACGATGGTGCTGTCGACGATGATCAGCGAGACGCCGAGGCTGATCACGACCAGTCCGAACCAACGGCGTCGATCGGAGCGAGCGGGCACCCCGGCTGGCCCTGAGATCGAATCACTAAGCATGCTGAGCAATATAGCGCACTCGGACAACCGACGCACTACGCTCGAAGACATGTCGGCGCCGATCGAGGACTGGTCTCTCGGCCGACTGCTGTCCACGGCCGCTCGGATGGTCGAGCACCAGTGGAATGCCTGGCTCGCGCAGCACGAGCTGACTCATGCCGGATTCCTCGCCCTGCACACCCTTGGCTCGGGCCCGCTGACCCAGCGTCAGCTCGCGGCGGCGAGTCAGGTGGAGGAGCAGACGATGAGCCGGGTCCTCGACCGGCTGGAACGCACCGGTCATGTCAGCCGCAGTCGGGACGCGACCGACCGGCGGCGCGTCCTGGTCGAGCGGACCGAGCTGGGGGAGCGGACGTACGCGGTGGTGCACGCATCCGGAGTCTCGGATCGGCTCGTCGACGAGGCACTCGAGGATCCGGCCCGGTTCCGGGCGGAGCTGGTCCGGCTGGTCAGTGCGTTGGGGTCGACCGACTGAGCCGGCCGGCTGGTCAGTCGACGACTCGCTCCGGCTGGGAATCGGTGACCGCGAGACCGAGGCGCTCGATCTCGGTCGTGATGAGCGCCAGGGGATCGGGGCGTGCCTCCGCGGCGGTTCGGACCGCCGCAGCGCGATCGCGATAGGCCGCCTGCTCGAGGACGGTTCGCACTGCGCGACGGATCCGCTGCGGGCGCGGGCGGCCTCGACGCAGGTCGAGGCCGACGCCGGACCAGGCGACACGGGCGGCGACCTCCGGCTTGTCCTCGGTCGAGCCCGCCACGACCACCGGTACGCCGTGCCGGACCGCGAGCTGGACCGCGCCGTAGCCGCCGTTGGTGAGCAGCACGGACGTCCCGGGGAACAGCCGGTCGTACGGCAGGAAGTCGGCCAGGCGTACGTTCGCGGGCAGGTTGTCGCCGAGGGCGAGGATGAGTTCGGGCACGGGCCGGCCACCGGTGGCGACGACGACGAGCAGATCCGGCTCGTCCGCGAGGCCCAGGATCGCCGGCACCAGCAGTCGGCGTACGTCGTCGTTGGCGAGCGTGCCCTGGGTGACATGGACGACGTGACGAGCGCCGGCCAGGTCGTCCCACCACGGTGGCAGGTCCGCCTCGACCGCGGTCGGCACGGGGCCGATCATCCGTACCGTATCGGGCAGCTCCCGCCGCGGATACTCCAGCTCGGGCGAACCCAGGTGGAAGACCTGATCGAAGGTCAGCACCTGGTTGAAATAGTCGAAGGAGCCGGCGGCGACGTCGCAGCTGTGCAGCGCGGCATCCACGGCCCGGTGCAGCGGCCGCAGCGGCCCCCGGCTGAGGAGCCACTGAGTGCGTCGATTCCGACGCTCGAAGTGCGGCCCGACGCCGGTTCGCAGCGCCGAGCCGAAGGGAGCCGCATCCAGGCTCACCACCGAAATCGGGGTCACCGACAGGCCGACGATCGGCGGCCGGATGCCGAGCGGGAGGCCCAGCAGCATCGGCTGCAGACCGAGGAAACCGGTGTCGCCGAGGATGACGTCCGCGGGGCGGCGCTCGAGTTCGGCGGTCACGGCACGATGCTGAGCGGCCAGCGGATCGACGAAGATCGAGACGACGTCGCGAACGCTCGACGCCCAGCGCGGTCGGAGCCGATCGGGGCCCCGGGTGAGGCTGGGGTCGGCATCCTCGGGCAGGGAGCGGAACTCGAGGCCGTGCGAGCGCACCAGGTCCGCGAAGGGTGCTCCGGTCATGACGACCACGTCGTGGCCGCGCTCGGCTAGGGCAGCGCCCACCGTCACCACGGGACTGACGTGCCCGAACAGTGGTGTGGCGACGAGAAGATGACTGGACATGATGGCGGCACCAACGGTATCGGGTGGCTGCTCGCACCGGGGTCGATGAACCGCCCGGAACCCCGACGATTTCCCGACCTGTCCGAAGCACAGAGCGCTATGGCCCTCCGTGCGCCTGACGCGTCCGGGAGGCCCGGCCGGCGGCGAGGGCGGCGGCGGACAACGCGGTGACCCGCTGCCAGTCGGCCGCGGCCAGGGCCGAGGCCGGGGTCAGCCAGCTTCCGCCCACACAGGGCACATTCGGGAGCGCGAGGTAGTCACCCATGGTGTCGACCGTGATCCCTCCGGTCGGGCAGAAACGCAGCTGGGGCACCGGTGCGGCGATCGCCGCCAGGTACGCCGAACCGCCGGCCGGCCCGGCCGGGAAGAACTTCAGATCGGTCAGCCCGCGCTCCGCAGCAGTGAGCGCCTCGCTGACTGTGGCGACGCCCGGCAAGACAGGCACGTCCAGCGCCAGCAGATGATCGAGCAGGCGGACCGTCGCGCCTGGACTGACGAGGAAGCGGGCGCCCAGCTCGATCGCGATATCGGCCTGGTGCGGGGTCAGCACCGAACCTGCGCCGAGCCGGATCTCCGGCACCTCGGTCGCGATCGCGTTCAGCGACTCGAAGGATCGCTCGGTCCGGAGCGTCAGCTCGATGATCCCGATGCCCCCGGCCAGCAGAGCGCGGGCGACGGGTACGGCATGGGCGGGGTCCTCGATGGTGACCACCGGAATGATCGGGGACAGGTCGAGCAGCGTGCTCATCGGACGGCTCCTGGGATACGCGAGATGGTCTCGAGTCTGGCCCAAGGGTGAACGCACCACAGCCCCTGGCCTCGGTCGCTGGTGTCTCTAGGGGTCTCTGAGTTCAAGATAGGTGGCGGAGTGGCCGGCGAGTTGGCCATGGGTTCCTGCGTACTGGGGTATCAGCGGTGGCTCCAATACCTGTGATGTCGACTGGGGTGGCGCGGTGGTTGACGATGATCACCTTCTCGCCGAACCGGGCGTACTCGACGCCTTTGATCGGCATGATGGGTGCGAGTGGTGAGGTGCCGATGATCGTGTCGACTGGGGTTCGGCGAAGCAGGACGATGGGGTGCATTTCTCGTTTGCCGTCGTGGGGAGGAACGATCGGCATCTTCTGTCGGGCGTAGGAGTAGCCGTACTGGAAGCCGAAGGAGTACACGGCTCCGTCGCCGACCTCGGTGGCCGTGATCGCCGGCAGCCCGTTTTGGATGTAGGTGGCTAGGGGCTGGCCGGTCGGGTAGGCGACGGTGGACCAGCCGGCAGGGATGATCCCTTCCTGCCAGGCGATGCAGTCGAACTCGACCGGCCGTTCGATGATGCCGAAAGCCCCTTGGGTCAGGCCGCAGTGAGGGCCGTGCAGGACGGTTCCGCCTCGTCGGGTGAAGTCGGCGACGGCGGTTTCGAGGTCGGTGTTGTCGCCGAGGTCGTGGAGCGTGTTGGTGGGGATGACCAGGTGCTGGTAGTCGGTCAGGATGCCGTCGAGGACCTGGTCGGGGTGGACGATGTCGACGTGCCAGCCGAGATCGGTGAGTTGTCGGTACCAGCCGAGGAGGTCGGTGCGATGCCGGCCCTCGGGGTCGAGCTCCAGAGGCTCGTACAAGCTCATCTCGGCCGGGAAGAGGATCGCTGCCTCCCTGGCTCGTGGCGCGTCGAGTTTGGGGAGCACCTGGCTCGCCCAGCTGGTTGCGGTGCGGAGTGAGGCTCTGAAAACGTCGTCCATCCGGAACAGGACGCCGCCGTCGTCGAGGCCGCTGTAGCCGTAGCAGTGAATGTCGCCGGCTCCGTTGGCGATGTGGGTGGCGAAGGCTTCAGCGGGCGGCACCGCCCGGTACACGTCGGTGGTGACATGGCGTCCGAGGTAGAGGCCCGCGGTGAACCGGCGATGTTGGTTCGCGGTGCGCATGATCGAGCCTTCGACGCTGAGGGCAGCGGCATCGGGATCGTTCTCGGCGTTCAGCGGTGAGGCCAGGTAGAGGACACCGTCGACATGGGGGGCGCAGCGGTAGATGTCGAGTGCTCGCTGGCCGGTCTGCCAGTCGGTTTCGCCGGGAGGGTTGAAGAAGTAGCCCCATTGGTGCAGGACGGGCTCGACGTAAAGGTTCGCGTCGAGCTCGCGCCAGCGGGTGCGCATGGTGGCGAGGTAGTCGACGAGGACTTCGGCAAGGTGGGTTTGGTTGTCGATCCAGCGATGAAAGTCGGGGGTGCGCTTGAGTAGGTCGTCGCCGGTGGGTCGGGCGCAGCCGACCCAGTCGAGTTCGGCCGGTCGGAGCCAGTATTGGTCCGGGGTCAGGCCTGAGAAGTCGTCGACGTCCAGCCCGTATCGGGAGTTAAAGGCGGCGATGTCGCTGTGGTAGCGGTGTTCTAGCCAGGTCAGATACTTGGTGGGCCCTTCGGCGTCGAAGCTGGGTTTGGGGATGGGGTCGAACATGGTCTGGATGGTGATGCGGCCGTCGGGTCGCCGGTGCATTCCTTGGCCGTAGAGCCTCAGCAGCCCCTGGACGTGGTCGACCATGCTCTGTTGCGCGGCCGGCGACCAGTATTTGTACGTCTCCATCGGGCAGCCGTCGGGCCGGATGGCTTCCTCGCCGCGAACGGGTGGGACGCT
>DASTGF010000478.1:0-6688 GCA_035719255.1 Microlunatus sp. | reverse complement strand
GTCGGTGCGCTCGGCAGAGAGCTGAGGTGCAGCGTCGGCGCCGACGCGCTGCCGGCGGTTTGTGAGCCCGGCAGGGCGGAGGTTCGCTGGACCGGAATGGTCAGCGGGCTCGTGGCGGGGGTGCTCTGCCCGGCGGGCGCCGTCGTGGCCGCCGTGTCCGCAGGACGAAGCTCCGCGTCGGGACGGTCCGGCCCGACTCCGAGGGTGCTCGTCACCTCCAGTTCCGGTCCGTCGGCTGCGGACCGCTGAACTGCCGCGATCGTCCGGGTTCCGGCATCGACCGCAGGGGACGGAGCCGGCGTGTGCGCCGAGGGAGTCAGATCACTGGTTCCATGATCAAGGATGTGGTGATCAGGACTGCTGTGATCAAGACTCTCGCCGCTCGTGACGCGCTGTACGGTCAGTGGTGCAGAACCACCCGGGTCGACCTGACGGGCCACGACGAGGGGAGGGTTCGACGCGCTCGGCCCGGGTGTTGCGATCGACGACATCGCCTGATCACCGGCGCGTCCGGCGTTCGTCGTCGTCCGGATCTCCGCCGGGTCCACAGCGAGCGACCTGACCTCCGCCGGTGCCGGTTCATCTGCGAGCGGCTCCGTCGCCGCCGGTTCCGGGGCCGGTGACGGCGAGAACACCGGTTCGGAGGTCATCGGCTCCGGAGCCGACGGCGACACCGCGGTGCCGGTCGGCTGCAGGGTGGCCGCGGAGCGTTGCACTGTCGCGGGAGCGGGCGGCTTGGCCGGGGCGTGGTCCGGCACCCTCAGCTCCACCCCGCTGTCGTAGGTGATCGGCCGGCCGGAGGAGGCCAGACCGCCGACCACGCCGCTGGGCCCTTCCGGATCGACCAGATGACCGAGCGGCGCCAGGAAGCTCGGGTTGTGGTGGGTCACAAGGGAGTCCCGGAAGCTGTCGGGGGGCGCCACCGACGGCGCCGCGTCGGCCAGGCTGCGTTGTACCGGCGGTAGCGAACGCCACTCTTGCGGTCCGTGGTCCGGGCCGGCCGGCGCAGGCGCGGGCGCGGTCGACAGGCCCGCCGAACCGGTCGACGGGCTCTCCGTCGTCTCGGCCCGGCGGGCCCAGGGCCCCCGCTCCCACGGCCAACGCATTGTTTGCTGCTCCTGTCAGAGATCGTCCCGCAGCTCAGTCGCCTGAGATGCGGGAGTTGAGGGCACCGATCTCGCGGACGAACTGCTGTCGCTCGGCGTGCTCGAGGTCGAGGATGTCGTCGCGGGACCAGTGCAGGTAGTAGGCGACGTACGCGATCTCGGCGTACAGCCGGTCGGTCGCGTACGTCAGGATTCCCCCAGGCGCCCCCCGGAGACGTCCACCGCGAAGTGGTGCTCACACGACGGGCAGGTGACCGTGGCGCGGGTGTGGCCCTCGGTGTTGACCCGACGGTAGAGGTCCTGGAGGAAGGCCAGATCGGTGGCGAACAGGTTCTCCACGATCCCCGGATGGATGTCGTCGATGGTGCCGATCCGCTCGATCACGCGGGACAACAAGACCACCGTGAGATACGCGGGATTCTCCCGGACGCGGTCGTCGCGCAACGGCACCAGCTCGTCGCGGGCCGTGGCCAGCCGCATCACCCCGTCGCGGTGGACCGTTCCGGAGCGATCCACGTAGCCGCGCGGCAGCAGGAAGCTGAACTCGGTCCGCAGCGGCTCGGGCCGGGACGGAGCCTCCGCCGATGCGTGGTCGGCGGAGGTCGTCGGCTCGGGGATGATCAACGTCCCACGGCGCATGATCAGCCGCCCTGGACTTCGATCGACTCGCAGGTGAGGACGAGCTTCTCCGACAGGTAGGAGGTGTCGCCGGCCTTGAGGGTGCCGATCTCCAAGCTCTTCGGCCAGGCGTTGGTCAGCTTGTAGCGCTTGACCTCCTGACCCTCGTAGTCGAAGACGATGATCGAACCACCCTTGCGGGAGTCCGACATCTTGCCGAAGCGGCTGGTCTCGATCCACTTGTCGAAGCTGTTGTCGGAGGTGAGGCCGCGGGTGAGGGTGATGTCGGGGGCCTTGGGTCGTCCGGGGAGCCGGCGGATCTGGTACTTGCCGTCGGGGCCGTTCTCCTTGAACTCGACGACATCCTGCTCGATCTTGAGGCCCGAGACCTCGGTAATGCTCTTGATCGTCACTCCGTCGAACTCCAGTCCGAACGAGTGGCCGACCGAGCTGTCGCCATCGGGAAGTGCCATCTGACTGCCTTTCTCTGCTCAGGGTCGAAGGTAAGGGACTACTCGCTGACGAGGCTGGTGCCGCCGGAGAACTGGGCGAGCCGGAAGATCACGAACTCCGCCGGCTTCACCGGAGCGACGCCGATCTCGCAGACCACCTGGCCGGCATCGATGCCCTCGGCGGGATTCGTCTCGTCATCGCACTTGACGTAGAACGCCTCGCCCGGGGTCGATCCGAAGAGCGCGCCGGCCCGCCACTCCATCACCAAGAAGGCGGCGATGGTCCGGCGGATCTTCGCCCACAGCGCCCGGTCGTTCGGCTCGAAGACGACCCAGTTGGTGCCGTTCAAGATCGACTTCTCGAGGTAGTTGAACAGCCGCCGGATGTTGAGGTAGCGCCAGGCCGGGTCGGACGACAGCGTCCGAGCGCCCCAGACCCTGATCCCGCGGCCCGGGAAGGCGCGGATCACGTTGATGCCTTGCGGATTGAGCAGATCGTGCTCGTTGCGGGTGATGTTGATCTCCAAGTCGATCGCACCGCGGACGATCTCGTTGGCGGGTGCCTTGTGCACACCACGAGTGGCGTCGTTGCGCCCCCAGATGCCGGCGATGTGACCCGACGGCGGCATGAAGGCGAGCTGGCCGGTGGCCGGGTTCATCGTCTGCACCCAGGGCCAGTAGAGCGCGGCGTACATCGAGTCGTAGCGCGCCTTGTCGACCCGCCACTCCTTGATCTGCTGGGCGTTCATCCCCGGCGGCGGATCGAGGATCGCGACCCGGTCGCCCATCAGTTCGCAGTGCGCGATCATCGCGGTCTGCACGGCCTGGACCTGATCGAGGTCGATCGCACCCTGCTGGTAAGCACTCATCAGGTCCGGCACGCAGAGCATCGTGATGTCCTCGATGGCTTCCAGCCCACCGAAGCCGGTGCGGTCCGCGACGTCGCCGACGTAGTCGTCGGCGCTCAGCCGGGTGGACGGTACGGCCGCGGGCGGTGGCGCGGCGACCAGCGCCGTCTCGCCGTTGGTCAGCCGCGCGACAGCGCCGCTGCCGGTGTCCTCCAGCTGCACCACCTTGGACGCCGCGTTGACCATGGTCACCACGTTCTGCTTGCCGCGGGCGAAGCTGGCCCGGTCGAACTCCTCGACCTGCTCGCCCTTCACCTTCACCACGAGCCGGAACATGTCGTCGGTCGGGCTGTCGCCACCGGGATCGGTGATCTCCACCGAGACATCGCCGGGTGCGGCCGCGGGGTCCAGTGCGGTGACCTTGAGACGGCCGATCTGAGCCGTCGGGCTGGCGGCGAGCTCCTTGGCGCGCGCACTGCGCGGCGCCGGCCCGCTACTCGCCCCGTTCTGCCCGATCCGCACGACGTAGGCGTTTCCGCCGCCGTTCTGGAAGTACGCGTAAACCGAGTGGGCCAGGTACGAGCCGGCGACGAAGCCGCCGAACGTCGTCGTGAACTGGGTCCAGTTGCTCACCAGGGTGGGCGTGTTGAACGGGCCGTCCTCGGCGAGGCCGATGAACGCGGCGATGGCGGTCCCGGCGCCTTCCAGAGGCCGCGCACCTGCCGCGACCTCCTCGACGTAGACACCGGGTGACTGGTACGGCGGCATGCTGGCTCCTCATGGTGTGAACGTGGCCTAGGCTCAGCGTGCGCCGCCGCGCAGTGAACCGGTACGTCCCTGCGGACGCAGCGAAGGGCAGTTTCGGTTGCCCCAAAGTGCAGCCGGGTGCACGGCGGTCGGAAGGGTGCAGTCCGGTGGATAGATGGCCCGCTGGATGGAGGTCGGCTGGCGTCAGCTCAGCGTCGGAACCACGTGGATGTGGAGATCCGATGGCTGCGCAGGTCCAGGGCGACCGGGTCACCACCACCGGCGGGGATCCGCCACAGCTCGCGGCTGCTGGTCGGCTTGCCGTTGTCGTCGCGGTTGGACACGGCGAGAATCGTCGCCCCGTCGGGCGACCAGCTCGGCTTCTCGTCGTTCGCCGGCCCGTCGAGGATGGTCCTGGCCGGCCCACCGCTCGCCGGGATCACCACGACGTCGTACGTCCGGGGCGGGTCGCTGCTCAACCTCCGGATGGCCAACGATCGACCGTCGGGCGACCAGGCCGGGTCGCCGTCCACGCCCGGCTTGCCGTCGGTGACCCGGCGTGGGGCCGAGCTGCCGTCCACCGGCATGACGAAGATCGAGCCGCCGTCACCGTTGGCCAAGGTGGAGGAGCCCCAGAAGGCCACCTCGGTGCCGTCCGGTGAGATCGTCGGGTCGGCGGCGTTCTTCTGACCGGTGTTCAGCTCGTGCTCCACCGTGCCGTCGATGCGGACGACCATCAACCGCTTGGGCCCCGTGTCGCCGACCTGGCACTCCAGCACCATGATCGCGAGATCGGTGGGTGACCAGCTTGCGTGCCGGATGTTGCCGCAGCTGCCGGGCGCAGTGAAGAGCAGCTGGCCCTTGCCGCCGTTGGCGGGCATCGACCGGATCGCGTTCGCACCGGAGTCGATGTAGGTGATCGTGCGCCGATTGAGTGAGAGACCGACCCCGAAGACGCTTCCCTCGCCCTGTGCGCGCAGGTCCCGCGCCCGAGACGGATCGTCGGCGTTGATCAACTTCAGGTGCCCGTTCTGACCGGCCTTGGCGGTGATAGGTGCGATGAACTGTCGGGTGCTGATCGGATCGCCGACCGGGAGGCCGAACTCGACCGGATCGGGAAGGCTTGGGGTCGCCGAGGGAGTGAGGCTGTGGCTCGCGGGCGCTGCGGTCGGGGTGAACACGGCCGGGCCGCTGCCGGACTGCGTCGGGGCGCGCAGGAAGTGCACCGCGACGCCGGTCCCGACGCCGAGCACGATCACCGCCACACCGATCAGCGCCGCGACGAGGATCCGACGAGAGTTCCGCGAACCGTTGTCGCCCTGGGTGCCGTCGACCGGACCCCCGGGCCCACCAGCGCCTCCGGGACCGCCGGGCCCACCAGGCGGACCGCCCGGACCGGTCATCCACGCGGGCCGAGGACCGGGCGGCACGACCTGCTGGGGATCCGGTGGAGCCGGCATCGGCCGCTGCGGATCCGGCTGCCGCGGATCCGGCTGTCGGGGCACCGCCTGCCCCGAGATCGGTTGGCGCGGATGCGGCTGCTGGGCCATGGGATAGGGCGGAAGGGGTGGCAGGCGCGCGGTGTCCCCGGCAACCGCCCTCGAGTCCGGAAAGCCGGGTGGAGCCGCCGGAGCCGAACGGGGTGGCGGAATCGGCGTCGGTCCCGCGGTGGGTCCCGGCGTCACCGGAAACGGTGCGAACGACGGTGCCTGCGGTGCGGTCAGGCGCAGGGCGTGGCGGGCGGCGCCGAGGGCGATGTCGTTCTTCGGGTAGGTGTCCAGGGCGACCGGCGCACCCAGTTCGCGATTGAGCAGCTCGGTGACCAGGGGAATCCGCGAGCTCCCGCCGACCAGCACGATCGCGTGGATCTCCGAGGCCTGGACCGACGCCAGTCGCAGCGCGCGATGTGTCGCACTGATCGACTCCTGCAGGGCCGGACGGATCAACGCCTCGAACTCGCTGCGGGTGAACTGCAGACTGCTCACCGCGCCGGGCAGCAGTGACGCGATCTCGGTGGTGTCGTCCCCGGACAGCGCCTCCTTGGCCTCCACGCACTCGCGCCGCAGTGCCGTCAGGCCACGCGCCACGGCGGGGTCGTCGATGTCCAGACCGCCGTCGACCCCGAGCCGGGACAGCACAGCGGCGAACACCGCTTCGTCGAAGTCGGTGCCACCGAGATGCTCGATGCCCAGCGGCGTGCCGAGGATGGTGAAGTCGTCGCGGGTCTTCTCCAGGACGGCCACGTCGAACGTGCCGCCGCCGAGGTCGTACACGGTGATCTTCGCGCCGACCGGCACCTGCCGCTTGGCGGCGTACTCGATCGCTGCGGCCACCGGCTCGGGACACAGACCAGCGTCGGGGATGCCGGCGGAGGCGACCAGTGTGCGCATCAGCTGCATCTTGTAGGGACCCCAGTTCGCCGGGTGGGTCACCACGACATGCTCCGGCGCGCTACCGAGCCGTTCCGTCGCAGTGTGCAACACCCAGCGCAGCAGCTCGGTCTGCAACTCGGCAGGGTCGAAGCTCCGGCCGGCGGCGACCATCGGCACGGCGTCACCGAAACGGCGTTTGAACTCGCGGAGGACTCGTTCGGGCTCGGCGGCCGCGCGGCGCTCGGCGGCCTCCCCGACGATCAGCCGACCGTCCTCGGCGGCCAGCAGGACCGACGGCACCGACACGTTCCGGTTGCCCAGCTCGAGCATCCGCGGTGCGTCGTTGTCCACGTACGCGGCTGCAGTGTAGGTCGTGCCGAGATCGATTCCGAGCCGGTAGCCCATCGCACCTCCCGTGGTCAGACTAGAGGCTGATGATCACTCTGGGGAACGGTGTTGGTGATCACCGGTCCGGGGTGTTCGGGGCCGCGTCAGGGTCGTGGGGATACTCGAACAACCCCAAGCCGGACAAGGTCATGACCAAG
>DASTGF010000477.1:0-2020 GCA_035719255.1 Microlunatus sp. | reverse complement strand
GATCCGCGAGCGTTATCCGGACCTGGAGCCGGACACCGCGACCGGCGAGAGGGTCGGCGTGACCGGCCGGGTCATGCTGTCCCGCATCGGCGGGAAGCTCAGCTTCGCCACCATCCGCGACGGCACCGGCGACATCCAGGTCATGATCTCGGCGGACCGGGTGAGCCCCGAGGCGCTGGCGTCGTGGAAGCACGACGTGGATCTCGGCGACCACGTCGGCGTGGAAGGCGAGGTCATCACCTCCCGGAGCGGGGAGCTCTCCGTCCTGGCGGACTCTTTTGCCATCACGGCCAAGAGCCTGCGCCCCCTGCCCGAAAAGCACGCAGGATTGTCGGACGTAGAGTCGCGGGTCCGTCAGCGTTATGTAGACCTGATCGTCAACCCGGGAACACGGCGGATGGCGGAGCTCAAGAGCGCCGTCATCCGGTCGATCCGGGAGGAGCTGCACGCGCGCGGCTTCCTCGAGGTGGAGACGCCGGTGCTGCAGCCGGTGCACGGCGGGGCCAACGCGCGCCCGTTCGCCACCCACATCAACGCCTACGACATGGACATCTACCTGCGGATCGCGCTGGAGCTGCACCTCAAGCGGCTGCTGGTCGGCGGCATCGAGAAGGTCTTCGAGATCGGCCGCATCTTCCGCAACGAGGGCGTGGACTCCACCCACAACCCCGAGTTCACCATGCTCGAGGCGTACGAGGCGTACGGCGACTACAACACGATCGGCACCCTCACCAGGGAGCTGATCCAGGCCGCGGCGGTGGCGGGCCTCGGCAGCACGGTCCTGCGGCGCGCCGACGGCGGCGAGTACGACATCGGGGGCGAGTGGCCGTCGAAGACGGTGCACGGCGCCGTGTCCGAGGCGCTGGGCGAGGAAGTGACGCCCGGCACCAGCGAGGAGCACCTGCGCAAGCTGTGCCTGCAGGCGGGGATACCGACCGAGCAGGGCTGGGACGCGGGCCACATCGTGCTGGAGATGTACGAGCGGCTGGTGGAGCGGCAAACCGTGGAGCCGACGTTCGACCGGGACTTCCCGGTCGAGGTCTCGCCGCTGACCCGCGCGCACCGGGAAGACCCGCGGCTGGCCGAGCGGTGGGACCTGGTGGCGTTCGGCACCGAGCTCGGGACCGGCTACTCCGAGCTGGTCGACCCGGTCGAGCAACGTCAACGGCTCACCGAACAGTCGCTCAGGGCGGCCGGCGGCGACCCCGAGGCGATGCAGCTGGACGAGGACTTCCTGCGCGCGCTGGAGTACGGCATGCCGCCGACCGGCGGGATGGGCGCGGGCATCGACCGGATCCTGATCATGATGACCGGCGAGAGCATCCGCGAGACGATCCTGTTCCCGATGGTCCGCCCGGAGTAACGGGACGGACCATCACCTCGCCGGTGCCGGGCTCAGCCGACGATGCGGACGGCACCCACGTAGACGTCCCACATGACCGGCTCCACCTGGACCGTCTCCCCGAAGTTGGGGGCGTCGACCATCAGGCCGTTGCCGATGTAGAGGCCGACGTGGCCGATGTCGGGGTAGAAGAACACCAGGTCACCGGGCTGCAGGTCGGCCCGGGCCACGTGCACGCCCATGTTCCACTGGTCGCCGGTGAAGTGCGGCAGGCTGATGCCGACCTGCGCGTAGGCCCACAGGACCAGGCCCGAGCAGTCGAATGAGCTGGGCCCGGCCGCTCCCCACACATAGGGGTCTCCCCGCTTGGTCAGCGCGAGCCGCAGGGCCTGGGCGCCGATCGTGTTGGCGGTGGGGATGTTGATGTTGGGGTAGTTGCCGGTCTGCTTGAAGACCGCCATGGCCTTGGCGAAAACCTTGCTGTTGAGAAGGTTGATCTTCGTCTGGGCCGCCTGCCGCTTGACGGCCATGGCGGCGGCCAGCCGGGACGCGATCTTGCCCTGCTGCAGCGCGCTCGCCTTGGCCCGCTGGGCCGCCGCGACCGCCGCGACCATCTGGCCGACCCGGTCGCTGTTCTGCGTCTGAAGCTGCTGCATGATCGCGGCGCGGCTGATCATG
>DASTGF010000476.1:0-2464 GCA_035719255.1 Microlunatus sp. | reverse complement strand
GCGGGCTTTGCAATCAGCTGTACGTGATCGGAGCAGACGGCACGCACGCGCGGCGTCTTACGCATGACGGGGCGTGCTACCGCGATCCCTCCTGGTCACCCGGTGGGCAACAAATCGTCTTCGCCAAGGAAGGCGCGCTGGGCAAGGAGTCAATCTGGACGATGAAGCTCGACGGCTCCGGCCTTCGCCAACTGACCGACGACGGCGACAACCCGGCGTGGTCACCGGACGGTCGAACGATCGCCTTCGAGCGCGGCGTGATCGTCCGCGCGATCTGGTTGATGGACGCAAGCGGCGCCAATCAGCGCCTGCTGACGACGCCCGTCCAGCGGCTGAGCCACTCGGAACAAGACTTCCAGCCGGACTGGTCTCCGGACGGAACCCGGATCGCCTTCATGCGGATGCACGACGACAACAGGACGAAGACGTATGTATCCGACGTGTTCACCGTTCGCAAAGACGGCGCGGGTCTGCGTGTGTTGACGAGGCCGCACACCCGAGGCTCGATGCCGTCCTGGTCTCCCGATGGGACGCGGATCGTGTTCCTCGGCGGAGACCCCGCACGCGAAAGTGCCACTGGCCTGTACGTGATGAAGCCAGATGGCTCGGGACAGGCCCGACTCACCAAGGGCGATAGCGATTGGCCGGACTGGCGGGTGCGCTGAACGACGTGAGGTGATGACGATGAAAGGCTTCTTGAGACTTGCGGTGCTCGTTGCAGTGCCGCTCGTGCTCGCAACCGCTGCGGGCTCAACAGCTGCCGGAAATTCTCCAGCACCAGTGGGGAGGACAAAGGAGGTCCTCCGCTCGGTGCAGACCGTCGCGATGAGTGGTTCCCAGGTCGCCTACAGCACCGGTGACGGTCTCTTCAACGGCCCAGGTGACAAGGTCTACGTCTGGAACGTCCGCACCGGCAAGGGCAGGTTGATCAGCCGCGACAACCCTGATCCTGTTTACGAACTCGCGATTTCGTCCCAGCGCATAGCGTGGATCGCGCGCGGAGGGACTGCCCCCGATCCCACTGCGGAAATCAACGAGACGCTGTTCTCTGCCTCGCTGAGCAGCCCGAGCCAACCGCAGTGGCTCGACTCGGCCTTCCGTACGGAGAGCTATTCGGTACCGGACTTCCCCGGTGGTTGTACCGGCGAGTGGATCGGTGGGCTTGCCGGCTCGAACAACATCCTCGTCGTAAACCGGTGGCAGACGGCTGGCGCCAACACTGAGGTCCAGCGCGCCGAGCTCGACCAGATCACATCCGCAGGGCCCCGGCACCGGAGTTCGGGCGAAGGCTCGCTCGTCGTGCAGTCGACCGACGGCACACGAGTCGCAGCGCTGCAGTCGCGAGAGGCGTGGCCTTCGGCCGGAAGTCTCTGCGGGACGACCACAACTCCGACGGTGAGGGTGTACACGTCGGCAGGCAACCCGCTCGCGCAGCTCACCGTGGCAGGGGCGAAGGAGGTCAAGCTCAGCGGCAACAACCTCACGGTGCTGACCAAGACCGACAGAATCGCGGTGTACAACTGGCGGACAGGTCGACTGCTCCACAGCTGGCGCGTGCTGCACGTGCCCTACGTCCACCTCGAGGACGTCTATGGCCAGATCGCCGTCTACTCCGTCTACTCACACGGACGCAACCTGCATCTGCTGCAGCTTGGGACTGGCAAGGATCGCCTCTTCGTCAAGGGCTCGGGCCTCCAGCCCAACTACGTCGTCGGGGACGACGCGCAACTCGAGGCGCCCGGCCTCGTCTATGCCGCCGATCAGCCTGGGGGCGTGGACTACAGCAAGCTCGTGTTCGTGCCGATGGCGCGCGTCCTCGCGGCTGTGTCCAAGGGGCACGTGAGGTGAGGCGTTCCGCGGATGCACATGAAGGGAGTTGTCATGAAGCGATTCTTGACCCCATCGATGGGCGTCGCTTGCCTTGCCTTGGCCGTTGCGCTCAGCGGAACGGCTTACGCAGTCACGCGGCTACCTGCCAACAGCGTCGGTACGAAACAGGTAATCAATGGCTCGCTCCAGGCGGTCGACTTCAAGCGGGGGATGCTGCAGGGACGCGCAGGCATCCCGGCGAGCAGCGTGAGCTTCCGGTCGAAGGGTGCTGCGATCTCGCCCATCGCCGGGATGGACACCACGGTGATCATCTCGTGCCCGGAGGGGACGCAAGTCCTCTACGGCGGCTTCAACACGTGGGTCCCCGTTTTCGTGATGACGAACTACGGGGGCGGCGCTGATTGGAACGTGAAACTGCGGTCTACCGGTGTCGCGGGACCCGCTTACGTCTACACCGCGTGCGTGAAGACGAGCTAGCCGCTTCGGGCGTGAGTTAGTGGAGTTCGCTGCCATCAGAACGCCGGCCTCAGACAGCACCGCGTTTTTGAGTACTTTGCAGAGGTCTGGAGCGTGAGCGCGCAGGGTCAGCGACGGGTCGAGAACGCCGATGCATTGGCAGCCCGCTCACGGTTTC
>DASTGF010000475.1:0-10954 GCA_035719255.1 Microlunatus sp. | reverse complement strand
GTCTCGATCATGCTCGGTCTCGCTGTTCGGCGCACCGGACAGCGCTCACTCGCGACGGCCCGCGCTGCGCACCAGGGCAAGTCGGTGGAGGGTCCGGCCGGTGCGGCGGCCGGACCCTCGGGGACTCAGTGGGCCCGCGCCTCCTGGACGGCGCTGGTGGAGTCAGACACCTGAGTGCGTACGTCCTCGGTGGCCGTCGAACCCTCCTGCTTGACCTCATCCACGGCGTCGGTCACCGTCGCCTTGACCGATGCTGCCGCCCGCTGCGCCGGTTCGCGCAGATTCTCCGCGACCTCGCGCGCCGCTCCGGTGGCTTCCTCCTTGAGCGGTTCGAGACTCCCCTGGAGCGAGGACACTGCCTCCTGCTCCCGCTGGGAGGACGGGATCAGCGAGGAGATCAACAGCCCCGCCCCGAAGGCGATCATTCCGGCGGCGAGCGGGTTGCCCCGGGTCCTGGCGCGTACCGCCCTGGGTGTGCGTCGCGCGGTGTCCCGGGCCGACGCGGCAGACTCGTGAAGCGTGTCGCCAACGGAATTCGTGGCGTCGGATGCCGAACCCATCACCGTGTCTTTGACGTTGATGGCGGCGTCTTTCACCTTGTCCACTTGGCGACGTGCGATGTTGGACGGCTTGGCCGCGTCGGCCAGGCGGTTGACGTCGTCGCTGACGGACTCCCGGGTGCGCTCGATCTCAGCGCGGATCTCGTCCGGATCACTGCTGGTGGTCATCGGTTCTCCTCCTCGTTTCCCTTGAGGGCGTTGGGGACTTTCGCCAGGCTGTCGGCGGTCTTGGGTAACCCCTTGGTTTGTTGCAGTTGTTTGCGCCCGACGGCGAACAAGATCACGCCGACGATGAGCCAGATGACCGCGACGATCAAGCCGGCCCATCCTCGCCCGGACTCGTTCCCGATCGCCCACCACACGGCGATGGAGACGAACACCAGGAACAGCAGGGCGGCGATGGCGGCCCCGACCAGGAGACCGATCCCGCGGCCTGCCTCCGACGCCGACTGGCGGACCTCGGCCTTCGCCAGGGCCACCTCTTGGTGCATCAGGGTGGACAGATCGCGGGTGAGCTCGCTGACCGCTCCGCCGATGGTCTCCGGTGGTGGCTCGGTGCGCACGTTCGTGGTGGCGACGTGCGTCCTCGGTTGGGTCGGATCGGTCATCATCGAACCGGTCCGCGCGTGGTCGGATAGGTCAGCGGTCCCGCCGGATCGGCATCCGGACCGAGGGGAGCGGCTCCCGCAGGAACTCCCGGGGTAACCCGTGGCGGTACGGTCGAAGGGACCTGAGTACCGGAGACGGTGCCGGCAGACGTCGGGCCGCCGGTGCTCTCCAGGCTGGTGGGTGTGGCGATCGCGCGGTGCGCATCGGACGGCGAGTCGAGACTCGTGTTCGCGGCGATGCCACCGCGGGTCACCCGGCCGGCGAGGACGCCTGCGGCGAAACAAAGGCTCAGGAAGGCGAACGGGCGGCGCCGGGCGAAGAGCGTGACCTCGCTCAGGACGTCGGACGGCTCGCGGTTCTCCAGCCAGTGCGCCAGCTGTCCACCCTTGCGGGACGCCTGGTGCACGAGATCGGTCATCGGACCGTGCTGGTCCGACGTCGACGCCATGCTGCCGAGCTCCTTCGACAGTGAATGCAGGCTGTCGGCCACTCGAGACAGCTGCGTGCTCGCCTGATCGGCGACCTCCGCGCGCACCTGGTGCGCCAGGTTCTTGGCCTGCACGCCCGCCTCGGTCGCCACGTTCTGCGCCTGTTCCTTGGCGGTGTGTGCGACGTCGGCGCCGGCCGAGACGGCCGTGTCCTTCATGGCGGCTGCCTCGTTCTTGACCGCGTCCTTCGTGTCGGTGGCACCGTTGTTCCCGGCGCCTCCGGGGGCGATGTCACCGGTGCCGGCGCGGGTGGCGCCAAGGGGCGGTTCCTGGATACCGGTCACGATCGTACGATCGCGCGACGGCAGGTCGGCCTCGCCGAACTCGGAGCTGAAGTCGCGCTCGGAGAACTCAGGCGTGGTGAATTCCGGGCCGGAGGCGGTGACCCCCGTGCCCGTGGTCACCGGGGTCGGGGCGGCCGTCGGCCCATCGGTGGCGTGGGGCGGGTCGGTGGGGTAACGCGGATTGGTCACGTTGATCTCCCGTCAAACGTAGTGCGGACCGGAGCAGCGATGGTGCTGACCTCCGGCGATCATGGAACGCTGGTATCCACCGCCGGTGAGAGCGAAACCTGATCGCCCCCGAAAGTGTGCGCGGACGACAGGTTCGCCCGGCGTGTCGCTGTCGTTCGCGCACAGTTCCGGGGGCTCGGGCGACACGGGCCACGATGGCCGGGAATAATCCGATTCAGGGATAGATCGAGCGGCATTGTATGTAATGAATTGATCGGCAATGCAATTTCTCGACACCAATGGGTGAGCGGAATCGCGAAAGCATAAGAATTGCAGAACTGTGTATTCGCGAAGGGTTGTCGCGCCTCTCAGACAGGGCCCGGAAATACCGGGGAATTCCCTCCTCGAAGGAGTAGCCCATGTCCGCATCGACGCGAGGCGCGATCCGCAAGGCCATCATCGGGGGTGCCGCTGCGGCGGCCGTCGCCCTCCCACTCGCCCTGGTCGCCTCGCCCGCCCAGGCCGCCACCAGTCTCAACGGCTGTACCGTGACGCCCCTGGCGCCCGTCCGGGTCGGTACGACCGCCACCGGTGTCCCCATCGTCCGGTACTCGACCCGGGTGACCTGCGTCAAGGACCGGATCATCCAGATCCGCGATCAGCGCTTCGAGGCCGATGCTCCGGCCGGTGTCACCGGCGACGACAGTTACGGCTCCACGACCTATCTGCGAACCTTCGCCGCCGGTGCGACGATCACGCTCTCCACCAACGACCTCGTGACCAACACCGAGCTGGGGAACGAGGAGACCTACCACCGCACGAGCTTCCGGGTCGCCACCATCGCGGGCGCGTCGGGCTGGACGGCGTTCGAGAACAGTGCCCTGCTGTCGGTCGCGATCTGATCACCGCAGCCGCGTCTGGCCGGCCGTCGGGGACCGTCAACGACGGCCGGCCGCAGCCTCGATCACGACTGATCCATCGACGGGCACAATCTCGGATCGGCGAATTCTTGTTCGCAGCCGATACTCCTATCCGTATTCCCTGCGAATTGCGCAGGCGCTCCATTGGCTGTCGTGCCCTTCAGGCCTGGGCCAGCGGGCTGATCACCAATTCGTCGATCCGTACGTGTGGGGGAGAGTCGAGGACGAAAGCGACCGCCCGGCCCACATCATCGGGACTCAACATCGCCGCCCGCGACTCGGCCCCGGGAACGACAGGCCTCAAGTCCAGGAAAGCCGTGTCCACGTCGCCCGGGCACAGGTGGCATGCCCGGATACCGTGCCGGGCCTCCTGGGCGTTCAGCGACTGGCAGAGTGCGGCCAGCGCGGTCTTGCTGGCGCTGTACGCGACCCCGGCGTACGGCGTGAATCGCCAGGCCGAGTACGAGGAGACGACCACCACCTGCCCGCCGCGACGCCGCAGACCGTCCAGCGCGACGTCGACGACCCGCGCGACCGCGGTCAGATTCGTGGCGATCACGTCCTCCAGCTCGCCGATCGACTGGTCCGCCCAGGCGCGGCGCGGCGTGTTCAGTCCCGCGGAGAGCACCAGGTCGTCCACGCCGTCCCAGGCGTCATGGATCCGATCGCGCGCGGCCGAGACGGCGGCGGCGTCGCGGGCATCCAGCGGCAGCACCAGAGCCTCTCCGCCGGCGCGGACGACCTGATCGGCGGTCTCGGCCAGTGCATCGGCTCGGCGGCCGCTGAGCGCGATTCGCCGTCCGGGCGCGGCCGCCACCGCGGACGCTCGCCCCATCCCGCTACCGGCGCCCGTGATCCAGACGACACGAGGCGCCGGACCCTCGGCGGCGATCACGACAACTCCGAGCTGCGGCGGCGACCGGCCAGCTCCCACGCTCGCTGCGGAAGCTGCGTGGCCAGCTTCCCGCCGCTGACGTCGATCAGGGTCCCGGTGATGTAGCGCGACGCATCGCTGGCCAGGAAGCAGATCAGGTCGGCGACCTCGTCGGCGGATCCCCATCGTCGCAGCGTGAGGGTGTCCAGCAGCCGGTCCTGATCGGCCGGCGCCATGTCGGCGAAGGTGTTGATGCCGCTCGGGATCATCCCCGGCGCGTACGCGTTCGCGGTGATGTTCCAGGGTCCGAGCTCGCCGGCCAGTGTCCTGGTCAGCTGCACCACTGCGGCCTTGGAGGCGGCATACGCCCCGCTGCCGATGCTGGGCACGATCGCGGCGAACGAAGCGGCGTTGATGATGCGCCCGGACGCTTGTCGTTTCATGATCGGGACGACCGCGCGGCACATCTTGAAGGCGCCGCCGACATTGACGTCGAAGCACCGCTCCCAGGTCTCGTCGTCCAGCTCCTCCAGCAGCCCTTCGCCCATGACGCCGGCGTTGTTCACCAGCACGTCGATCCGGCCGAACCGCTCAACGATGCCGGCAACGAACGCCTCGACCCTCGCGGTGTCGCTGACGTCGCAGACCCCGGCCAGACCGTCGACGCCGGCCTGGGTGCGAGCGGCCTCGAACCAGGAGAGCGCATCCTGGCTGACGTCGGAGATGGCCACAGTCGACCGTTCCCGCAAAAAGGCCTCGGCGATCGTACGGCCGATGCCCCGCCCGGCGCCGGTGACGACGACGACCTTGTCCTGGAGATCGAGAATCATGATCGCAGTCTCTACTTCCCGCCGCGGTTGTCGGTCGCCGGGCCAGCGATGAGGCCCCCCAGCGATGAGGCCCCCCCAGCGATGAGGCCCCTCAGCGCCTCGGTGACGGGCCTACCCTGGTGACAGGGCCACCATCCGGCCCGCACCGCCGATCGCTCGCGATCCGAGCGCTCGGAACCAGGCAACGACGCCGCAGCCGCGACGTCCGGACACCCGGAGGAGCGATGTTCGAAGAAGCACAGCTCTATGCGCCCGTCACCCGGTCTGAGACCGGCGAGGCCACGGTCCATCTCGACCACGATCATCCCGGCGCATCCGATCCCGACTACCGGGCTCGCCGCAATGCGCTGGCCACCCTGGCCCTGGAGTGGCAGCCCGGGACGCCGATCCCCATCGCGCCGTACACCGACGCCGAGCACGAGGTCTGGCGGGTCGTCTGCGCCGAACTGCATCGGCTGCACGAGCGGCATGCGTGCGCGCTCTATCTCGAAGGCAAGCGGCGCCTGCGGCTGCCGGAGGACCGCATCCCGCAGCTCACCGAGGTCAACGCCCGGCTCGAGCCACTGACCCGTTTCCGCTACGTGCCGGCCGCAGGTCTGGTTCCCCTGCTGGAGTTCTACGGTTCGCTGGCCGACGGTGTCTTCCACTCCACCCAGTACGTCCGGCATCACTCCGTGCCCCTCTACACCCCGGAGCCCGACGTCCTGCACGAGGTGGTCGGCCACGGCAACTGCCTGGCGCACGAGCGTTTCGCCCGGTTGTACCGGACTGCCGGCGAGGCCGCGCGTCGGGTTGAGACCGCCAACGCGTTGGAGTTCGTCTCGAAGGTGTTCTGGTTCTCACTCGAGTTCGGAGTGGTTCGCGAACACGGCCAGGTCCGAAGCTACGGTGCCGGTCTGCTGTCCTCCTACGGGGAGATCCAACAGGTCGCCGACGCCGATCTGCGACCGCTGGACGTGGCGCGGATGGGTGTGCAGGCCTACGACATCACGCACTATCAGCCGATCCTGTTCTGTGCCGACGGCTTCGGCGAGGTCGAGGATGTGGTGGGCGAGTTCTTCGCGACCGTGGACGACGCCCTGGTCGAGCGGCTCAGCCACCAGGCAGCCGCCCGCACCTGAGGGCCGTACGACCGGCCCCGGGGGATCGATCAGACGCTGAGCAGGACCTTCACCGCACGCCGCTCGTCCATCGCCCGATAGCCCTCGGCCGCCTGCTCGAGCGGAAGGGTGAGGTCGAAGACCTTGCCCGGGTCGATGGTGCGGTCCCAGATGAGCTTGATCAACTCGGGCAGGAACCGGCGGACCGGGGCCGGGCCGCCGTGCAGGTGGACACCCGAGAAGAACAGGTCGTTGCCGGGCAGCGACACGTCGTGCGACACCCCGACGAAGCCGACGTGACCGCCCGCGCGGGTCGACCGGACCGCCTGCATCATCGACTCCTGCGTGCCGACCGCCTCGATCACGCTGTGTGCCCCGAGGCCATCGGTGAGCTCCTTGATCGCCGCCACGCCGGCGTCGCCGCGCTCCTCGACGATGTCGGTCGCGCCGAACTCGCGGGCCAGGGCCTGGCGATCGGCGTGGCGGGACATGGCGATGATCCGGGGAGCGCCGAGCTGCTGGGCCGCAAGGATGCCCAGCAGGCCGACGGCGCCGTCACCGACGACGGCGACGGTCTTGCCCGGTCCCGCCTCGGCGGCAACGGCGGCGAACCAGCCGGTGCCGAGCACGTCGGAGGCCGCCAGCAACGACGGCACCAGCTCGGCGCCGGGCTGACCCGGGGTGGCGACGAGCGTGCCGTCCGCCAGCGGGATGCGGATCAGTTCCGCCTGACCGCCGCTGGCCGCGCCGGGCTGACGCTGGACGCAGTGGGTCTGGTAGCCGGACCTGCAGATCTCGCAGGTGTTGTCGGAGGCGAAGAACGAGCCCACGACGAAATCGCCGACGTCGAGCGTCGAGACGTCGGACCCGATCGCTTCGATCACGCCGACGTACTCATGGCCCATCGGTGTGGGGTCGGCGCCGAGCGACTCGAACCCGCGGTACGGCCACAGGTCGGAGCCGCAGATGCAGGTCGCGGTCGTGCGGATGATCGCGTCGGTGGGCTCGATGATCGTCGGCTCGGCACGCTCCCCGACGCGGACGTCGCCGGGGGCGTACATGAGTGTTCCGAGCATGGGGCAGTTCTCCTTCAGGCGTGGGGGTATCGCAGGATCGTGGGTGGTCTGCAACGGTGGGTCGCAGGATGATCAGGACTCGGCCGAGACAGCGCGGCCCGCAGCCAGGTCGGGCGCGGTCCAGGAACCGAGCAGGTCGAGCGCATGTGCGGTGGGGGAGCCCGGCTCGGCGGCGTAGATGGTCAGCGTCAGTCCGGGCTCGCTGATCATGTCGACGCTCTCGTAGGCCAGTTCGAGGTCACCGACCAGGCCGTGGTGGAACTGCTTGGTGCCACCGCCGTGCAGGCGTACGTCGTGAGTCGCCCACCGCCGGCGGAACTCCAGGCTGCGCGTCGCGAGCTCACCGATCAGGTCGTGCAGGGTCTTGTCGTGCGGGTCCCGACCGGCCTCGGTGCGCAGGATCGCCACAGCGGTGTCTGCGGCCAGCTCCCAGTTGGGGTAGAAGTCGTGCGCTGCATCGACGTCGAGGAAGGTAAAGCGGGCGAAGTTCGGGTAGGGCCCCGACTCGCGGTCGTACAGAGCGGCATGCATTGCGCGTCCGAGGCGATTGGTCGCCAGCAGGTCCATGCGGGCGTTGCGCACGATGGCCGGTGAGGTGATGGAGTCGAGCACCCAGGTCAGACCTGGGCGGGGCGTCCACTGGGTGGTGGGCCGCCGTCGCGGCCTCATGCCGGCCGTGGTGCCGTCGGCCGCATGCGCGAGATGGAACAGGTGGGCGCGCTCGGCGTCATCCAGCTGCAGGGCCCGGGCGAGCGCGTCCAGCACGGACGCGGACGCACCGGCGAGGGCGCCCCGCTCGAGCTTGGAGTAATACTCCACGCTCACCCCGGCCAGCGCGGCGACTTCGCCCCGCCGCAGTCCCGGCACCCGGCGCGCGCCGACGTCCGGCATCCCGACCTGCTGCGGGGTCAGCTTGGCCCGGCGCGAGATCAGGAACTCGCGGACTTCGGCTCGGTTGTCCATGGCATCGACGCTACGTCGGCGGCACCGGGACTGGAATGCCCTGTCAGTACACGTCTCGGAGTCCCCCACCGCCCCGGCTTCCACCGTGAGCATCGTCGACGGCGACCCACAGCCGCTGCCGGCAGAGGTCAGGCGTGCTGGGTCGACTCGTGGTCGCGATGCCCCTCCGGCTCGAGTTGGAAGGTGCAGTGGTCGACGTCGAAGTGGCCGCCGAGACACTCGCCGAGGGCGTCCAGGACTTCACCGGATCTGCCGTCGCGGATGCAGGCCGCGTCGACGACCACATGGGCCGACAGCACGGGGGAGCCACTGGTGATGGTCCAGGCGTGGAGATCGTGGACGTCCACCACGCCGGGCGTGTCCTTGATGTGGTCGCGGACCTGATCCAGGTCGACCCCGGGCGGAGTGGACTCCAGCAGGACGTCGATCACATCGCGCAGGAGCGACCAGGCCCGGGGGACGATCAGGACGAAGATCACGATGGACGCGATCGAGTCGGCGCGGGTGTAGCCGGTCACGGTGATCACGATGGCGGCGACCAGGACAGCGACCGAGCCGAGCAGGTCACCGAGCACCTCCAGGTATGCGCCGCGCAGGTTGAGGCTGTGGTCCTTGCCGCCCCGCAAGATCAACAAGCCGGCCGTGTTGGCGCACGCGCCACCGACCGCCACCGCGAGCATCAGATCGCTGGCGATGTCGCTGGGCTGGTTCCAGCGCTCGACGGCCTGGATCAACACCCAGACGGCGATCGCCACCAGCAGCATGCCGTTCACCAAGGCGGCGAGGACCTCGGCCCGCTGCAGACCGAAGGTGCGAGCGCTGGTCGCGGGCCTGGCGGCCAGCATGGTCGCCAGCAACGCGATCAGCAGACCGCTGGAGTCGGTGAGCATGTGTCCGGCATCGGCCAGGAGAGCCAGCGAGCCCGACAGCAGGCCCCCGATCACCTCGGCGACGAAGACGGCGAGGGTGATGCCGATGACGGCCACCAGGCGCCACCGTTGCCGCCCGGTCACCGTGCCGTGGGTGTGCCCGTGCCCGTGTGCGTGACCCGATCCGCGTTCGCTCGTCACGACCGGTCCGCCCGTGAGTCGCGTGGCGATCCGCGATCGAGGGACGGGCACAAGCTGACCGCGTCGCCGGTCGCGGCGAGCAGCCGCTCGGCCGCAGCCAGCAGGTCGATCAGTTCCGGCGTCGTGGCCAACGAGTACAGCGACGACCGGCCGACGGTGCGTACGCTGACCAGCCCGCAGCCACGGAGGCAGGCCAGATGTGCCGACGTCGTGGATTGGGCGAGGCCCACGTGCGACGTCAGGTCGACCACCCGGTGTTCGCCCAGCGCGAGGTGGCGCAGGATCGCCAGCCGAACCGGGTCACCCAGGCTGCGAAACAGCTCGACTGCCGCGGTTGGTACGGCCTCCACCGCGGCGTCGACGTCACCGGAAACCGCCGACGCGGCCTCGATCGCGCCATACATCGTCACCGAACGATGACATCGTATCCAGGCGACAAATGTCAAGGTTAATGATTTGACAATATGTCCGAACAAACTAGGATGAGTTGGCATAAGTCGAGGAGGAAGACATGCCGTTGGTTCGCATCGATGTCCAGGCCGGCCGTACGCCGGAGCAGTTGCGGCGCCTGGCTGATGTGGTGCAGGACGTGATGCTCGAGACCTTCGCGGCCCCGCCGCGGGATCGCTACCAGATCATCACCGAGCACCCGGTCGGCCACATCATCGCGCAGGACACCGGGTTGGGATTCGAGAGGTCCGACGGCGTCGTGGTGATCCAGATCTTCCAGCAGGGCAGGACGGCGGAGCAGAAGAAGGCGGCGTACGCGGCGTTGGCCGATCGGCTGTCGGTGGAGTGCGCCGTCAAGCCGACTGACCTGATCGTCTCGGTGAGCGCCAACCAGCGGGAGGACTGGTCGTTCGGCTACGGCCGGGCACAGTTCTTGGAAGGCGATCTCTGATCGATCCGGCGTGTTGGCCTCTGTCGCAGTAACCACGGCATGACATTTTGTCTTTACAAATATTGACAGCGTTGGGGCCGTGGGCCTAGGTTCGAACAGCCGACGATCCGGCCCAGGCCCCGGGCGGATCCCCGTGAAGGAGAGCACGATGAGCGAGTCTGCACCGTCCACCGCGAAGGCTCCGGCGCTGGACGTCCTCACCTTCGGCCGAGCCGGTGTCGATGTCTATCCCCTGCAGATCGGCGTCGGTCTGGAGGACGTGGACACCTTCGGCAAGTACCTGGGCGGCACCACCGCCAACGTCGCGGTAGCCGCGGCCCGGTTGGGGGAGCGGACCGCGATCATCACCGGCGTCGGTGACGACCCGTTCGGTCGGTTCGTCCGCAAGGCGCTTCGGCAGCTCGGGGTGGACGACTCCCAGGTCGTCACCAACCACTCGTACGCCACCCCGGTGACCTTCTGCGAGATCTTCCCGCCGGACGACTTCCCGCTGTGGTTCTACCGCAAGCCGACCGCCCCGGACCTGCAGATCACGCCGGCCGACATCGACTTCGACGCGGTCCGGAGCACGCGGTTGATGTGGCTGTCGGTCACCGGGCTGAGTGAGGAGCCGAGCCGCGAGTCGCACTTCGCGGTGCTGGAGGCCCGGGCCCGCACGCCGTTCACCGTGCTGGACCTCGACTACCGGCCGATGTTCTGGGACAGCGCGGAGGCGGCCACCGAGCAGGTGCGCAAGGCGCTGCCGTACGTCACCGTCGCGGTGGGCAACCGCGAGGAGTGCGAGGTGGCGGTCGGTGAGACCGAGCCGGAGAAGGCGGCCGACGCGCTGTTGGATGCCGGGGTCGAGTTGGCGATCGTGAAGCAGGGTCCTCGCGGGGTGCTGGCCAAGAGCCGTACCCAGCGGCTGGAGTCTCCACCCATCCCGATCCGGCCGCTGAACGGGCTGGGGGCCGGCGACTCGTTCGGTGGTTCGCTGTGCCACGGGCTGCTGCGGGGCTGGCCGCTGGCCAAGGTCCTGCAGTACGCCAACGCGGCCGGGGCCATCGTGGCGTCGCGGCTGGAGTGCTCGACGGCGATGCCGACCGAGGCCGAGATCGAGACGCTGATCGCC
>DASTGF010000474.1:0-3366 GCA_035719255.1 Microlunatus sp. | reverse complement strand
TCGGCGCGGTGGTGCTGGCCAGGGGCGTACCGGGCTACGGCGTCGTTTGCGGGAGACGAGAGCAGGATGCCGACGGTGGGGGAGTGGATCGTCTTGTCGATCGCGCATGTGTCGTCGTCGACGACGACTTCGAAGCCGAGTTCGCGGACGTAGTCGTCGATTCCTGCACCGACGGGTGCTGTCAGCTCACGCCCGGTCAGACCCAGAACCGAAAACGCCGGCTAGCCGGCTCGTCTGTGTGTCAAGTGGGCTTGGGAAAACGGTGGACCAGTCAGGTTCACCGCTTATCCCCAGACCCGCTGTGAAATCGAAGCCGCGATAGGCGATCGTCAGGCTCGACTGGAGCTGTCATGGACCTACGCAACGGTGTTCCGGCTCAAGGGATCACTGCCCGGGGTGTGGTGCTTCAGCCAGGCATGGCTTGCGGCTGTTCTGGGCGTCGCAGGAAGTGCCCTGAGACCCCCAGGGGTTGCCCCCTGGGGGTCGTGGTTGGTCAGCAGAAGCTGACGCGGGCGATGCGGGTGATCCATTGGCTGTTGGATTGGAACACCTGTTGGGCGAGGACGGCGGTGCGGCCGGCGGGGCAGGTGGCGCTGGCGGCGGTGGGGTCGACGGAGACTGAGGAGTAGTCGCCGAATCGGGTGTTGGTGGTGGTGGTGAAGCCGTTGATCAGGACGCGTCCGGTTCCGATCAGTGCGGGCACGCCGGAGCCGGGGGTGACCCCGTCGACGGTGTGGGAGGTTGCGCGACCGTTCGGGGTGTCGGTGTAGGCCCAGTTGAGCCACAGGTAGACGACGCCGGCTCCGGCGTCGGCGACGCCGATCGATGGGTTGAAATCGTCGCTGGTGGCGCTGCGGAATGCGTTTTGGGCGGTGACGGCGTTGGTGGAGGTGTTGATCGCGCCGTAGCGGACGGCGGGGAATCCGGAGACGCCTTGGCCGTGGGTGAACCAGACGAACCCTTCGTCTTGGAACGGGGTGTTCTGGATCCGGCCGTCGAGCGGGTCGAGGGTGACGGTGGTGCCGGGTTGGCGGACCCGGCGGGGCGGCGCGACGAACGCGGAGCTAGCCACGGCCTGTGCGGTGAGGGTGGTGCCGGCGATGCCCGAGTTGGCCATCCGGTACAGCTGGTAGCCGGTGCCCGGGATGGAACGCAGGTAGTAGGCGAAGGTGGTGGCCGCGATCGGGATGCCGGTCACGGTGACCGGGGCGGTGGAGAAGCCGACGGCGAAGGCGGGGAAGCTGACCCCGGCACCGGCGTAGACGGCGGCCTTGTTGATGGAGAACACCGCGGAGTTGATGTAGGAGAAACCGCCGGTGGCGTTGCGACGGAAGTTGTTCGACGAGAGCAGCAAGGCCCGCCGGTCCTGACCGAGGTACGGGTAGTCCAGCAAGGTGCCGGCCGGGTAGAGGGAACCGCTGAACGACAGGTTGTAGATCCACCAGCTGCTGCAGGCGTTGGAGGTCTGGCTGGCCAGCAGGAACATGCGGGGGGTCGACGTGGTCGAGGTCGGGACCGGGATGACGACCATCGTGAACCGGTTGTTCAGGTTGTCCCATTGGATCCGGGGGTCGGAGATTTGCCCGCTGAAGCCGAGCAGGCTGTTCAACCCGATCCCGCACAGGGTTGCCCCGGTCTTGGAGAACACCTGCAGCCGCAGATTCACCGCGTGGGCGATCTGGCTGGGGCTGACCGCGGCGTTCGGGTCGGGGGGCTGGCAGCCGCCGCAGTTGGCGCCGGCCTGGGTGATTCCGGCGAAGTTCGCATTCGTCGTGCCCGGCGCGATGAGCGGCTGAACGGTCGACCTGCCGGAGACGGTGGTCCTCACGTTCGGACCGCTGGTCTTCGTGGCGGCGATGACCGGTTTCGCGCCGACGGCGGATTTCGCCGACAAGGACGTGCCGGTGGGCAGCCCGTCACGGCCCAGCGGCCCGAAAGTGCGGGCCTTCGGGGCGATCTGTGCACCCTTCGCCGCGGTGGTCAGGTTGACGCTCCGGGCTGCCGCTGCGCCCTTGCCGGTGGAGGCGGTCGGAGCGGCGGGTTTCGACCAGGCGGCCGGGCTGGCGCCGGCCACCAATAGGCCGGCGACGAGCGCTCCGGCGGCCGGCAGAGCAATGAGGTGTTTCCACGATCGCATGACGTGCACTCCCCTTCGGGAGGAGGAAAGCAGAGACTGAACGAATTTGGGTGGTTGAATCCGCCCGGGGCAGGCTCGACAGAAAGCCTGCATGGAACACGAGAAACGCATCTATTCGCTATGCATTTCCGCTGGATGGGGGATGCGGCGCCAGCGCCATCGTGACGTACCGCATTGGTCCTGTCAACGAAAAAATAAAAGATTGCGTGCGCATCTTTGATGGCTTATAAAGGGCCGGGGTTGTGTGGCCGGCGTAGCCTTGCGTCATGAATCGAGCGGTCCGATTGATCATCGGTGTGGCGTTGCTGCTCGTCGTCGCTGGCTGCTCAGCGGATGGGCAGCCCAATCCGGCAGCGAACTCCGGCGTTGAAGGCCGCACCATGGTCGATGGTGGCTGCCCCACGATCGGTCCGGACAATCCGTGTCCGGATGTGCCGCTGGCGGCAAAAATCACGGTGACGAAGGATTCCGACCAGACCGTGGTCAACACGGTGCAGTCCGGCGAGGACGGCCGGTACCGCATCACCCTGGCTCCGGGGGCGTACACCCTGCACGCGGACAACCTCACCGGCAGCCTCCTGCCACGCGGCACCACCGTTCGGGTCCGCATCGACCAAGGACAGTTCCAAACCGTTGAGTTGAAGTTCGACTCGGGCATCCGTGGCATTCAAACGGGCGGATAACAAACGCTCAGCAAACGAAGAAATCGCTGCGGCACCAGGTGCAGAAAAAGAACACCACTGGGCACGGTTCGCGGCTGCCCTCAACCCAGCGTTGAGCGGCTCGAACTGGGTTGCACGGAGGTTCCGGTACATGATCATCCAGGTGGGCCCGGATTCCACGCAGGGACATCCCGATGCGGATGGGTAGCGAGGTAGACGCGGTCCACCGTGGCGATTCCGCCGGTCCGAAGCGTCCTGAGATATACCAGGAGGCGTCGACGGGCACCCTCGTGGTGTAATTGCCGGTCCACCTGAGACGTGCGGCCAGCAGTCTACGGAATCTGTACGAACAGTCCCTGACCGGCTCCGAGCGGGTGCTCGGATCCAGCCCATCCACCGGACGCGTACGCTGCGGGACCTGGAGTACGCCCGGAAAGCGTCTGGAGAGGGATCGGATTATTGACAATTATGGACTCTCGTGTCGTGAGTAATAGCGCATATACCCTGGTCAGCGTCGTTTGTTGCTTCCTCGTCGGTCGTCTCGGGCGTGCTCCGCTCGATACGGTA
>DASTGF010000473.1:0-9455 GCA_035719255.1 Microlunatus sp. | reverse complement strand
GTCGCCGACCGGAGGCAACGTCTATCACGAGCGGCTGGTCGTCGCGCTGAGCGAGCTGGGGATCGGTGGGCGGATCGTCCGGGTCGGCGCGGGCTGGCCGGACGGCACGGCGGCCGACCGCGGGCGATTGGTCGCGGCCTTGCGCGACCACCCGGTGACCCTGGTGGATGGGATCGTGGCGGGCAACGCACCCCTCGAACTGGCGGCCGCGCCGGGCCGGATCGGTGTGCTCGTGCACCTGCCGCTGGCGGACGAGCAAGGCCTCTCGCCCGATCGCGCCCGCTCCTACCGCGCGAGCGAACGAGCTGCCCTGGCGGTCGCCGATGTGGTGCTGTGTCCCAGCCGCCGGGTCGCGCTGGAGCTCGCGAAGTCGTACGACCGCGCGAACGCGATCGTCGCCGAACCCGGGGTCGACCTCGCGCCGGTCGCGGCCGGGAGCACCCCGCCGCACCTGCTCTGGCTCGGTGCCGTGACGGCGACCAAGAACCCGCTGCGATTCGTCGAGGCGTTGAGCGAGCTGACCGACCTCGACTGGACGGCAGCCCTCGTCGGTGCGGAGCGGGATCCGGCTGTCGGTGCCCAGGTCCGCCGCGCGATGACGGCCCTCGAGGGCAGGGTGATGGTGACGGGTGCGCTGGTCGCGGCGGAACTCGAACGCGAGTGGGTGCGGACCGATCTGCTGGTCTCGACCAGCGTGGTGGAGACCTACGGCCTGGTCGTCGCGGAGGCTCTGGCCCACGGAATCCCCGCGGTCGTGCCGGCCGGCACCGGAGCAGTGGAGGCCCTCGGCGAGGTCGACGGTCTGCCCCCAGGCCGGGCCGCCGACCCCGCCGAGCTGGTCCCCGAGCTTCGGAGGTGGCTCAGCGACCCGGGCCGTCGTCGGCGCTGGCGCGAGCGGGCCCTGCGCCGCCGGTCGACGCTGCCGAGCTGGGCCGCGACGGCGCGGGTGGTCCGAGACGCCCTGCTGATCCGGGACGATCCGCCGGGAGGGTGAACCACGATGCGGCCTCGGACAGTGTCATCGGAGTGCGGGTGCCCTGGTCGCCGACAGGTCGAACTCGCAAACCAGGTCGTCCCCGAGGACGTACCGGCGGGCCGGGGCCCGCAGAGCGTCGGCGAGCCGGCTCGGACCGTCGAAGCGGATCCCCGGCACCCCGTCGCCGATGAAGACCGGAGCCGTGGTCAGCCACAAGCGATCGAGCAACCCCGCGCCGAGGAAGGCCGACACCAGTCGGCCGCCCCCCTCGACCAGGACGCGGCCGAGACCGCGCCCGCGGAGCGCCGCCAGGACGTCGTCGGGGGCGAATCCGGCCCCGCTTCGCGGCAGCCGGACGACCTCTACGTGGGACATGACGCTCAGCACGGGAGCGTCGCGGCCGACCATCCACAGCGTCGGGACCAGTTCATCCCGGAGTACGCGGGACCGCTGGGTGATCCTGGCGCGGGGGTCGAGCAGGACCCGGACCGGGGATCGGCCCGTCACGGCCCGGACGGTGAGCTGCGGGTCGTCGGCGACGACCGTATTGGCCCCGACGACTACCGCGTCCACCAGCGCCCGGAGGCGGTGCAGATGTTCTCGATCCGCGGCGCCGGAGACATGATCGGCGTCGCCGGTCCGGGTGGCGATGAACCCGTCCGCGCTCTGGGCCAGCTGCGCGATGACCAGGTCGGAGCCGGCCGCGACCAGCGGCCCGTACCGCTCGGCGAGCTCGCGACCGGCCGCGTCGGCCGCGTCGGGCGGCACCCGCCCAGCCAGCAGCTCGGCCCAGGGGTCGAGCCGCCGGCCGGCGTTGTCGTGGCCCATCCGCGACCGTTTGGTGCTCAGATAGAACGCGTTCTCCGGACGGTCGGCCACCGGCAGTGGTTGCCGAGCCACGACCTCGACGCCCAGCGCGGTCAGTGCGGTGACCTTCGCCGGATTCGAGGACAGCAGCCGGATCCGGTCCACTCCGAGGCTGGTGAGGATGTCCGCCGCCACCTCGTACGTCCGCGCGTCCGCCGGATAGCCGAGCGCGAGATTGGCGTCGACCGTGTCGGCGCCGCCGTCTTGGAGGGCGTACGCCTGGAGCTTGGCCAGCAGCCCGATGCCGCGGCCCTCGTGGCCGCGCAGGTAGAGGATCATCCCGCGGCCGGCCCGTCCGATCTCGGCGAAGGCGGCCGCCAGCTGCTCGCCGCAGTCGCAGCGGCGCGAGCCCAGCGCATCCCCGGTGAGGCACTCGGAGTGCACCCGGACCAGCGGCGGGTCGCCACGATCGGTGCTGACGTCGCCGAGGACGAGGGCCACATGCTCGGTCCCGTCGGGTCCGGCGAATCCGAGCATCCGGAAGCGGCCGTGGGCGGTGGCCAGCGATGTCTCGACCACGCACGCGGCACGACGGGAGCGGATCTGTCGGACACTCACATCGGCATACACGTCGGAGAGAGGCATCAAGTTCACGAAGCGATACTCCAACCGCGCCCGGGCCTGGTCGCAGGGTGTGTCGGGGTCGAATCTTTCACCCTGGTCCTTCGCTCGGGGCACAGCGTTTCCCGGGAGTCTCCCAGACCAAGGACACACATGGATCCCGACCAGCGCCGACCACCGCCTGGGAAGCGGCGGGGGTTTGCGATCCGGCTCAGAGCGAGCCAGACACCAGATCGTCGATGGTGACCGGCCGGCGCGACTCGACCAGTTCCGTGAGCGCTTCCCCGTCGTCCCATTGGTTGACGTTGAGGGCGGCGGCGACGGCGTCGTCGCGCAACCAGAAGGCGGTGAACTCGCGCGCCTCCAGATCACCCCGGATCACCATCCGGTCCTTGGTGGGATCGGCTAGGCCACGATACTCGCAGCCGAGGTCGTACTGGTCGGAGAAGAAGAACGGGCGCAGCTCGTACGGTGCGCTGTCGCCGAGCAGGTTCGCCGCCACGTGCTTGCCCTGCTCCAACGCGTTGGCCCAGTGCTCCACCCGGACCCGTTCGGCGTAGTACGGGTGGGCGTGGGCTGCGATGTCGCCGACCGCGTAGATGTCGGGATCTGAGGTTTGCAGGGCCGCGTCGACGGCGATCCCCCCGGCCGCGAGCTCCAACCCCGCAGCGTCGGCGAGCGCGATGTTCGGGATCGCGCCAACCCCCACGAGAACCGTGGTCGCCGCGATGCTGCCCCCGCCGGCCAACCGGACCTCCTCCACCGCGCCGTCGCCGGCGAATCCGGTCACGCCCGTGCCGAGCCGGAGATCGACCCCGTGCTCTCGGTGCAGGTTGGCGAACGCGCCGCCCACCTGGTCGCCGAGCACCCGGACCAGGGGCGCCGACAGCGGGTCGAGCATGGTGACGTTGGCACCGTGCTTGCGGGCAGCGGCGGCGGCCTCGCAACCGATCCACCCGGCGCCGACGATCACCACGTCGGCGCCCTCGGTGAAGCGAGCACGGAGCTCGAGCGCATCGTCGAGGGTCCGGAGCACGAGCACGTTGTCCAGCTCGGCCCCCGCGATGTCCAGGCGTCGTGGTGCGCAGCCGGTGGCGAGCACCAACTTGTCGTAGGGGAGTTCTCGGCCGCCCGCAGTGACCACGCGTTGCTGCCGGTCGATCGCGGTGGCGACGGTGCCGCTGAGCAGGGTGGCGGAGTCGGTCCAGAAGCCGGTCTCACCGACCCAGTCGGGTTCCTCGGCGTCGCCGAGCAGGATCGCCTTCGACAGCGGCGGACGCTCGTACGGCCGGTGGGTCTCCTCGCCGACGATGGTCAGCTCGCCGTCGTAGCCCTGCTCGCGCAGCGCGAGCGCCGCCGACCCGCCGGCCAGGCCGGCCCCGATGATCACGATCCTGCTGGGCGTCGTCATGGGTCATTCCTACCCGACCGTTGAAAGTCCGAGGCTTCCCGGGCCTGCCCCCAGTGCCTCGGGCTCCGGGTCAGGGCTCACGGATCGTCCCGCCAGGAGGGCTGCAATGAGTGGGGCACCGACCCGCCCCCACTTCCCCGCGAGTGTGCGCGGACGACGGTCCCGGTCGGCGTGTCGCTGTCGTACGCGCACAGTTGCGGTGGACCCGGAGGGAACGGTCGACGTCCCGGCGTCCGGGGGGCGTCAGAAGGCGTCTTCAGGGAGGTCCATCACGGCGAGGTCAGTGGCCTCGGCGATGGCCCGCTCGGCGGCGAGCTTGGGCAGCACGGTCCGGGCGAACCAGCGGGCGGAGGCGACCTTGCCCTCGTAGAAGCGCTGCTCCGACGGGCTGAGCGCGGTGTTCAGCCGGCCGAGCGCCACCTCCGCGCCACGCAGCAGCAGCCAGGCGCAGACCACGTCGCCCAAGGCCATCAGCAGCCGGGTGGTGTTCAGCCCGACCGCGTACAGGTTGCGCGGGTCGCCATCGGGCACCCCGGCCGCCTGCAGGCTCGCCACCATGGTCTCGACGATGGCAGCGGCGTCGGTCAGACCCTGCTGGAGCAGCCCGCGCTCCTCTTTGAGCTGACCGTTGCCGGCCTCGCGCAGGACGAACTGCATGATCTCTGCGGAGATCGCCCCCAGCGCGAGGCCCTTGTTTCGGATGATCTTGCGGAAGAACAGGTCCTGACCCTGGATCGCGGTGGTGCCCTCGTAGAGGGTGTCGATCTTGGCGTCGCGGACGTACTGCTCCAACGGGTAGTCCTGGAGGAAGCCCGAACCGCCCAGCGTCTGCAGCGACTCGGTGCCGAGCAGCACCCAGGACCGCTCCGAGCCGTAACCCTTGACGATCGGCAGCAGCAGGTCGTTCAGCTTCTCGGCCGCGACGTCGCGCTCGCCGGCCGCCCGCGCGAGGGCGACCTTGTCCTGGATGCTCGCGGTGTAGAGGACCAGGGACCGCATGCCCTCCGCGTATGCCTTCTGGGTCAGCAGCGAACGACGGACGTCGGGGTGGTGGGTGATGGTCACCCGCGGCGCGGTCTTGTCCGCCGAACGGATCAGATCGGCACCCTGCACGCGGATCTTGGCGAACTCCAGCGCGTTGAGGTACCCGCTGGACAACGTGGCGATCGCCTTGGTGCCAACCATCATCCGGGCGTGCTCGATGACCTGGAACATCTGAGCGATCCCGTCGTGCACCTCGCCGAGCAGCCAGCCCTTCGCCGGCACCCCGTCCGCGCCGAACGTCAGTTCGCAGGTGCTCGAGACCTTGATCCCCATCTTGCGCTCGAGATTGGTGACGAACACGCCGTTGCGCTCTCCGGTGAGCTCACCGGTCTCGAGATCGAAGTGGTACTTCGGCACGACGAACAGGGACAGGCCCTTGGTGCCCGGGCCGCCGTGTCCCTCCACACCCGCCGGCCGGGCGAGCACAAGATGGATGATGTTCTCGGCCAGGTCGTGGTCCCCGGAAGTGATGAACCGCTTGACCCCCTCCAGGTGCCAGGAACCGTCCGGCTGCGGGATCGCGCGGGTCCGGCCCGCTCCCACATCGGATCCGGCGTCGGGCTCGGTGAGCACCATGGTGGCACCCCACTGACGCTCGATCATGTGCCGGGCGATGATCCGGTCACGCTCGACCCCGTTGTGCCACAAGACGGTGGCGAACTTGGGACCGGCGCTGTAGATGTAGACCGCCGGATTGGCGCCGAGGGTGAGCTCGTTCATCGCCCATTGCACCGACGGCGGCGCCGGCTGCCCGCCGACCTCGGCCGGCAGTTCCAGGGCGAAGAACCCGGCGTCCATGTACGCCCGGAACGATTTCACGAACGCCTCGGGGAGGTGCACCTCGTGGGTCGCCGGATCGAACGTCGGCGGTTCGTGGTCGGAGCTGGCGAAGGAGGCGGCCAGGTTGGTGGCCGCGAGGTGCTCGACCTCGGTCAGTATCGCCTCGGCGGTCTCCCGGTCCAGGTCCTCGTACGGCGCGGTGCCCAGGATCTCGTCGGTACCGAGCACCTCGAAGAGGTTGAAGAAGATGTCGCGCAGATTGGACTTGTAGTGGCCCATGAGATCCCTCGCTCCGGCGTGTGTCGTCATCTCGATCCCGAGTCACCCGCGATGGTCGCTACTAGCGGTCATCCGTGGTTACTCGTCGGTAACTTAACAGTATGCTACTGGCCAGTAACCTTCTCAAGGCTCGTGGCCGGACCGTGATCTGCGGTGTATCCGGCGCGCCGGCCGCGGTCGTGGTGCGGGTCCGCGTCGGCCACTCCGCGCGCCTCCACCGGGCGTCCCCTTGTCATGATCATCTGCGGAGTTACATAATCCGCAGGGGACGACATTCCCCCTGTCGCTCAGCGAGGAGACGATCGCATGACTCGGCTCGACATCAACTGGTTCGACTACGGCATCCTCTTCATCTACTTTGCCTTGGTCATCGCGATCGGCGTGCTGGCCCGCCGGGCCATCGCCACGAGTGAGGACTTCCTGCTTTCGGGCCGATCACTTCCCGCCTGGGTGACGGGGCTGGCCTTCATCTCGGCCAACCTCGGCGCGATCGAGATCCTCGGTATGGCGGCCAACGGTGCCCAGTACGGCATATCGACGGTCCACTTCTACTGGATCGGGGCCGTGCCGGCGATGGTCTTCCTCGGTCTGGTGATGATGCCGTTCTACTACGGCTCGCGGGTCCGGAGCGTGCCCGAATACCTGCGCCGCCGCTTCAATCGCCCGACACACCTGTGGAACGCCCTCACCTTCGCCGCGGCGAGCGTGCTCACCGCCGGGGTCAACCTGTACGCCCTCTCGCTGATCATCCAGGTGATGCTCGGCTGGCCGCAGTGGTTGTCGATCGTGATCTCCGCGGTGCTGGTGCTGGCCTACATCTTCCTCGGCGGCCTGTCCGGCGCGATCTACAACGAGGTGCTGCAGTTCTTCGTGATCATTGCCGGTCTGATCCCGCTGGTGATCATCGGCCTGAAGGACGTCGGCGGCTGGTCGGGCCTGCAGCAGAAGGTGCTGGCCCAGCCGGGCACTGAAGGGTTCTTCACCCCGTGGGGCGGTACCCAGGTCGGTAACTGGACGAACCCACTGGGTGACTGGATCGGGATCGCGATGGGCCTCGGCTTCGTCCTGTCCTTCGGCTACTGGACGACGAACTTCACGGAGGTCCAGCGCGCCCTGTCGGCCAAGAACCTCTCGGCAGCCGAGCGGACCCCGCTGATCGGTGCCTTCCCGAAGATCTTCATCCCGGCGCTCACCATCGTTCCCGGCCTGATCGCGGTCGCGGTCTTCTCCAACATCGGTGAGGGCGACTTCAAGTACGACTACGCGATCCCCGCGTTGATGGCGACCTACCTGCCGAACGGCACGCTGGGTATCGCGGTCGCCGGACTGCTCGCGGCATTCATGGCCGGCATGGCGGCCAACGTCAGCTCGCTCAACACGGTGTTCACCTACGACATCTGGCAGACCTACGTCCGCAAGGACCGGCCGGACGGTTACTACCTCCGCGTCGGCCGGATGGTCACCGTCGTCGGCATCATCATCGGCATCGGCACCGCGTTCATCGCCTCGCAGTTCAGCAACATCATGAACTACATCCAGGCGCTGTTCTCCTTCTTCAACGCGCCGGTGTTCGCCACCTTCATCATCGGCATGTTCTGGAAGCGGATGACGCCGTGGGCCGGCTTCTTCGGTCTGGTGTCGGGCTTTCTGGCAGCACTGTTCTTCCAGTACCTGATCGGGCCGAACATCGCCTACTTCTACTCCGGGCAGACCTTCGAGGGCACCATCAACGCGCAGATGGTGAACTTCTACGGCGCAATCACCGCCTTCGTGGTCGACGCCGTGGTCACCGTGGTGGTCACGCTGGTCACCAAGCCCAAGCCGGTTGCGGAGCTGGCCGGTCTCGTCTGGGGTGTACCGGATCCCCACGCCGGCGACCCGCACGAGGGCTACGTCCGCAAGTGGTACGAGTCGCCGAAGCTGCTCGGCTTTACCGCCCTCGGCATCGTCCTCGTCCTGTCCCTGCTCTTCATCTGAGGCGAGGAGACCATCATGGAACACGAGCCCACCAGCGACGAACTCACCCCGAAGGACGCTCCGATGTCGGCGGCCTTCAAGCTGTTCGATCTGCGGATCATGATCGGGGGTCTGTTCACCCTCTATGGCGTGCTGCTGATCATCTACAGCTTCTTCACCAGCCCGACCGAGCTGGCGAAAGCGGCCGACATCAACATCAACCTGTGGCTGGGACTGGGCATGCTGGCCCTCGGCGTCGTCTTCCTGCTCTGGGCGCGACTCTCGCCGCTGGTCCACGAGCCGCCGCCGGAGGGTGCCGCTCCCAGGCCGCCGATGCACTGAGCGGCGTCGGCTTGCCGCGGTGCGCTTCGGCGGCCTCAGTACGCAGGTGTGTGTGGTTGCGCTTCGACGGGCTCGGCGCAGTCGCGATCCGATGACTCCTGGGTCCCCGTCGTGCAAGTGTCAGGAGTCGGGGGCACTCTGGTAGTCATCTGCTGGACCGGCGAGAGGACGAGCGCGTGGCCGACTTTGCGACGCCGCAGGCGGGATCGTGCCACCAGCCGCTGGTCGACGTCGATCAGGTCCGGGCTTGCGTCGCGGACCAGACCCTCCGCGACGCCCCGCTGGGCAGGGTCGGCCTGGAGCTCGAGGGCCACCTCGTCGATCGCCGCTCGATCGGACGGCGCGTCGGGTGGGACGAGGTGCGCGACCTGGTCGACCGGGTCGGTGATCGGCTCGCCCGCAGCCGGTTATCGGTCGAGCCGGGCGGGCAGTTGGAGCTGTCCACGCTTCCCGCCCCGGGTCTGGAGGCGGCGGTCACGGCACTGATCGAGGACGAACGGATCCTCGGTGAGGTGCTGCGCGAGCGGGGCTACGGGCTCGCGTTCCTCGGTCTCGACCCGGCCCGCTCCCCGGCTCGGGTGAATCCGTCGGCTCGCTATCGGGAGATGGAGCGCTACTTCGACCGCTCGGGCTGCGGATCGGTCGGTCGGCTGATCATGGTCTGCAGCGCCGGCCTGCAGCTGAATCTGGATGCGGGACCCCGAGCCGGCTGGTCCGACCGGCTGGACCGGCTGGACCGGCTTGCACCGGTCCTGATGGCTCTCTCGGCCTGCTCGCCGCTGTCGGCCGGCGGTCCGTCGGGCTGGGCGTCGATGCGCCAGCAGGCCTGGTGGGAGATCGATCCACCACGCACCGCAGCCGTGACCTTCGGTGGTGACCCCGGCCGGGCCTGGGCCGACTATGCGCTGGCCGCGCCGGTGATGTTGGTCGCCGAGGTCTCTGCCGGGCCTGACGACGCCCCGTCGGCGTCGAAACGACTGGTCTCACCGGAGCGGACTGTCAGCTTCGCCGACTGGGTCCGGCACCCGTCGTGGCTCGGCCGGCCCCCGACATTCGACGATCTGAGCTATCACCTGACCACCCTGTTCCCGCCGGTCCGTCCGCGCGGCTATCTCGAGCTGCGGTTCCTCGATGCCGTGCCGGTCGGCTGGTGGCCTGGCCTCGCCGCGATCGTCGGCACCTTGCTCGACGATCCCGGGACGTACGACGCGGTGGACACGCTGCTGGACGGGTCCTCCT
>DASTGF010000472.1:0-2092 GCA_035719255.1 Microlunatus sp. | reverse complement strand
AGACGAAGAACGTCGGCCAGGTGCTGCGCCTCCTCACCGAGACCTACATCGTCCCGCAGAAGGTCTTCTCGTCCCTCGCGGCGGACAAGGTCGCCACCGAGATCATGACGAACCCCGTCGGCACCGGCCCCTTCAAGGTGGACACCGCCGACCAGACGCAGGTCGTCCTCACGCAGACCGGCTCCTACTGGGGCAAGACGTTCTACGGCGGCCTCCCGGTCATGCAGAAGATCATCCACCCCATCTTCAAGGGCAACGAGGACGCGAACCTCCAGTTCGCCAACGGCGGCCTCGACGTCTGCCAGACCTTCCAGAGCCAGATCTGGAAGACGTGGGAGGCCGGCAAGCCGACCGGGACGTACCTCAAGAGCAAGCCGTACTACATCCCGGGCAGCATGCCGATGCTCGTCTTCAACTGCACCAAGCCCGGCCTGAAGAACCCGCTCGTCCGCAAGGCCATCGCCACCTGCATCGACTACGCGTCGATCTCCGACACCGCGATGTCCGGCTACTCCGGCACGGTCCAGCCCTCGCTGATCCTGCCGACCGGTGCCGAGGGCAAGTACTTCAACCAGTCCGACGCCACGGCCAACGGCTGGAAGTACGACAAGGCCGGTGCGGAGAAGATCCTCACCGACGCGGGCGCCAAGAAGGGCTCCGACGGCGTCTACGTGCTCGACGGCGTCCGCCTCGGCCCGTGGAAGATCATCACCCCGACGGGCTGGACCGACTGGAACGCGTCCTGCGAGATCATCGCCTCCAGCTGCAAGGCCATCGGCATCGACGTGTCGACGAACTTCCCGCAGCAGGCCGAGGTGACCCAGGCGATCCAGGGCGGCAACTTCGACCTCGGTCACTGGTACGTCGCGGGCGTGAACCCGGCATCGCCGTGGGCACGCTTCAAGGACGTCCTCAGCCAGGCCGAGATGAAGCCGGTCGGGCAGACCGCCTTCGCCAACTACGGCCGTTGGACGAACCCGGACGTCGAGGCCCTTCTGACCGCCGCGGCCCAGGCCGCCGACGACACGGCCAAGAAGGCGGCGTACGACAAGCTCGACGCGCTGTACCGCAAGGAGATCCCGATGTGCCCGACCATGTACCGGCCGGACGAGTTCTACGAGTACTCCGCGGTGAACTTCTACAACTTCCCGGATGAGAAGAACACGTACGCCCCGCCGATGTTCCGTGGTGCGGGTAACACGTGGATGTACAAGCTGAAGAAGATCGCCGGCTGAGTCCGCGGACTCACTGAGGAGATTGGATCGCCATGGGTCTACGGCGCTATCTGGCGCGCAAGACCGTGTGGTATCTGGGTGCGCTGGTGGTAGCAGTGGTGTTGAACTTCCTGCTACCCCGGCTCATCCCGGGTAACCCGGTCGACGTGATCGTTTCCCAGCTGGGCCAAGGTGGGCTCAGCTCCGAGGCGCAACAGCGCATCTATGAGGACTTCTCGCGGGAGTTCGGGCTCAACAAGCCGATGTGGGAGCAGTTCGTCACGTATGTCGTGGCGATCTTCCACGGCGACTTGGGCAAGTCGTTCGCGAACTATCCGACACCCGTCAACAGCCTCATCGGCCAGGCGCTGCCGTGGACCCTGGCGCTCCAGGTCCCAGCCATCCTGCTGGGGTGGATCATCGGCAACGTCCTCGGCGCGATCGCGGCCTACAAGGGCGGCGGCTGGGACAAGTCGGTGTTCACCACGAGCCTGGTGTTCAGCTCGGCTCCCTACTACTGCCTGGCGATCATCCTGCTCTACATCGGTGCGGTCGTCATGGGTGCGTTCCCGGTGGGTGGGGCGTACCCCCTAGGCACGTCACCAGCCTGGAGCTGGGACTTCGTATCGGGAGCGTCCCAGTACTACTGGCTGCCGTTCCTGAGCCTGCTGTTGATCAACATCGGCGGCCAAGCCGTCGGCATGAGGTCGATGGCCATCTACGAACTGGGCTCCGACTACGTGAACTACTCCCGGAGCCTGGGTATTGGTGACCGCAAGATGACCACGTACATCTTCCGCAACGCCATGCTCCCCCAGATCACCGGTCTGGCCCTGAGCATCGGCGCCATGGTCGGTGGCGCGCTCATCACGGAGCTC
>DASTGF010000471.1:0-4577 GCA_035719255.1 Microlunatus sp. | reverse complement strand
GGCTTCCAGATCTTCATCCCCGCATCGCCGCTGCCGCTGCCCTCCAGGTAGAAGTGGCTGGACGGGACGCGGTATCCCTTGACGCCGCCACGGCGGAAGCCGGCCGCGTGCCGGATGAACGGCTTCTTGCGGTTGTCGATGGAGATCATGGCCACGCCGGCGATCTCGGGGGTGTAGCCGGCGAACCAGACCGCCTCGTTGCTGTCGATGGTGCCGGTCTTGCCGGCCTGCGGGCGGCCGTCCGGGACCCGCGCCCGGGTGCCGGTGCCGTTGCGCATCACGCCGGACAGCAGGCTGTTCACCCCGTCGGCGACCTGCTTGGAGACCACGCGCCGGCAGTTACCGCTGGGTGCCTTCAGCTCCTTGCCGGAACGGGAGGTGATCGTGGAGATCACGATCGGGTTGCAGTGGACGCCGCGCGCGGCGAACGTCGCGTATGCCTCGGCCATGGACAGCGGGCTGACCTCGACCGAGCCGAGGGTGAACGACGGCTTGTCGGAGTAGTACGCGACCAGGTCGCGACCCCGCGTGCCGACCTTGACACCGAGGCGCGCGGCCATCTTGGTCACCCGGCACATTCCGGTGTCGAGCTCGAGCTGGACGAAGTAGTTGTTCACCGACATCGCCGCGCCCCGATACATGTTCATCACACCGTTGACGCCGGTGGAGTTGGAGACCCTCCACCGGCCGTAGACGCGTCCCGCCCCGTTGCAGGTCGAGAACCGGCGCCCGGAGTAGTCGATCGTCCGCTTGGCGTCGTACTTCTTCTGCAGCGGGATCCCTTTCTCCAGTGCAGCGGCCGCGGTGAACACCTTGAACGTCGATCCGGCCTGGTAGCCCTGGATGCCGCCCATGGCGGGGTCGACCGCGAGATTCCAGAAGGTCTCGCCCTTCTTGGCGTTGGTGCCCATCACCGGCCTGCTCTGCACCATGGCCACGATGAGGCCGGTCCCGGGCTGGATCATGTTCATGGTAGAGATCAGCGGGTCTTGCGGTCCGACCACCGCACTGACCTTCTTCTGTGCAAGGTCTTGCACTTTCGGGTCGATCGCGGTCTGCACGGTCAGCCCGCCCCGCTTGATGAGCTGGTCGCGTTCCTCGACCGTCTTGCCGAGGCTCGGGGTGTTGAGCAAGGTCCGGTAGACGTAGTCGCACAGGAACGGGTAGCGGGTGCCGACGCAGCCGTTGCGGGTCGTTTGTACCGACCTCTTGTTGAAGCGCGCCTTCTTGGCCTTGACGGCCTCCGCCGGCGTGATCAGGGCCAGTTCGGCCATCCGGTTGATCACCTGGTCGCGGCGGTCGAGCGCCGCGCTGAGGTTCTTCACCGGATTGACCGCATCCGGGCTCTGCACTAGACCGGCAAGCATCGCCGCCTGCGCCAAGGTCAGCTTCGAGGCACTGGTGGAGAAGTAGTGGCGGGCGGCCGCCTCGACGCCGTACGCGCCCTCGCCGTAGTAGGCGATGTTGAGGTAGCGCTCCAGGATCTGGTCCTTGGTGAGCCGCTTCTCCAGCGCGATCGCGTAACGCAGCTCGCGGATCTTGCGCTCGACGGTCGGCGCCTGCACGGCTTTGGTGCACTCGGTGTCCGCCTTGGCCTGGCAGGCCTCGATCTGGACCATCTTGACGTACTGCTGGGTGAGCGAGGACCCGCCCTGGGTGATCCCGTCGTTGGCCGTGTTGCGGATCAGCGCCCGGATGGTGCCCTTGAGGTCCAGCGCACCGTGCTCGTAGAAGCGGTGATCCTCGATGGCGAGCTGCGCCTGCCGCATCACGGGGGCGATCTGAGTGAGCCGGACGGGGATCCGGTTCTCGTCGTAGAAGTAGGCCAGCACCTTGCCGTTGGCCATCAGCACCTTGCTGCGGGTCGGCGGCGCCGGAGTCGCCAGTGCGGCCGGGAGGCTGTCCAGTTCGTCGGCCATCACCTTGCTGCCGACACCGGCGACGCCGGCCGCCGGCAGGAACAGTCCCGCGATCAGGACGCCCGACAGCACGCTGACGACGGTGAACATCGCCACCGAGGTAGCCACCACTCCGACACGCCGTGGGCTGACCGGCATGTCTCCAGGCTACGGGAATCCGGGCCGATGCGAGCGGGCGGATACCGGTTGGCCGCGCTGGTGCCACGGGCCCGCGTCGCGATCCTTGCGGCGCGGTGAACTCGGCGTGAACGGTCGTCGCGGGGTAGCGCCAACCGGGGCGGTATGCGTGCAGGATCTGAGCCGACCCGACGAAGATCCGCACGAGGAGCCCTTCATGCCCAACCGACGACGTCGCGCCGCGATCATCGGACTCGCCGCCATCGCCGCGCTGCTCAGCACGAACACGGTCTCGACCGCTACGCCGGTCACGGCGGATCACGGCTCGGGATCCACGTTCGCGGTGATCGGCGACATCCCGTACGGCGACGCCGAGCTCGCGCGATTCCCGGCGGTGGTCGATCAACTGAACCACGACCGGTCGGTCCGATGGGTCGCGCATCTGGGTGACATCAAGAGTGGCTCGACCGTGTGCAGCGACGCCTACTTCGCCCAGATCAAGAACGACTTCGACCAGTTCGCCGATCCGCTCGTGTACACGATCGGAGACAACGAATGGACCGACTGCCACCGCGCCAACAACGGTGGTTACGACCCGCTCGAGCGACTGGCGGCGGTCCGCCGGACGTTCTTCCCGCGACCCGGATTCACCCTGGGCCGCCCCATGCGGGTGTCATCGGATCAGGCAGCTGGCTATCCGGAGAATGTCACCTTCGTCCGTGACCGGGTCGTCTTTGCCTCGGTGCACATCGTGGGCAGCGACAACGGCCTTGCGCCCTGGACCGGAAAGTCCGCCCCGACACCGGAGCAGACCGCGGAGGTCCTGGGACGGACGGCGTCGGTGATTCACGAGATCCGGACGACCTTCGACTGGGCGCGACGCGCGCGCGCATCGGCGGTCGTGTTGTTGACCCAGGCCGACATGTTCGACCCCACGGTGACCGATCCCCGATTCGCCGACTCCTACGCGTTCCAGCCCATTGTGGAGACCATCGCCACCGAGTCCGCTCGGTTCGGCCGGCCGGTGTACCTGTTCAACGGTGACAGCCATGTCTACAACGACGACCAGCCACTCGCTGCGGGGTCGCGCTGGCTGGACTTCTACCGGATCGGCACGCCGGCACCGAATCTGACCCGGATCACCGTCGACGGATCCGACCGGGCCGACGACTACCTCCGAGTCACGGTCCGACCCGGTCGAGCCGATGTCCTGAGCTGGCAGCGTGTGCCGTTCAGGTGAGTGTCAGCCCGCTGGCACGCTGAGTTCGGTCACACCGGTGACCCGGAACGGTCGGTCGCGGAACTCGCGCGCCATGACGCGGACCTTCAAGACGGCAAACGCCTCCTGCAGGAACTGCTGCGCCCGGACGTCGGACAAGACGAAGCCGGCCACCGCCACCGGCCCGCCGCCGTCCGCGAGCTCGTCGCCACGGTCGACCGCGTACACGACGACACGCGGGGACGTACCGCGCCACTCCAGGTCCATGCCGACGATCCGCCAGTGATCACGGTCCAGCTCGGAGAGCTCGTACAGGCTGCGGTGGCTCCGGGCCAGCGAGGCGTCGGCCGCAGCGGTTCCGAGGAAGTCGTCCCACGCCGTCTTGGCCCCGCCCAAGGTGTCCACGCGCCGATTATGGTGCAGCCATCCGCAAAGTTCCACGATGCTGCGCCGTGGGGTCAACCGAGTCGGCGCCCGATGGGTGGTTGGATGCCTCCAGGGCGCGGGTCTTGGCTGCCGGGCCACGGCGCGTTCACGGTGTGCCGGACGAGGCACCACGCAGACCTCTGGAGGTCGAGTCATGAGGGATGTCATCGACGCTGGCGCACGCCTTCGCTCGGGCCGCGTGCTGACGGTGGGGATCCCGGTGTTCAACGGGAAGTCGTTACTGCGGAACTGTCTGGAATCGGTGATCAACTCGACCCTGGCGAGGGATCAGTACGAGATCATCGTCGTCGACGACGGAAGCACCGATCCGCAGACGCGTGCCATCGTCGAAGACCTCGAGCGGAGGCTGGCGAGGGATCCGGGATTCTTTCGCGTGCTCACCTCAGCCACGAACTCCGGTGGTGCGGCTCGCCCTCGCAACCAGATCATCGATGCAGCTGCAGGTGACTACATCTTCTTCGTCGACTCCGACGACACGATCGGCATTCTCGCCCTCGAGCGGATCGTCGATGCGATCATCGCGAACTCTCCCGACTGGATCGCGATCAACCAGGTGCCGATGAACGGACGCGGCAGGGTCTGCCGGATCGGCGAGCCACAGGCAGTGGTTCCGCGCGCGAGGGCTTTGACCACCCTGACCGTTCACAAGGTGTTCCGCCGAGCCGAGATCCAGCGCCAGCAGCTCCGCTTCGACGAGAAGCTTCCCTCGGGACAGGACTGGGCCTTCGCCTTCTCCTACATCGTCAACGCGGAGCGGTTCTTGATGCTGGGCGCGTACGACTACTACTACCTCACCCAGCACGCCGATAACCCCAACGAACCGGCGCATCTGTCCAGGCGCGCCGACACACCCGAGGCAGTCATCGAGAAGAACG
>DASTGF010000470.1:0-3015 GCA_035719255.1 Microlunatus sp. | reverse complement strand
TCGGTTGCCGCCGGCATCGGTCAACTCATGAAGGTCAACGTGTAACCCGAAGCAGTCATCACCTTTGAGGAGACCTTCCCGGCGGCGACACACGCCCGGGGAAGGCCTCCTCTGCATCGCGCGGTTCCGCATCGTCACGGTTCCGCACCGCGTGGCACTTGTGCAGCGAAGGGAGTAGGTGGCGATCAGGGGCTACTCGGTGGGTCTGCGAGCGACACGCGGCACCCACCACCAACGTGATCGCCACCCAGGCGGGGCGAACATTCGCCCGACGATAAGATCACCAACCGGGGCCAATTCAGGTGATCACACTCACGGTTGTGGGCCTGTGCGGAGCCGTCACGCGGTAACCAGTTGCGGGGCGAGGCCGAGCTGGATCAGCGCGGACACGTTGTCGTAGTACAGGTTGTCGACGATGATCTTTCCGTCCCGCACCTGAACCAGTTCCATTCCTTGGATCTCTACTCGCCTCCCGGTGGGGGGAAGTTGGGTGCCGTCGGGTAACTCTAATGTGCCGGTCTGTGTCCCCGTGAACGTGAACTCGTCTGCGAAGTAGTCGCCCTGCTCGACGAAGCTGCTCACGGTGTAGGTGGCGTCGTGGAACCCGGCGAGGTCCTTTGCGAGCCGGTCGCGGATGGCACCTCGGCCCTCGAAGATGCCATCCGGCATCCGTTGCACTGCTTCTTCGGCGTAAAGGTCGATACACGCGTTGAGGTCTCCCGCGTTGTAGAGCGCGACGTAGCGCTCGAGCAGACTGCTGTTGGCGGTCATTGCCTCTTCCTTCCTGTTCGTTGGTTGCGTTTTCCGTCGCATGGTGCCGTTTCACAGCTGCTACGGTCGCTTCAGCTAGTCGACACCGAGGGGCCTTCCTTTGTGCACCGCATGGTCACCTCCCGACACTGCCGTGGCCTACCGGGTCGGGATGTGTGATTGCGATCGGCTGCATCGGATGTGCCTTTGACTGACGGCGTCGATCTGTGATGATGTCGAAGGCGATCAGGCACAGGTTTGCGCCGACGACTGCTCCGACGATTGCCGTGGCCAGCGCGAGGAATCCGCTGGCTGCACCAAAGCCGAGCCAGACGCCCGCGATCGAACCTGCCGCCGCCGCTGCGAAGCCGACGGCTCTGGCTCGGTGGGTTTGGGCGCGGCTCGCCCAAGCCAGAGAGATGCCGAGGCCCACGGGTACGCTAATCGCCGCCGTGACGAGGAACCTGTCGTCGATCGGTACCCCAGGAACGGCTGTCCAGACGATGAGCAGACCGGCCAGCCAGCCGCCCAGGCCCAGCATCAATGCGCCGACGGAGCGCATCACCGTACTCGTCTTGGCTCCGAGCTGGCCGCGAGTGCGAACCCGGTGGACCATCAAGATGAGGGCGGCGATGGTCAGGCCGGTCAGTCCGACGATGACCCCGACGAGTTCTTTCGCGGTAGCAGTTGTCGTAGTGGCTGGCGTTAGATCGACCTGCTGGGGCTGGTAGAGCGATGTGTCGACTCGGCCATCCGACAAGAACGTGTTAACCAGGTGGGTTCCGGCCGCCGGTTGCTCAGCGAAGAAGCTCGCAATGTGGCCGACATTGGACAGCACGACCTGGTGTCCCTGGGGTAGGTAGGGCAGGAGCTGGGCGGTCGCGATCTGTGGCGGGGTGGCGAGGTCGAGTTGTCCCCCGATCAGAAGGGTTTCCACCGAGCTTGTCCGAACTCGGCGGTATGCGCTTTCGCCCGCTGCGGGTGGCCAGGCGTCAGCGAGCTGGCCCCCGCCCCAGGTAACCGCTGATCCGGCGTAGCCGAGGGAGTCTTGCTGGTGCGCTTGGGTGGGGAAGTAGTCTCGGGCGGCCTGGGCGTCGAGCATTCCGGCGGCGGCGTACTCGCCCCAGACAAACGACCGGGGCAGGACGATGTCGCCGACCACTGATTGGAGCCAGACTCCGCTTCGATCACCGTCGGCCGCGGCGAGCCACGCGTCGATTGTCGCCGGGGCGGACATCAGGCCCGCGGTTGAGGTCGACTCCATGAGGCCGTAGAACGCGGCCACCCGAGCACTGCCCGTGCCGAACCGCAGCAGAAGCCAGCGGTTCGGGAGATCGGCCGCCGTCGACCGCATCGTGGCGGCCAGGTCCGTGGTCCGCCGGCTGCAATCGCGGTCGTGGGAGCAGAGATCGGCGTAGCGGCGGATCTGCTCGTCGGTGACCTTCGGATCCCACAAGAAGTTGCCCGGCGGGTTCACGCCGATCATCACCGACCGCGAAATCGCCGCTGGGTGGAGCCAGGTGTAGATCATGGCCGTCCGGGTGCCCGCGCTTTGACTCAGCAAGTTGATCCGCTCGTAGCCGAGCGCGATCCGTGCGGCTTCGAAGTCATCGATTTGCTGGGGTAGGCCATAGCCGGCCAGATCGACCCCGCCCTGTGTGAGTCTGCGCGCGCAGGAGCGGAATCCGTCGGCGTACCCGCGAAAGGAGGCTTGGCTCAGCATGTCGGTCGAGTGCTCGAGGGCTGCTTCGACCTCCGGGCAGTCCAGCCGCACCGAGCCGTCCACACCGCGATAGCCGACGAGGACGACATCGCGATCGACCGCGTAGCGGCTGGCCTGTGCGAACCTCATGTTCGAAAGGCCCGGACCACCCTCCAGGTAGAACACCGGTTCGCCGGGATGAGGCGATTGTGTACGAACCCGGATCAACGGCAACGCGATCAGCCGAGACCCGGACCGGGCCCGGTTCTCTGGCACGACCAGAACGCCACAGTCAGCCGCGTATTCTCCGGCCTCGGTCTGGTAGTTGCACGGCCTGAGAGTCAGGTCTCCAGCCTTGGCTCCAGCGGGCACCGAGACGGAGCCGTGGTCGGCTCCGAGACTCAGATAGGCGAGTCCGAGTATCGCCACCAGGATCAGCGCGAGGGCTGCTATCCGTGCCGGTGACAGCACCCGAACCTTCGCCTTACTCATCCGGCCTCCCCCACGATAGGCGAGCCGACCACCGGGATCGGGACGGTTAGGCAACCGGCCGTTGACACCTA
>DASTGF010000469.1:0-16597 GCA_035719255.1 Microlunatus sp. | reverse complement strand
CGAGAACGACAGGTTCTTCGGAACCATCTCCCCGAACACCACGTGCAGGAAGGTGACCAGGATCAGGGCCACGACGAAGGCGATGGCAGCGACCATCTCCGGCGACAGGTCGGTCAGGCCGAGGGGGATCTCGAGCAGGTGGTGGATGGCCGGTTCGGACACGTTGAGGATCAGCAGCGAGCAGATGGTGATGCCGAGCTGGCTGGTCGCCAGCATCAGCGTGGCGTGCTCCATCGCAGAGAGCGCCGTCCGCGCGCTGCGACTGCCTGCCTCGGCCCGCGGCTCGATCTGCGACCGGCGGGCGGAGATGACCGCGAACTCGGCACCGACGAAGAACGCGTTGGCCAGCAACAGCACCACCAGCCAGGCCAGTCCGGGAAGGTAGTCAGCCATGGTCGGCATCCGCCCGCAGCTGATCGATGATCATGTCGTGCTCGGACTTCCCGGGCTCGGTCTCGGTCGGGGTGTAGCGCAGCCGGTCGACCCGGTTGCCGTCCACCCGCTCGACCCGGAGCACTCCCCGGGGCAGCTCGACCTCGTCGCCGACCTCGGGGATCCGGTCGAGCTCGTCGCTGACGAATCCGGCCAGCGTCTCGTACTCGTCGGTGTCGGGCACCCTGACCCCGGTCCGTTCCAGCAGCTCGTCGGGTCGGAGCGAGGCGTCGAAGATGATCGAGCGGCCGTCGTGGACGATGCCGGCCCGGGTCCGGTCGTGCTCGTCGCGAAGGTCACCGACGAGTTCCTCGACCAAGTCCTCCAGGGTCACCAGGCCGTCGGTACCGCCGTACTCGTCGGTGACGATCGCGATCTGAAAACCGCCCCGCCGCAGCAGATTGAGCAGGGTGTCCACACCCATGGACCGCGGCACCCACAACGGGTCGACCATCAGTTCGGCCGCACTCACCTCCGCGCGCCGGGCAGGTTCGACGGCGAACGCCTGCTTGACGTGGACGACGCCGAGGATGTCGTCGGCGTCCTCACCGATCACGGGGAACCGGGAGAACCCCGACCGCTGAGAAGTGGCCACGACATCCGCGGCGGTGTCGGTCCCCTTGACCTTGGTCATCCGCACCCGCGGGGTCATCACGTCCTCGGCGGCGTGTTCGGTGAAGCGGAGCGTTCGGCTCAGCAAGGTGGCGTGGTCGGCGTCGAGCAGGCCTTCCATGGCGGAGCGACGGACCAAGGAGCTGAGCTCCTCGGCCGTTCGGGCGCCGGACAGCTCCTCCTTGGGTTCCACGCCCAGCGAACGGATGATCGCATTGGCGGTGTTGTTGAACAGCAGCACCAGCGGCTTGAACACCGTGGTGAACACCGTCTGGAACGGTATGACGATGCGCGCCGCCCGCAGCGGCAGGGCGAGCGCGAAGTTCTTGGGCACCAGCTCGCCGAGCACCATCGAGAACAGGGTCGCAATCGCCACACCGATGACGCGGCCGATCCACGGCACGCTCGCCTCGGGCAGACCGAGCGCGAGCAGCGGTTCGCGGAGCAGGCTGCTGATCGCCGGCTCCATCGTGTAGCCGGTGAGCAGGGTGGTGAGGGTGATTCCCAGCTGTGCGCTGGACAGGTGGGTCGAGGTGATCTTGAGCGCATTGATGACCGGCCCGAGCCGGCTCTCACCGCGTTCCGCCCGGGTCTCGAGGTCGTGCCGGTCCAGGTTGACCAGGGAGAACTCGGAGGCGACGAACAATCCGGTGCCGACCGTCAGAACGAGGCCGACGGCGACCATCGCCCATTCGACATACATGGGCGATCAGCTCGTACAGGCAGGGTCGTTCATGGTTCCGTGCAGTGTAGTCGGCCTCGCCCGCCTCGACTCCTCCGTTCCCGATCGCGGGTACGCCGATCCGGCTTCAGCAGAACCGCGGCAGGTGATGTGCGAGCTGACGCTGCCACCAGATCCAGTCGTGACTCACATCGAACCCCCACAAGTCCAGCTCGCAGCGAATGCCCTTCTCCTGCAGCAGCGCTGCCATGGTCCGCGTCGACGGCAGCGAACCGGTCGGATGGGTCTCCCAGGCACCTTGACCGACGACCAGCAGCACCGACAGCCGGTGCTGCAGCCAGGCGAGATGGTCGCCGTGCAGATTCGGTACGTAGTGGGTCGGGTTGGCGAAGTACGTCGCGTCCCCGTTCTCGCCCCAGGCCCGCCAGGTGGACGGGTCGTAGTTGCCCGACAGCCCGATGGCCAGCGGCGCCAGGTCCGCTCGCTGGAGCGAGAACTGCAGCGCGTGATAGGCGCCCAGGCTGCAGCCGAGCGTGATCAGCTCCGCGTCGTGGGTGGTGTCGTCCTTGATCCAGGGCACGACCAGATCGGTCAGCCAGTGCTGATAGATGGCGTGCCGCCGGGCGCGCTCCTCCAGCGGCAGGCCGTGGTCGGACCAGGTATCGGCGTCGAGGGAGTCGACGCAGTAGAGCTTGACCCGACCCGCATCCACGAGGTCGCGGACCGCCTCCACCATCCCGTTGTTCTCGAAGTCCCAGGCGCGGCCCGCCTCACTGGGAAATACCAGCACCGGTCGGCCCCAGTGTCCGTGGACGATCATCGTCATCGTGCGGTCGAGGCCGCCGCCCAGCGGCAGATCGATGTGTCGGCGTTCCACCCGCACCATCCAAGCGCTTCGCGCCCGCGCTGACCAGCGCCGGGCCAGCTGCCAGGAACGCGAGCAGGGCGGTCCACGCGGCCATGTGGCGCCGGTGCGAGACTGACCCCAACTTCCGAGGGAGGCCCCGTGAGCGACGAGAAGGACATCCTGAATCGGATCAGCGCGCTGGTCCAGACCGAGCACGAGCTCCGCGAGACCCCGGGCCATGACACGACCCGGCTGCGAGACATCGAGTACGCCCTCGACCAGTGCTGGGACCTGCTCCGCCAGCGGCGCGCTCGCAGTGAGTTCGGGCAGGATCCCGATGATGCAGACGTGCGACCCGAGTCCACCGTCGAGGGCTATCTGCAGTAGCGGTGGATCGAGAGCTTGTCGAAGGGCTGGTGATGCGCTTCGACGAGTTCGGCGTGGCTGCGAGTCCCAGAAGAGCGAGTCGCAGAAGAACGAGTCCCAGCAGAACGAGTCCCAACAGAACGAGTCCCAACAGAACGAGTCCCAGCAGAACGAGTCCCAGCAGAACGAGTCCCAGAAGAGCGAGTCCCAGCAGAGTTCAGTGTGACGTGGTGCCCGGGTACTCGCGGCACTGTGCGGCAGCGACCGAAGGGTGCCGTCCGCTCCGGGCCGCCTGCTCGTGCTCTGTGCACTGAGCTGGTGAGCTGGTGAGCTGCGTCGAGGCCACCCCCGCACGCGAAGCGCTGACGAGCGCTCCCGCGTTGGGTCGCCGGGCCCCTTGAACGGGTTTCGTGGGCCGATCGGGAGCGCTCGTCAGCGGTCGAGGCCTGAAGTGGGGTGTCGGCCCAGGTCAGCATCTCCCGGTCGCTCGCATGCAGTCGATCACGCCGCGGCGCCCACCTCGACCTCAGCGATCACCGGAGCGTGATCGGACGGCGACTTGCCTTTGCGGGCCTCCCGGTCGACCCAGGCATCGGTCACCCGGACACCGGCCGAGGCGAGCACCAGGTCGATCCGCATCCCCTGGTCTTTATGGAACATGCCGGCGCGGTAGTCCCAGTAGGTGAACGGGTGGTCACCTTTCCCGGGCCGTGCGCGCACGTCGGTAAGTCCCCAGTCGATCAGATCCTGCACCGCCGCCCGTTCCGGCGCCGTGACGTGCGTCGAGCCGACGAACGCCGCCGGGTCCCAGACGTCGGCGTCGGCCGGCGCGACGTTGAAGTCGCCCATGATCACCATCGGATCTGCCGGGTCGAGCGGATCCAGCGTGCCCCGAAGCGCGGCGAACCATTCCAGCTTGTAGGTGTACATCGGGTCGTGCAGCGCGCGGCCGTTGGGCACGTACACGCTGGTGACGGTGAGCCCGCCGCACCGCGCCGTGGCCAGCCGAGGCTCTGGATGGTCGGGTAACTCGCGCGCCAACGGCTCGAGCCCGACCCGCGAAAGCACCGCCACCCCGTTCCACCGGCCGTCGCCGACGTGCAGCGCCTCGTACCCAGCCTCCTGCAGCGGGCCGAACGGAAAGCCGTCGTCGGCACACTTGGTCTCCTGCAGCGCGACCGCGTCGGGCTGCCGCCGGTCGAGCCAGTCCAGGAGCCGTGGCAGCCGGGCTCCGATCGAGTTCACGTTCCAGGTGGCGATCCGCACCCGTCCATCCTGGGTCAGGCCAGTCCGAGGATCTTCTCGGGGGCCGACGCGAGCAGACGGCGGACGGTCAGCAGGAGATCCGCATCCGCCCGCCGCCGGCGCAGCTCGCTCAGCTGCAACGAGGAGACCACGAGTGCTCGCCGGGTCAACGGCGCGGCGCTGGTCCGCTCCCGCAGCAGATCGGCCTGGGTCTCGGTGATCACCCCGAGGGAGAAACCGGTGTCGGAGTCCACCAACGTGCGGAGCCGGCGGCCGGCCGGCAGCTCGGTCGCCGCGATGCCCTGTTCGGACGCGACCAGCATCGAGCGTTGCGCGGTGTTGGAGATCCACAGCGGCGGCACCCGGTCCGTGGACACCTCCGAGGCGATCCGGGTACTCGCGTCCGGGAAACCCACCCGGCGCGCCGCGGCCGCCATCCCGGCCATCCGCTCAGGATTGGTCAGCAGACTCTCGATTTTGTAACCGATCGTGGTGGTGTAGTTGCAGCGCACCGCCGCTCCCTCCTCCAGCAGGAAGTCGCTGTTACGCTCCTCCTGGCCGGGAATCGGGTTGATCAACACCATCGGCAGCCCGGCCGCCATACACTCCGACGACGACAGCCCACCCGGCTTGCCGACGAACAGCGACGCGATCCTCATCAGGTCGGCCATCTCGGTGGTGTAGCCCAGCACTGTGAACTGATCATGGCGGTCGCCGACCAGCTGCTGGATCTCGCGTCGCAGCTCGTCGTTGCGACCGCAGACGATCACCGCCTGGAACGGCGCGGTGATCCGCAGCACCTGCTGCACGATCGTCTTGGTGTATGAACCGCCCGCTGCGCCGGCCGAGATCAGCACCACCGGCTGGCCGGCGGTCAGCCCGAACCTCGCGCGGACCGCCGCATGGTCCACCGGCTCGCCGAGCACCCCACGGACCGGGATGCCACTGACCTCGATCCGATCCGACGGCACTCCGATCGCCGCCATATGGGCCTTGGTCTCGTGCCGCGCGACGAAGAAGTGGGTGAACGGACTGGTCAGCCACAGCCCCTGAAAGTCGTAGTCGGTGGTGACCACCGCCAAGGTGGCGTCCAGGCTCCCCCGGGCCAGCATCAAGGCGACCAGCCGGGCCGGCAAGAAGTGGGTGCACACCACGATGTCCGGGGCGAACCCCTTCAGCGCCTTGACCGTCGCCGTGGTGTTCACCCGATCCCAGAAGCGCAGGGTCCGGTTCAGGTCGAACGGGGCGTCATTGCTGTCGTAACCCCACTCCACCAGCCACGGGACAGTGCCGACCAGCTCGAAGTACGCGTCGTCGTACAGCTTGCGATAGAGCTTGTTGGTCGTGTCCAAGACATCGACGCGCTCGACGACGGACACCGCGGGTTGCCGGCGGAAGGCGTCCTGCAGCGCCTGCGCCGCCATGTTGTGTCCGGAGCCGACACCGACCCCCAGGATCATGATCCGCGCGCCCATCCCGGCATCGTAGGGCCATCGTCCAGACCTCGGTCCGCGTTCCCACCCGACCGAGCCGGAACGTGCTGTCGCCCGCGATTCACCCGGCCCTGCGCAGCGCGATGTCATCGATGTCACAGGAGAGCCCCACCGTGATTCAAAGATGATGCCAAGGATCGGCCGTCAGAGTGATGGTCATGGCACACCACGACATGTCGGACCCCGACGCCCTCCGCCGCCGGCCGCTCGGCCTGGTGAAGCGGTTGACCGTCGGCATCGCGGTCGGTGCAGCCGCCGTGACTGCGGGCACCGCGGGTGTCCTCTACGCCGACCAGCAGACCGCGACCGCCGGCACCTCTCAGAGCTCCGGAGGCTCCGGCTCGACCAGCACCGACGGCGGATCCACCTCCTCATCCAGCGATGACAACTGGGGCAGCTCGGCACCGGGCAGTGGCGAGCGCCAGTCCAGCAGCCACAGCGGAGCTTCGAGCAGCTCGCGCAGCTCCGGCAGCTCGAAGAGCTCGAGCAGCTCCAAGAGTTCCAGCAGCTCTGGCAGCTCGGGCAGCACGGGCAGCTCCAAGAGCTCGGGCAGCTCGGGCAGCACGGGCAGCCCGCACACATCGACCAAGGGGTCTTGATCCATGATCGGGACGACCTACGAACCGGGGACGGAGACGATGACCCGGGCGTGGCTGGCCATCGGCACCCAGTGCGAGGTCGTCGTGTCTGCACCCGACCTTGATCGCGGCGACGCAGAACGCCTCGCCGATACCGCCGAACGGACCGCGCGCACGCTGCTGGAGGATCTGGACCGCAGTTGCTCCCGTTTCCGGGCCGACTCGGAGCTGATGCAGCTCCGCCACGGCACGGCCGTGCCCGTCTCGAGCACCCTCGGCGAGGCTCTGGCAGCCGCGCTGCGGACCGCCCGGGCGACCGACGGACTCGTCGACCCGACGGTGCTGACCGCACTGGTCGCGTCCGGCTATGACGCCGACCTCGACATCGTCCGTGACCGCCCCTCGGCGACGGTCGATCCGGTCGCGGCCGGGGGCGCCGCTCCCGTCCCCGCTCCGGGCTACTGGCGGGTTCATCTCGACGCCGGCCACCGCGAGGTGCTCGTGCCGCATCGGGTCGAGATCGACCTCGGTTCCAGCGCCAAGGCGTGGGCGGCCGACTGGATCGCCGAGCGCCTCGGCGCCCGGGGTGTCCTGCCTGCCGGGACCGGTGTCCTGGTCAATCTCGGCGGCGACCTCGCTCTCGGCGGCAGGCCACCGACGGGTGGATGGCGAATCTCCGTCGATGACGGCAGTCCCGAGGACGAGCGGCCGATCGTGACCGTCCGCGACGGCGGTCTGGCCACCTCGTCCACCCAGCTGCGGACCTGGCACCAGGGCGGGAGCCGGCGGCACCACATCATCGATCCTCGGACCGGCGACACCGCGCCGGACCTGTGGCAGACGGTGACCGTCGCGGCGCGGACCTGTGAGCTCGCGAACGCCGCGTCGACCGCAGCCATCGTCCTGGGCGAGGAGGCGCCGGCCTGGTTGGCGGCGCGCGGAGTCCATGCGCGGCTACGCGCGAGGGACGGCAGCGTGCACCGGGTCGGCGGCTGGCCGGAGGACCGATCGTGAACGAGGTGCTCTGGGCGGCGAGCCGGGCCACGGCGCTGTCCTCGATCGTGCTGCTGACAGTGACCTTCGTGCTCGGCATGCTGACCAGTGCCCGGACCGCGGGGACGACCGGCGGCCGGGTCGTGAGCACCGCCCTGCACCGCACACTGGCCCTGCTGATGGTGGCGTTCATCGCTGTCCACGTGATCACCGCGATCGCCGAGACGTACGTCGACATCGGCTGGATCTCCGCGCTGGTGCCGTTCACCTCGGCCTACCAGACGGTGTGGATCGGACTGGGCACACTAGCCCTGGACCTCGTGCTGGCGTTGATCATCACCTCGCTACTGCGGCACCGGCTGCCGACCAGACTGTGGCGCGGGATCCACTGGGCCTCGTACGCGCTCTGGCCGATTGCGGTCGTGCACGGTCTGACCAGCGTCACCGTGGACAAGACCCTGACCTACGGGCTGATCGCGGCCTGCGCAGTCGCTGCCGCCGCCGCGTTGGTGGTTCGGCTGGTTCGGACACCAGCCGACACCGGCCGCCGGCGGCTGGGCTCGGTCCACACCTGGCGCATCGAGCGCTGACCTCCCACCTGCATATCCGAGGATGCCGCATCATGATCATGACTGAGACGCGCCGGATCGACCGCCACCGGATCGATCCGGACCACGCACTCGCCCTGCTTCGAGACACCGGGCTGACCGGACACGGCGGCGGAGCATTCCCCACTGCGATCAAGATCATCGAGGCGCGCGGTCACCACCCCGACCTGATCGTCAACGCCTGCGACGGGGAGCCCCTGGTGCAGAAGGACACCGCGCTGCTGCGCCATCGGCCCATGCTGGTGGCCGACGGGATCGCCGTACTGCAAAGGATCGTGGCTCCGCGGCGCACGCTGATCGCGGTCCATGCCGACAGCCCCGCCGAGGAGTCGGCGCACCAGTTGATCGCTGCTGGCCGGATCCGTGCCGCGGTGCTGCCCGTTCCGGACCGGTACGTCTCCAGCGAGGCCTCCTCGCTCGCCTCGCTGGCCGCGAACGGTGAGGCCAGGCCCCGCTATCGCGAGAAGCCGTTGGCGGTGAAGGGTCTCGGCAGGCGCGGGCGCCCGACCCTCGTGCTCAACGCCGAGACCGTCGCCCGGGTCGCCGCGGCCTGGCTCGATCAGGGGCCGACGCCCACTCGCCTGGTCACCGTGGCCGGGGACCTGTCCCGCCCCGGCATCCTCGAGGCCCCGCTGTCCATGACCGTAGGCGAGCTGGTCGCCGGCGCCCGCCCGGCCAGTCGACCGCGGGCCGCGCTCGTCGGTGGCTACGGCGGCCGATGGTTCGCGTGGGACGAGGTCGAAGGACGCTCGCTGCACGATCTGGGTCGCGAGCTCGGCGCCGGGTTGATCATGGTCGACGCCGAGGGTTGTCCGGTACGAACCGTCGGGGGCATCCTCGGGTACCTCGCCGATCAGAGCGCCGGCCAGTGCGGCCCCTGCATGTTCGGCCTGCCCGCCATCGCCGCCGACTGGCAGTTGCTCCTCGATCGTCACCACGCCACGGAGGCAGCGCGGCGGCTTCGTCGCCGGTTGCCCACGATCCGCGGACGCGGGGCCTGTCACCATCCCGACGGTGCGGTGACCATGGCCGCCAGTGCTCTGGAGGTGTTCGCCGACCACATCGCGGCGCACCGGCAGGGGCGCTGCGAGCGGACGAGTGTCCTGGCAGGTCGGTCATGAGCAGGTCAGCCGGCCCGCGCCTGCGGCTCGATCCCGTCTCCTGCACCGCCCACGGCCTGTGTGCCCAGTTGCTGGCCGAGCGGATCCGGCTCGACGAGTGGGGGTATCCGATCGTGGACGGCTCTCCGCTGCCTGCGGATCTCGAGGAGCATGCCCGGCTGGCGGCGCGCGAGTGTCCGACGCGGGCGTTGCGCCTGACCCGGTCCCGCTGACCAAACGGGGAGCCGCGCCGTCCCGTCTGGACACCCTGGTCCTCTTAGGGCTGTGATCACGGTCGAAGATGTGATCATGGTCCGAAGGCCGCGCTGACGAGAGGACGACACCGATGCCGCTGACCACCGCCCAGCAGCTCCTCGACGACGCCGTCGCCCGTCGCGGCGCGGTATCTGCCTTCAACGTGATCACCCTGGAGTCAGCCGAGGGCATCGTCACCGGTGCCGAGCGCGCCGGCGTTCCGGTCATCATGCAGCTCAGTGAGAACGCGGCGAAGTTTCACCGCGGCAACCCTCGCCCGATCGCCGCCGGCATGGCCGCCCTGGCGGCCGCCACGGACGTCCCTGTCGCCCTGCACCTCGACCACGTCGAGGATCGGGACCTGCTCTACGCCAGCGTCGGGGCCGGATTCAGCTCGGTGATGTTCGACGCGGGACGGCTGCCGTACGACGAGAACGTCGACCTGACCCGGCAGGCCGCCCGTTGGGCGCACGATCAGGGGCTGTCCATCGAGGCCGAGCTGGGTTTCGTCGGCGGCAAGACGACCCAGGTCCAGAGTGCCCACGCAGCCGGCGTACGCACCGATCCTCGGCAGGCGGCGGAGTTCGTCGCCGAGACCGGGGTGGACGCCCTGGCCGTGGCGGTGGGCAGCGCGCATGCGATGACCGTACGGACCGCCACCCTCGACCTTGCGCTGATCACCCGGATCGCCGACGCGGTCCCGGTCCCGCTCGTGCTCCACGGCTCGTCCGGTGTGCCCGACGCCGAGCTCACCGCTGCCGTCGCGGCCGGGATGCGCAAGATCAACGTGGGGACCATCCTCAATGTCGCCTATACCGCGGGAGTCCGCTCGGTTCTCGACGACCAGCCCGACGTCACCGACCCTCGGACCTATCTGAGACCTGCCCGAGATCGCGTCGCCGACCAGGTCCACGCCCTGCTCCGCGTCCTCCACTGACCCTCCCCTCCTCCGCAACTGTGCGGGAACGACAGCGACACGCCGGTAGAAGTTGCCGTCTGCGCACACTCGCCGGGGAGCTGGCGGGGCGCTCAGGTTTCGCCGAGCAACCAGCGCACCTCGGATCGCAGCAGAGCGACCCGACCCTCGCTGGCGTAGGAGTCCGCATCGTGACCGAGGGCGTCGTAGACCACCCGAGCGGCACCGTCGTCCTTCGCCCACACCACGGGATGCCGGCGTCCGTCGTGCTCGTGATCGAACAGGACGGTCACGTCCGGTTCGGTGTGCAGATAGCTGTATCGCTCGTCGTGGACCACGAAATCCGTCAGCTTCGCACTGATCGGATGCACCGACGCCGTCCGCGCGATACGCCCGCGGTCCTTCGGTGGATGCATGCTCCGACCGCGGATCCAGCGCCCTCCGAAGATCGTCGACCACTCGGACAGGCCGGTGAACGAGGTCGCGCTGGAGTGGACGCCGAGCAACGCTCCGCCGGCATCCTGATGGGATCGCAGGCCGCCGCGTACGGCCTCGAGGACGTCCGGCGACCGCGGCTCGGAAGGATTGCCGATGTTCACCACGAGCAGCCGGCAGCCGCCCGGAGCGCACAGCACGGCCTCGACGTCCTCGCGTACCTCGACCGTCCGGCCCAGCTCACCGATGGCTCGCGCGAGCAGGGCCGACGTCACCGGGAACGGGTGCCAGGGGTCGACGTACGCACCAGCGCCGCTGACCACGACGACTTCAGCGGGCACGTCGATCCTTCCCGTCGATCCGTTCCTTCCTCCGGCCCCGTTCACGTCCGGCGCTGATCAGCGCTGCGGTGCCCGGGTGACTCACGTCAGCCTCCCACGGCGGCGCGACGCTGGCCGCGGCACCACCACAGTGCGCCGACCACGACGGCAGCGATCACCAGCAGCAGGCGTCCCCACCCGACCCAGCATCAGCCAGCGAGATCGATGGCTCCGGACCAGGTGGATCGACCTCCTCGCGGCCGCGAATCGAACCGTATCGCCCGGATGCGCGGTCGGTCTGCCTGATCGCCGAGATCGATGCAGAGTGCCCATCGCAACCGATTCGATGCTTCACTGGTCGAGTGCCACGTCGCCTGGACGTCGACTATCTCGTGGTGGGTGCTGGAGCCATGGGAATGGGGTTCGTCGACGCGCTGATCGATCACGCGGACGTACGTGTGGCCATGATCGACCGGCGCAACGGCGTCGGCGGACACTGGCGCAACGCGTACCCCTTCGTGCGGCTGCACCAGTCCTCGACCTTCTACGGCGTCGCGTCCCGGGTCCTCGGTGGAGGAATCCAGACCGCCGGTCCCGAAGCGGGCCTGCACGAGCGGGCCGACCAGCCGACGATCCTCGCCTACTACGAACAGGTCATGACCGAGCACCTGATCGGATCGGGACGCGTCGAGTTCTTTCCCCGGTCCGAGTACGTCGGCGGTCGCTTCGTCGTGTCCCGCGAGTCCGGCGACCACCTCGAGGTGCCCCACCGATGCCGGGTCGTCGATGCCCGATACCTCGCGCCCGACATCCCTGCGGAGACCCCGCCGAAGTTCGAGGTGGCCGAGGATGCACGCGTCGTCCCGGTCAACGATCTTCCTGCCTGGGAAGGGACGACGAGCCAGTACGTCGTCGTGGGCTCGGGCAAGACCGCGACGGACGCCTGCGTCTGGCTGTTGAGCCGCGGCACCGACCCCGACGCGATCTGCTGGGTGCGCCCTCGCGATCCCTGGATGTTGAACCGATCACTGATCCAGCCCGATCCGGCGATCTACCTGGGCATGCTTGCCGAGTTGATGCGGCTGTCGTCCGACGCCCCCTCGCTGCCGCAGCTGTTCAGACGCCTCGAGGAGGCCGGGATCATGCTGCGGATCGATCGTTCGGTGACGCCGACGATGGCCAAGGCGCCGACGCTGGGGGTGTGGGAGTTGGAGCAGCTGCGCAGCATCGAGAACGTGGTCCGTCGCGGTCACATCCAGGTCGCCCGGCGCGGCCGGATGGACCTGGAGGACGGGTCGGTTGCCCTGGCCGGCGACGCACTGGTCGTGAACTGTGCCGCCGATGGTCTGAAGAACCCGCCGCTGGTTCCGATCTGGAGGCCCGAGATGATCACGCTGCAACCCGTCCGGGCCGGCTTTCCCTGCTTCGGCGCGGCCCTGACCGGTTACATCGAGGGCACGCGGGTCGACGACGCGGAGAAGAACCGGATCTGCCGGCCGTCCTCGTTCGGGAACTCGCTCGCTGATTGGGCCCGCATGAACGCTCGGGGCGCGCGCAACGCCGCCGCCTTCGGCGCCGAGCCCGACGTCAAGCAGTGGACCGACCGGATCGCGGTGAACCCCGCACGCATTCCGCCCGAGCGGGTGGGTTCGTCCGAGCTCGAGGACGTCCGGAGCCGGCTGGGCCGCTATCTGGGACCCGGGGTGGCCCGGCTGGCCGAGCTCGGAGGTCTTCCGGAGTAGCAGAGGAACGATCCAGTGATCATCTCAAGAGCTGCGATCGAGAGGTGCTGAGCCAGGTGCGGCTGCCGAACCAGACTCCGACCACCGCCAGGAGCTGCGCGACGCCGGAAATGATCATCGCCCAGGCCCAGGCGCCGGGCGGCGAGGCCGATCCGCTGATCCCGGCGATGCCGCCCACGAGGCTGGCGGCAGCCACGACCATCAGAATGATCATCGACACGCGGAACAGCCTCCGGCTCGCCGCGGGCTGTGCACCCTCGTCAACCGCCACCCCCTGATCAGCCGAAACCCCCTGATCAGCCGAAACCCCCTGACCGGCTGAGACCTCTCGATCGGTCGCCGGCATGCGGGATCCGACCACCGTGCCCTGGGCGTTCGTGGCCCGCAGTTGCTCGTACAACTGGCGCTGAGGCTTGCTGAGCTGCCGCGGGATGTCGACGACCACCGTGAGATGCAGGCTTCCGCGCCCACTCACCCCATAACGAGGAAGGCCCTTGCCCGGGACGCGCAACACGTTGCCGGGTTGGGTTCCCGCGGGAATCCTGACCCGCACGTGCCCCTCGGGAACCGGCACCTCCGCGGTGCCGCCGAGGGCGGCGTCGGCAGCCTGGACATGCAGGTCATGCCACAGGTCGGCGCCGACGCGGCGGAATCGGGGGTCGGCACGGGTATGGATCCGCACGTAGACGTCCCCCGCGCGTGCGCCGGGCACCGGGCTCGGCATTCCCCGGCCAAACAGCCGTACGGCGGCTCCCTCGCCGATGCCTGGCGGAACGCGAATCGTGACCGACTCGTTCCGCGTGACGCGTCCGGTCGCCCCGCAGTACGCGCACGGATCACCGACGAGCCACCCTCGGCCGGCACAACCGGGGCAGGTCATCACCTCACGGACCAACAGCGAGCCCTGGCGATCGGAGACCACGCACTGGCCGGTGCCGTCGCAGCGGGGGCATCGACGCGACGCGGCCCCGCGCCGCGATCCGCGACCCCCGCACTGCGGGCAGGGTCCCGGGCGCGGGAACGTCACGACATGCTCCCCGCCGGTCAGAACCTCCTCGAGGGGGATGGTCAGTTCCGTGAGGACATCCTCACCCGCCCGAGACGCGGCCGCTGCCGGCCCGAACAGCCGCCCGAACAGGCTGCCGAACTCGGACGCGCCGGCTCCGAAGACGTCGGCGAGATCGATGCGGCTCCACAGGTCTTCCGCGGTCGCCCCCGGCAGGCTCGCGGACCCCTGAGCGTCGTAGTCCGCGCGCTTCGCCGGATCGGACAACACGCCGTACGCTTCGGCGATCTCGCGGAACCGTTGCTCCGCGTTCGGCTCGGTGCTGACGTCGGGGTGATAGCGGTGGGCCAGCTGACGGAAGGCGGTCTTGATCGTCTCGGTATCAGCGTCACGCGGAACCCCGAGCGCTTCGTAGTAGTCACGACCAGACGTCATGACGGCCTGCCGCGGCGCCCGGAGGGCGGGACAGTCGACGCCGGGGCGACCGCTGGATTCATGCCGGCTGCCGACTCCATGCTCCCGACTGTCGCAGTGGCAGCGCAGCCGTGCTACTGCCGATCGGGCAGTCCTCCAGGACTATCGGCCCGATCGGGTGCCGATCGCCGGCGACCGTGGAGTCAGCCGCCGGCCGCCTGGCTGCAGGCCTCGGCGACTGCGGAAAGGATGTCGCCCTCTCCGGCCGCTGCCGCGGACTCATCGAACATGGCCATCTTGTACAGAGCTGCGGAGACCTTGTACGCGAGTGCAGCCTTTTCGTAGAGTGCCGCGCAGTCGCTGGGCGACGCGGCATCGGCCGACGGTTTGGTCTTCCGGAGTTCTGTGTAACGATCCCGAGCCTCGATGAATGATGCCCTGGCCGCTTGCAGTTGTTCGTCCATCTCAACCCCCGTCGTGGTCTTGCTCGGCAGGCTACTCGCGAACTGAGCCGAGCGGCAGGGGTGGAAGCGTCGGCGCCGGGTAGGCGACGCAGTGGGCCCTCCGATCTTCCCGCGAGACTCTCTCAGCGACGGCCGCCTCAGTCCACCGGGGGCAACGTCACACCGAATCCTGCGACTGCCAGTCGCAACAGCACCTGGCCGGGCGCCCTCAGGTCGTCGATCTTCGCGGCACTGAGGACTTCGAGTTCGGCCAACCGCATTGCGTACGCCTCCGCTCCCCTGCGTCGCGCCGCGTTCAGCTCCGTCGTGTTGTTCCAGACCTTCTGGCGGGCCTCGCGAAGGAAACGCCGCGACGCCTGACGATTGAGTGGCGTCAACGCGCGGTCGAGCAGGGTCCGCGGCCCACTGAGTTGCTGCTCCTCGGCCGAAACGCGTGAGCTGAGCACGCCGTCGATCCGCTCGTGATCGGCGCGACGTCGCGCGATCAGGTCGGGGTCGTCGAAGTCGTCCGCGCTGATCACCGCGAGCAGCGCCTGCGGCAGGTCGTAGTTGATGTGGGCATTGATGCCGAACAGCACGTGCCGCAGCGGCGGCAGCGACGCAGGAGCCGCAAAGGCGAGGCGCCATGGGCGGCTGGGCCGCCGCGCCACGGCAAGTTCCGCGTCGAGGGCCGCGAGGTAGAGCTCGGCGAACGCCACGTCCCAGGCGCCGACCCAGCCGGGATCGCCGAACACACCGCTCGTGATGGCATCGCCGACCGCACGAGTCGTGCGCCGGTACGTCGACAGGAACACCCGGTGGTGCTCCAGCCGCGGAGGCAGCACCTCCAGCCGCTCCTGCATCCGCTCCATCACCGATTCGATCGCCCGATCTTGCGTCATGCCGGGATTCTCGTCCGATCGCGAACCAGGCATGCGGGCTCACGGCGAATGGCGGCGCGGCTCGAACCTGATCGCGCCGAAGACAGGGCGCGGTGATCGGCCGTAGTCTTCGATCAGGGCCGAAAACGGGGGCGGAGATGGCCAGAACCGGCAGTGTGCTGGCGACATCACGTGCTGACGACCGGGTGCTGCCCTTCACCAAGGCGTTGTCCGCGGTCATCGTTCCCTTCCTGGTCCTGGCGTTCGTGGTCCTGTACGTGTTTCCCGGTCAAACCGCCCGTCTGTTTGCGTGGCCAATCGCATCCACGATGACGTCGATGACGCTGGCCTCGGCCTACCTGGGTGGCGTCTACTTCTTTCTTCGGGTGCTCCGCCTACGTCGCTGGCACATGGCGAGCACCGGGTTCGTCGCGGTGGCCCTCTTCGCCTCTCTGCTGGGGGTGGCGACGATCCTCCACTGGCCGGTGTTCAGCCACGACACGGTGGCCTTCTGGCTCTGGGCCGCGCTGTACTGGTCCACCCCGTTCCTGGTCGTCGGCGCCTGGCTCGCCAACCGGCGATATGCGGCGCCGCCCGAGGACGACGAGCCCCGGCTGAGCCGAGGCGCCGCGCGGGTCGTCGGTGTCGTCGGACTCCTGGCTCTGGTCCAGGGCGTCACACTGTTCGTGGCACCGACGCTGATGATCCCGTACTGGCCGTGGCCGCTGACCCCGCTGACGGCCCAGGTGATCGGCGCGATCTTCTGCCTGGGCTGCGCGGGACTGGTTTCGCTGCGCGACAACCGCTGGTCCACGATCGAGCTCCTGGTGCAGGTCGCGATGGTGATGATCGTCTCGATCATGGTCGCCGCCATCCGCGCCGCCGGAGAGTTCGACCCGCGACGGGTGCTGACCTGGCTGCTGCTCGCCGGATTCGTGCTCGTCCTCCTGGGATGCCTCTGGCTGTGGCTGACGATGACCCGTCGAAGGAGAGTCCCGGCCTGATTGTTGTCCCGGCAGACATCCGAAAGTCCCAGCCTGCGGGGGCTGCCGGCCCTGTCTTGTGGGGTGGCGCTGAGGGAAGGTGTTCCTGTGACGGGCACACGTGATCACGGGAACCGATGCGTTCGGGGGTGCTGCGATGATGGCTCGACGCGCCGACACTGAGCCTGCTGCCGACCCGACCGGCGTCGCACCGACTTCAGTGAGTTGGTCACGGGTCGCGATGTT
>DASTGF010000468.1:0-5250 GCA_035719255.1 Microlunatus sp. | reverse complement strand
CCCAGACCAACCGCAATCGGAAAACGTGCCTCAAGGGCGAGCCACGTGCACAGGTTGGCCGTAGGTCATTCCCATTGCGGTGCGGACCTGGTCGAGCGTGCTACGGGCGAGATCGTTCGCGCGCGAGTTGCCGCGTTGGAGAACGTGATCGATCACGGCGGGTTCAGCTGCGAGCTTGGCACGCCGGGCTCGGTGCGCCGCAAGGCATGTGTTTACAGCATGCGTCGTGAATTCTTTCAACGCGTCGCTGCCCCCGGTGCCGATCTCTTCCGCCACCGCGTCGGGAGTCGCCCCGCTGCACATCGCGGCCGCCGACAAGAGGGCAGACACTCCGGGCCGGTGCTCAGGGTCAAGGGTGATGCGTCGGTCGCTGTCGGTGCGCGTGCGGCGAATGGCATCAGCTGTCTCCGCCGGGGTCATCGACAGTGTGATCGCGTTGTCGTAGCTCGTCGACATCTTGCGGCCATCCAGGCCGGGCACCTCGGGAGTCTGGCTGAGCAGAGCCTCCGGTTCGTCGAAGATCTGTCCGTAGCGATCATTGAACCGTCGCGCGATCATCCGGGTCAGCTCGATGTGGGGGAGATTGTCTTTCCCGACTGGGACAAGATTTCCTTTGCAGAACAAGGTGTCAGCGGCTTGGTGCACCGGGTAGGTCAGCATGAGGGCGCTCAGCGCCCGCCCGGACGCGGCATGTTCGGCCTTGACGGTGGGGTTACGGTGCAGCTCGGCCTCGGTGACCAGGCTGAGGAACGGTAACAGCAGTTGGTTGAGCGCGGGAACGGCCGAATGGGTGAAGATCGTGGTCAGCTTCGGGTCGAGGCCGGCGGCAAGGTAATCCAAAACTGCCTCGCGGACGAGGAGGCCGACGCTCGCGGCTGTGTCTCGATCGGTGATGACCTGGTAGTCGGCAAGGATGACGAAGTTGTCAACGCCGAGTTCCTGGAGACGTACCCGTTCACGGATCGTCCCAAAGTAGTGACCGAGATGGAGCGGGCCGGTGGGCCTTTCTCCAGTGAGCACACGGAAGTCGCGGGGGCTGGCCAGGATGCGTTGTTCCAGGTCAGGCATTCGCGATTGTGTTGCGCTGAACGAGTCCACGTGTCGTCCCCTCGATTGTGGGGCCACACGTTGATTGCCGCACACTCCGCGGGCCCACCGTGCAGCCCACCATCATGTGTCAGTGGCTGCTAGGGCAGCCACCAAGCGAAGCGGGTCGAACTCATGGAAAGAGGATAGGTCGACAGGGCTCCCTTCGCGCCTGATTTTCCGCAGGATGCGTCGGGGCGGTGTCTGGGTGAGTAGCCCGAAACCGCAGCGGCGGCGGGTGCTCCATGTCGTGGACGCTGCGTAACGGGCACTTCGCAGTGGACGTGGCGAGTCGTTATCGGAAGGTTCGTGGCTCTGCGCCGAGATGAGTGTCTGACGCACAATCCAGGACGGGCTACGAGTTTGCCCGAGCCCACGCGCCCGCGGCGGGACGGTGCGAGCGTGATCTTCAAGCTGCCCGCTGCCAGATGATGACAAGGAATGGGCCGTTTTGGTGCGAGTTAAGGGGGTTCGATTCGAGCCCCTGGGCTCCACCCCCTGGTCAGCCGGATATTGCCTGCTCGAACAGCCCGTCTGGATCGGTCCGCCCAGCGGAAGGTCGGCGGTCACCTCGCCCCCCGTTGGTTGGACCAGAATCGAGTCTCAGTTGTGATCCGCGGGAGGTCTCCGCGCTGCTCGATTAGGTGGTGCGCCTGTGAAAGGCACGCAGCCGGTCCCAGGCGGTCGAAGGCCGGCTCGGGCTGTCCGCGACGTGCCGCATCCTGGTTCGGTACCGTCAGCCGGCGAAGCCCATCTGCCGGTAGGCGGCGCGGCGTCGGGCGTGCTGCGCTTTGAGGACGGGCACGTGGGCGTCGACATAGTCGTGGACGATGACGTCGGTCTTGGCCTCGTGTCGGCGTAGAGCGCGTCCGACGGCTTGGATGACCAGTCCGGGGTAGGAGATGGGTCCGGCGAGGAAGACGGTGTCGATGATCGGTGCGTCGAAGCCCTCACCACCGTAGGGAACGGTGGTCATGACCAGCAGCGGGTCGCCAGAGTCGGTGTCGGCGATTCGGGTGCGGATCTCGGTCAGTGCCCTGGCGCCGGTGCCGCCGCGCATGATCAGCGCTTCGGCGTTTGGTAGGAGTGCGGCGAGCGCGGTGAGGTGGTCGCGTCGGCGGGACAGGACGAGGCACTTGCGTCCGTCTCGGAGCGCGACAGCGATGTCGGCGGCGATCTGGTCGTTGCGGTCCGGGTCGGTGGCGAGCAGTCCGCCGAGTTGGGTGATCGCGCCGGGCTGGGCGAGATCGAGATCGGGAGGCCAGCGGAACTGCGTTTCGTGGACGCGGAGTTCGCGGCGAGGCCCGTCGTAGGCGGTTACGAGGTTGTCCTGGCTGGGCAGGGTGTCGGTGATGACGTGGCGGACGGGGCCGAGCTGCCAGGTCGTGACCTGTTCGAGTCCGTCCTTGCGCTCGGGGGTCGCCGTGAGACCGAGCCACCACGTCGCACCGATCCGGGAGACAACGTTCTCGTAGGAGCCGGCGGCGATGTGGTGGCACTCGTCGACGATGACCTGGCCGTAGCCGGATGTCAGCTCGCCGATGTCGGCAGAGCTGTGTCTGGCCAGGGACTGCAGCAGCATGATGTCGATCTGCCCGCGGGTCTTGACCCGACCTCCGCCGAGTTGGCCTGCCTCGATGCCGAGCAGGGTTCTGATCTGTTCGCGCCACTGCGAGGCGAGTGCGGTCTTGTTGATCAGCACCAGGGTGCTGACCACACGCTCGGCGATGATGGCGCAGGCCATCACGGTCTTTCCGGAGCCGGTGGGTGCGTGCAGGATGCCGTCCTCATGGGCGAGCATCGCATCCACCGCGGTGATCTGGCGATCGTCGAGGTCACCGAGGAAGGAAGCGTTCAGTTCACTGCCCTGGCTGCGCTCATCGGCGCAGATCAGTTCGCTCCCGACCTGCCTGATCAGGGACGTGGCGTGATCCCGGAGGCCGCGCGGCAGGATCAGGTCGCCGTCGACGGCGACGTCGAAACCTTGGATGAAGCGGGGGATGTTCCAGGTCGAGCGGCGCGCTCTCTGCGCCTCGTAGAAACCCGGGTTATGGATCGTCGCCGCGTGCCGGAGCGCCGCCGACAGCTCCGGGGTCAGATCCTCGTCGACGATGCGAAGGCTCGCACCTAAGGTTGCTCGCACCTGCGCCGGCGGTACGGGGTGGATGGTGGTGGCGGGTGACACCTCGAGTCGGCTGACCTCCGGGCCGACACTGATCTTGACCTGGCGGCCGACCGCGGTGACTTGGCGTGGTGTCATCCGGTCGAGGCGGGATAGGTACTCCCACTGGTCGGGCCACGGCTCCCACGTGGCGAGATCGACGAACACCGTCGTGCCACGCTCGTGGCGTCGCTTGCCGTTCAACGGTGCGGCGATCAGGTTCCCCACCCCCGACGCGCCCGATGGGACGGTGTCCTGGTTAGGGAACAGCCGGTCGTAGCTGGCCAGCGGCATCGATCCGCGAAGCCCCATCGCTCGATGGACGCAGGCCGTGCCCATAGCGCGGGCATCCACCGCCGGCACAGGTGCAGAAAAGAACGTCCAGACGTGCGCCCCGCGCCCCGACTGCGAGATCTCCAGCCCGCACGGCACCCCTAGCGACGCGGCCGCCTTGACGTAGGCGTGGGCGTCGAGCATGGCCTGGGGGCCGTCGAAGTCAGCCGCCAACCACCAACAGGTCGCGTCCGGCAGGAGTGGATACAGACCGATGAACACGTTCTGGGTGTCTCGGTGCAGGTGCGCGGCGATCACGTCCTTGGTCAGCGGAAGCGGCCGACGATCCCACAGAGAACCCTTCCGGAACGGGTCGCGAGTCACCGGCGACCAGCCCTTCGTCTGCTTCCGCGGATTCTCCCAGTACAGCGCATACACATCCCGTCGAGCCGAGAACAGTCGCATGTACAACGCGAGCTTCGCCTCCGGCGACGAGGCATTGGTCACCAGGCCCGGATCCGTCGCGGCCAGAGTCGGCTGCTCGAGCGGTGGTTCGACGCCGTCGGTCACACGCAGCAAGGTCCGAAGCCGCTGGTTCTCCACGCGGAGCGCGGCCAGCTGGCGCTCGAGATTCGGCGATGGTCTTGAAGGCCGGTGATCGGTCGGACCCACGCATTCAGGCTATTTGGGCATGCGCACCGTGTCAGAACGGAGGCATCACAGCACTGCTGTCCGCTCAGGCGAACCGATCTGGTGAGTCGGCGGCTTGCCGGACACGCCGCGGCCGCGTGCGGACATCCCTGAACACCGCTGTGCCCGGGTGGAGTGCCAAGTGGTCGCTGACAGCAACTGCCGACAGCAACGCGGACGAGCGATGGCCGATCAACAACGGACCGATCGGGCGCCGGACGCGCCTGGACGGACCGCCGCGGATTCAGGGGCGGCTATTGCTCGCACCTACTCATCTGACGGTCTAAGTACAGCATCGAAGTACAGCAACGTTCGCACAACTCAAGGCGTCCATGGTCGTCCACCAGTGGATTTGCGGGCCGAGCACCACCCCCCAGATGGCACAATGCTGCCCCTTTGCAAGCATGTGGTCGACGCGGTCGTGTATTCATCTACTGCAATGCAGGCCTCTTCCCATTGACCTTCTCATGGGAAGCGGGCAGGATGGGAGAACTGGGCGACCTCAAAGGTGGCGCCACCTCTGCGTACGGGGGTAACTCGTGTCCGCAGATGTTAATGGAAACGGAGCGCTACCAGATAAAGGTCGCAGCCTGACCATTGCCGTTGGAGCAGTTCTCGATTAGGTGTTTCTTGATGAGACCTCCCCCCAGAGAGTTGCGTAAGCGAGTATCAAAGTTCGGTATGGCTTCGGGTTTCCCGGCCCAGATTCACGTATGGAGATGGCAAATGAGTGATTATGAGCTTCCAGTCGCCGAGGCGCATCTGAAAGCCCTTGAGGCGCGTAAGAAACTGCTCGATGCATTGCTAGCGGGTCCGAAGCCACAGACACCCAAAGAACTTGCCTTCCAGGAGGGGTCCGCCTGCGACCAACTCTACAACACGGCCCTTCAATACTATATTGCCGGCAGCGAAGCGTTCGACGGTGGCGACTCCGGCGCAGGCTATTTCTACTTCGCACTTGGGAGCACATACTTGCATACGGCCCAAATGTGCGAGGTGGCCACGGTGGGTTCTACGGATAACGAAGGCAGCTGTGGGTG
>DASTGF010000467.1:0-10531 GCA_035719255.1 Microlunatus sp. | reverse complement strand
TCCGGTGTACTGGTCGACCCGATGGTGGTCCCAGGTGTGCGCGGCGACGGTCATCCCGGCGTGGTCGAGGCGTTTCAGGTCTCGCCGGGTGAACCAGCCGGGTTTGTCGAGGACGACGGTCATGGCGAAGAAGGTGGCGGTCATCTGCCGGGCGTGTAGTTGGGGGAGTCCTTCGCTGATCTGGGTGGCCTGGCTGTCGTCGAAGGTGAGCATGACTGGCTTGTCGGGCAGCGCCGCGCCGGTTGTCAGGTGGGCCAGGTACTGGTCGGGTCCGATGGTGGTCCAGCCGGCGTCGACGAGCGCGTCGAGTTGCGCCCGGAAGGTGGCCGGTGGGCAGATCAGCAGGTTCCGGGCGTAGCTGCCGTCGGTTGGGGTCCAGTTCCGCAGCTGGTGCCAGCACAGCACCGGCACCGTGGCCCGGGCGGTGATCTGGGCGGGGGTCGCTGGTCGTGGTGTGGAGCCGGCGGCCGGTCGCGGGCTGGTGGTCTGGTGGCTCGACGGGGCCGGGGTTGCCGACTGCGCAGTGCTGGTGGTGCCGGCGGCAGGAGAGCTCGGCGGGTTGGTTGGGGCCGTGGTCGAGCGGGTTGCGGGCGTGGTGCTGCACGCTGCCGCGGCGGCGAGGCCGCCGGCCGCTGCGAAGAGCAGTGTTCGCCGGGTCAGGCCGGGCCCGGGCCGGCGGGCCGTTCGGTGGTCGGGGGTTTCGGTCATCGCCACGTTCCGGGTGTTACTGGTAGGAGATCATGTCTGGTTGGGGCCGTTTGGCCATGGTCTGCGTCGGGCTGAGGGTGGGTGTGTCCTCGTCGTAGAAGTTCTTCCAGCCGAACGGCATGCCGGGGGGTGCGGCGGCGACGACCGCCCGCCAGGTGCCGTCCTTGAGTTGGGGTGTGCCCTGACCGTCCATGTGGATCAGCAGCTGGATCTGGTCATGACTGGTGTCCAGTTTCGCCTCGTGGCGGATCATCGACAGCCGGAACTGGTGCAGCACGAGCAGCTTCTGTGGCAGCTTCTCGGTCGCGGTCAGCTCGGCCAGCCAGCGTGCCACCGAGTTGATCTCTTCGGCGTCGACGCCGCCGATCTGGCGCAGCGGCACCTGACCGGGTCCGAGCCGCCATTCCGGGTCCAGGGCCAACCCGACGTTCGGCATCCGCAGCAGCGGGGCGTAGCGTCGGGCCTGGTCGAGGAAGTTGGCCCGGCCCGGCTGCAGGTCCAGCACCACGTACAGCCCGGCCCGCTGGGCCTGGATCACCCATGGCCGCAGGGACTCCACCGAGCTGGGCGAGGAGTAGTCACCGTCGGGTCCCGGCGAGCCTTGCAGGGTGGTCGCGATGATCTCGAACGTCGGCACCACGGGCACCGAGCTGAGCGGCTGATACCGGTGGGCCATCGCCTTGGCCCGGGTAATGCTGGCCTGGATGCCCTGCTCGCCGAGCACCCCCAGGGTCGAGGTGTCGGGGTGTCCGTACAGGGCCACCAGCCGGTGGCCGGGAAACCACACCTGGCCGCCGCCGGGGAGTTGGATGCCGGTTTCGGCGACCGCGACCCGGGCCGCCAATGTCGCGGCCGGCCCGAAGCCGGTGCCGATCGCGATCGTCTGCTCGGGGTGGCGGGCGGCCAGGGCCCTGATCGTGTCCGGGTCGGCTCGAAGGTCGCGGCTGTGGACGGTGATCGGCAAGGTTTGCGTTGCCGCGGCCGCGGTCGAGGCGAGAGCGGCCGCGACCGGGGAGCCAGCCACCCCGCTGCCGGTTCGGGTCAGCACGGCCCGGGACATCGTCTGGGCCGGCCGGGTGAGTTCGGGCAGTGTCGCGGCATCGGTCGTCACGCTGATCCCGGGCAGCCCGCGAGCGGCGGCCAGCGTGTGCGGTCCGAGCGCTAACACGGTGACCGGGTGGAGTCGGGTGACCTCGGCTGCGACATACGCCGGCAGCGAGGAGGCTGTCGGATCCGACAACAGCAGCGGGACGCCGATCCGGGCGGCGGCCGCGGCGGCCGCCGCCAGTTCGGTGCCGTCGTCGGTGCCTGCGATCACCACCACCGGTGCCGAGCGGTACAAGGCGCGACTGACCTGGACCGACAACTCACTCGGCCGGTCAGAGTCCGCCAGCCACACCCCGGGCCGGCCCGAGGTGAGTACAGCCGACGCCGGCGACGACGTGGACGGATGCCGGTTGGTGACCACGCCAGATGGAGGAGCCGACCCGTCCGCTGCGCCACCACCAGGTACCCGATCACAGCCCGGGGCCGACGCCGCCACCAAAACCGCCACGACGAGCGCCACCGCCGAACCGGCGACCCGGCCCCGCTCCCAGCACCGACGCTGAACCATCGACATCCCCCAACCACACCTCGCCCGCGCGCGGGGCCGTTCACTCCCAACACCGGCCGCTCTCCGGCACAGAACCGGGGTCAAGCCGACGTCCCCGTCACAGCCACTACAACACGACCGTCGCCCCAGTCCGACCAGGCTCACCGCGACCCCTCGACAAATAGCGCGTGTCTGACAAAGCTTCAAGGCTGGTCGGGGCTGGATGGTGATCTGCACATGATCGTCATGTCCTGACCGATGAGTGGTGGGTCAGTTGCAGCCGTTGCAGCGTTACTGTCCGCGACACGCGACGCGGATCGGTCGTCAGGGTCGGCCCTGGATGCCACATCGGCAGGCCATCAACAGTGTGTCGTGACATTCCGTCTACGGAAGACATCGGACCTGGTCTCCCAACCCAGTCGCGCACACCAACCAGCCTCAGAGCTCATCTGCGTAAACGCGTCTCCCGCGCAGCCGGTCTGTTCAGAGACCTCGACTCCATGATCGGTCTGACCATTCCTGGGCTCGGTCAACCAGCAGCAACAAGCTGTGTAATCGATGATGCCGATTTGGTTTGTGTACGCGCCCGATGGGTAAAAGCCAGGAGTCGAGGCTCCGCATCCACGCGGGGTCGGCAGCAACCTCGGGGGAGCGCACGGACATGATCATTCTCGGCGTCATCCTAGTAGTTCTGGGTTTCGTCCTAAACATTTCGATCCTGTGGTGGATCGGGGCCCTTCTTGTGCTCGTTGGTGTGGTCTTCTGGATCCTGGGCGCTACGGGCCGCGCCGTCGCGGGACGGAAGTACTGGTTCTAGGGGACTACATCCAGCTGCCACTGGTGCGGCTTCGAGGCCGCGCAAGGAGCCGGAATTCCGAGTCAAGATCGTGCGGTCCGGGTCAAGATCGAGTCCGGGCCCTGGTGGGCGATGGTGTCGAACGCGTGGTGGGCGCGGACGGCGGCGTTGAGTCCGCATCTGCCGGCGAGTCTGCGTGGTGGGCGAGCCTTCCAGTGCTCGCCGCAATCCCGGCGAGACAGCTTCGCTCGCGGCTCGCTGGCGTTCGGTGCCCTGTCGCCAGACCTGCCCGCGGCCGGTGCGGCGGTACCGCGGACCGTGACCAGCAGCGTCGTCGGCCGCCACCCGAACGGCTCGTGCGCCAACCTTCGGATTGTGGTGTCGCGTGATCTGCCTTCGCAGCCACAGCGGCCGCACCACTGATACGCCGCCGCAGCCTCATGCCGTACTCGATGGTTGCGACAGACTGATCCGCTTCCCTGGACTGTGAGGCTCGGAGTACGTGCAGCACGAAGGAACCAACCGCCAACACGGCTGCTCCGGTCCGCGGATCCTCGCTGATGGGCACCTACAGGTGGCGAATGCTCCCCATCGAGACGGCAGCTGAATGTTGCTCTCGTCACCGATGGAGGATCGTCTGGTGGGGCATTGGCCGTTCTCCCGAGAACGTCGATCAGCGGGTGGTCCTCGGCTGGGCGATGTCCGGCGGCCCTGGTGCGGGACGTAGCCGATCAGGTGTAGGAGCTCTGATCGAGTTCGTTGATCTTGACGGGGAGCCCGTCGGGGCTACGCACGATGAGCTGACGGCCATAGTCTTCATCGGTGGTTGAAGTGTCGATCGCGACGCCCGCGGCGGCAAGGCGTGCTTTGAGGTCGTCGAGATCGGTCGAGGACTCGAAGTTGAGTTCGACCTTGCCTTCGTTCTGCGCCGGGTTCGGCGGATGGGCGAGCAGGCTGAGCTGACTGGACCCGATTTGAAGCATGACGAAGTCACCATCGCGGCTACCGTGCAGAACCCGTGCGCCGAGGGCTTCGTAGAACGACACCGAGGTGGCCATGTCGTCGACGTGGACCATCGGCTGCAGAGTGACAGACGGACTGCCGGACTCGGTCGCTGTGGGCGTGGTCACGGTGGACTCCTGGTGGGACTGAGCGTCGAGATGCGCGGTGAGAACTTGACTCACAAGTTCTGACAGCGATAGCTGAGTATCGATCGCGTGGTACTTGACTCGACGGACAAGGGATGGGTCGAGATTGACGTTGAATTGTTGGCGGCGGGCCATGGGGTGAAGTCTGCCGCTCGGCGACCTAGATGTCTAGATTCCTAAGTACAGCCTCGCAAGCCAGCGAGACTGGGTACTGATCGAGGCCGAGCACGTCCGAGCGGCAGAACGCGGTCAGGTTTGGGCAGCCATAACCCGCATCAGGGCAGCGTCGTAGGTGCCCAGGGCATGTCCGGGCCGGGACCGTCGGGCTGGTGCCCGAGCGACCGTCGGCGCAAGGCAATTCGTCATATCCCGCCGGTGTCGGACCACCAAGATCAACCGCCGCGTAGCTGTGCATCGGCGCCGGCGAGCCGTGCGTGGCCGACCTGAACGACACCAGCCCGGCGTCGGGCTTCGTGCAAGATGTTGCCGAGGAGTGTCAGCAGTTGGATCTCCTCGGATGGGGTTCTTGATCTGGGTATTGGTTCGGCATGCCGGTTCTTTACGCTCGCGGGTCGAGGTTTGTCGCTCAGCTGGCCGGAGACCTGTTCGTGGTGGTTTGGTGTGTGGCGTGCGGGCTTCTGGGCGGCTTCGTGCAATCGGTAGTCGCCGCCGCCGCAGTCCCGGTGCGGCAGACGGCTGATGGTCTGCAGACGGTGTTAGGGGACTTCCGGACTGCTGCCGACGAGGTCGCCGGGGTACCGGTGATCGGCCTTCAACTGCGCCGACCGTTCGATGGGGCGGTCCATCGGTTGGATGCCGTCATCGTCTCGGCGCACAACCAAGTCGACACGATCGAGCGCGTGGCATTGCTGTTGGGCTGGCTCACCTTCGTGATCCCCGTCGCGGTCGTGTTGCTCGCCTGGGTTCCACGACGTGTCCGTTTCGCGCGCGAGGCGAGGATCGCCCAACGCCTCGTGGACCTTGGGTCCGAGCCCGACCTGTTCGCCCTGCGTGCGTTGGCCACCCAGCCGCTGCGTCGACTTGCCGTCCTGAGCGATGATCCTGCGTCGGCGTGGCGGTCGGGTGACCGGGCGGTGATTCACGCCTTGGCCGAGCTCGAGCTCCGCGGGTGTGGCGCACGAAGGTCGCCGCCGGCGAAGGGGTTACTGAGCGTGCGTCCTTGATCCCGCTTCGGGAGGGTCTTCCCTTGGTGTCGAGCTCGAAAAGCTGTGACGCATCGCCGTAGGCGGTGTTGAACCTGACCGCGTCAGTTGCCGTCGTTGACGGCTGACGAATGGTCCGCTAGCCGCAATACCGTTCAGTTAAGGCTACAGCGGTGGAGTCTGGGTGCATGCCGCGTGCGGGGTGGGTGAAGCCGGAGTCGGATCGTCGGTTGTCGGATCTGGTGTCGGTGGGGGTGTTGACGCGGGTGTTCCCGCCGGGCCTGATCGATGAGGTGATCGCTGAGGCGGGCCGGACCGAGGTGCGCAGCCGGAGTCTGCCGGCGCGGGTGATGGCGTACTTCGCGATCGGTATGGCGTAGTACTCCGACGGCTCCTACGCGGACGTGCAGGGCCAGTTGACCGACGGGTTGGCGTGGTCGTCGGGCTGGCAGGACCGGTACGCGCGGCCGACAAGTCGGCGATCTTCCAGGCTCGGGCCCGGTTGGGGTCGGAGCCGGTGCAGGCGTTGTTCGAGCGGGTGGCCCGGCCGATCGGGGCGGCTGCGGCCGCGGTCACGGCGGGACCGGGAGGGGTGGCCGGCCGCCGGCTGGTCGCGGTCGACGGGACGTGTCTGGACGTGGCCGACACTGCAGAGAACGACGCGTTCTTCGGCCGGCCGGGGGTGAACAAGGGTGAGCGGGCCGCGTTCCCGCAGGCCCGGCTGGTCGCGTTGGCCGAGTGCTGCACCCACGCCATGTTCGCGGCCGTGGTCGGGCCGTTGAGCACGGGCGAGCCGACCATGATCGGGGGGCTGCTGCCGCGGGTGGAGCCGGGGATGCTGCTGCTCGCGGACCGGGGGATCTTCTCGTATGCGTTGTGGCGCAAGGCGTCCGCGACCGGCGCGGACCTGCTGTGGCGGACCCGCACCGACGGGCCGGTCCGCAGCCGGAGTTCGTGGTCGACCTGCCGGACGGGTCCTGGCTGGCCGAGCTGCGCCGCTCGACCGGCGCCGCGGAACGAGCCAAGCCGTCCATGAGGATCAGGGTGCTCGACTACGCGATCGAGGACGGCCGCGATCATCCCGGCAGCTACCGGCTGTTCACCACCATCCTCGGCCCGGCCGAGGCATCAGCCACCGACCTGGCAGCGGCCTATCACCAGCGGTGGGAGATCGATCTGGCCTTCGACGAGTTGAAGACCCACCAACGCGGACCGAGGACGGTGCTGCGGTCGAAGTCGCCGGACCTGGTGCGGCAGGAGATCTGGGGACACCTGTGCTGCCACTACGCGATCCGTTCCCTGATGGCCGAGGCAGCCGTCCACGCCGGTCACGACCCCGACCTGACTAGCTTCGTCGCCGCCCTGCGGATCACCCGAGCCACCATCGCCCAGGCAGGCGATTCCCCCCGACGACACCCGACACTGTCTGGGATTCCTGCAACGCCTCATCACCCGGCTGCTGCCCACTCGCCGCAACCGAGCAGCACCCCGAGTGATCAAACGCAAGATGCTTATATGGCAGGTCAAACGCGCCCCACCACGCCAACGGGCCCCAGCCCACACCCGACCCGACCCGACCTACCAGACTCTCCCCCTTAACTGAACGGTATTTCGACTAGCCCTCGGATTCCTACAGCCATAGAAGAACGACGTCAACGAGCGCCCGGCCCCCCATCCTCAGCCCAAGTACGGGCCGCCCACCAGTGGGCGAAACTGCCTAGCCATCTCCCGGTGAGCTCGGAACCCGTGACCGGACCTGCACCCCTTTACGTGATGCATCAACCGGCCGACTGTTTCAGTTGCATAACAGAATTACGAGATCGGACCTAATCCCCCCTGACTTCTCTCTAGATTGCGTGACGCATGACCTCTCCGCCGGACACGGACACATGTCGCGGTGGTGGCGGAGGGGCGGCGCCGATAAAGGGGGCGCATGAGCGGTTGCCGGTGGGCAAGCGTGTGCAGCGCGTGCTGCGCTGTGCTGCTCACGTCCGCGTGCCTCGCGTCGAAGGGGGAGACCCCGTCATCCTCGATCGCGACACCCGCAGCGTCGAGGTCGGCCTCACCGTCCGGGCCTCCATCGACATCCGAAACTCCGACTCCCGCGCCGTCCGCGGCGAGGCAACCGACCCGTGCCGAGGACTTCGATCCGGGGAACTTCCACCATCCGACCGACATCACCAACACCTACCTTCCGATGGTGCCGGGCACCAGGCTGCGCTGGGAGGGGCATGCCTTCGACGACGGCGAGAAGGTGTCTCGAGCCATCGAGTCCACGGTCACCGGCTTGACGAAGGAGATCGCAGGCGTCGAGACCGTCGTGGGGCTGGATCGCGACTTCACGGAAGGGAAGGCGGAGGAGGTCGAGCTCACCTTCTACGCCCAGGACGACCTCGGGACGGTCTGGTACTTCGGTGAATACTCAGAGGAGTACGACGACGCCGAGATCGTCAAGTCCCCGCTCTGGCTGGCGGGACTGCAGGGTGCGAGGGCGGGCGTCATGATGCAGGCCTTCCCCGGGACCGGCCAACCCGACTACGCCGAGGGGTTGGGCCCGGCAGTGGATTGGAACGACCGGGCGAAGGTGGACCAGGTGGACGTCAGAGACTGTGTGCGCACCGGTTGCTACGACCACGTGGTCGTCATCGCCGAGTTCAACGTCGACGAACCGGGCCGGACCCAGCTCAAGTCCTTTGCTCCGGGCGTCGGGGGCATCCGCACCGGCTACCGCGGGGCACGGGAGACCGAGAGAGAGCAGCTGCAGCTGGTCGCTCGGCACCGACTGAGCGCGGCGACGTTGAAAGACGTCGAAGAAGATGTCCGGGACGAGGAAGGCCGCGCCTACCAGCGCAGCCCGCGCGTGTACGGGAAGACGGCACCGATGAAGAGCTGAACTCGTCCCAAGGGGCCTGGCGGCCCGAGGACGACACTGCCGCCGGGTGCGCGTCCAGGCCTCACCTCGACCGACCGACCGATCGCCGCCGCTGATCACGCAGCGCAGCGCCCGAGATTCCACAGCAGCGGCGAACGGAGTACGAGATGTTGCGTTGGCTCGTGAGCTCGGGGTTGCGTTTCGGTCGGCTGGCCATCGCGGCCGCCATCGGGGTGCTCGGTCTCGGTCTCTACCAGCTGCATGGAGCGAAGACCGACATTTATCCCGAGTTCGGTCCCACCACCGTCCAGGTGCAGGCCGAGGCCCTCGGGCTCTCGGCGCAGGAGGTCGAGCAGCTGATCACGGTTCCGCTCGAGCAGGATCTCCTGAACGGGATCCCGTGGCTCGCTCATATCCGCTCCAAGTCCATGCCCGGCCTCTCGGCGATCGACCTCGAGTTCGAACCGGGAACCGACCTGTATCAGGCCCGCCAGATGGTGCAGGAGCGGATGACTCAGGCCAAGGCCCTGCCGAACGTAGGCACCCCACCGGTGATGGTGCAGCCGACATCCTCGACCAGCCGGGTCGCAATGATCTCGCTGACCTCCCCGACGGTGTCCACAATGGAGATGTCGATCCAGGCCCGCTGGCAGATCCGACCCCGCTTGATGAGCATCCCGGGGGTCGCCAACGTTTCCATCTGGGGACAGCGCGACCGCCAGCTGCAGGTTCAGGTCGATCCGGACCGCCTCCGCGCGCAGCAGGTGACGCTCACCCAGCTGATCGAGTCGACCGGTAACGCCTTGTGGGTGTCCCCCCTGAGCTTCGTCGAAGCGTCGACCCCCGGTACGGGCGGCTTCGTCGAGACCCCGTCACAGCGACTCGGTGTTCAGCACATCCAACCGATCACCACGGCAGAGCAACTCGCCGACGTTGCGGTCGAGGGCGCGAACCGGCACCAGCTCACGATCGGGGACGTGGCCACCCTGCGGGAGGACCATCAGCCGCTGATCGGCGATGCCAGCCTCGACGGCACGTCCGGCCTGATGCTCGTGGTCGAGCGGTTCCCGGGGGCGGACACAGCTCAGGTGACCCGTGGCGTCGAGCATGCGATGGAGGCCATGGCCCCCGGCCTGGCTGGCATCACCGTCGAGCCGACGGTGTTCCGGCCGGCTGACTATCTCTCGACCGCCCTGCACGACCTCGGCGTCGTCAGCATCGTCGCCCTGGTGGGACTCTTCGCCGGACTCGGAGTCGTCCTGTTCTCCTGGCGGACAGCGCTAACCGCGGCCGTCTCGATCACAGTGTCGATGATCACCGCCGCTTGGGTGCTCGAGCTCCGGGGCGAGACCCTCACCATGATCACCCTGGTGGGAATCGCGGCGGCGGTCGCGTTGGTCGTCGATGACGCCCTGGGCGACTTCGAGGAGATCCGGCGGCTGCTGCAGACGGCGGGTTCCAGCGAGACGACGGAACCATCCGTGGTCGCCGTCGTGGCCGATGTCGCCGTCACTCGCCGTGGCCCGTTGGTCGTGGCCAGCCTGATCGTGCTGCTGAGCCTGGCCCCGTTGCTGTCCATGGGGGGACTGGTCGCCACCTTCGCCGGCGCGGCGATGACCAGCTTCTCCCTGGCGCTGGCCGCGTCCTTGCTGGTGGCACTGCTGGTGACGCCGTCCCTGGCCGTTCTCCTGATGGGTCGGGAGGACCGCCCCGCCCGGCCAGCTCCCTTCGAGCATTGGGTGCACGGGGGGTTCGACCGCGTCGCCCCGGCGGTGATCAGGCGACCGCTGGCGGTGGTCATCGCGTCGGTGCTCCTGGTGGCCGGGGGCGTTGCCGTCGTCGCTGTCGACGGCCCCGGAGACGTCCTCCCGACCCTGCGGGACCGGAGCCTGGTGGTCCGGCTGGAGGCCGCACCGGGCACCGCTCTCGTCGAGATGCAACGGATCAGCGGGAAGATCGCCACCGAGCTCCGCTCGATTCCCGGGGTGGAGTCCGCCGGCGCGCACGCCGGCCGGGCGATCAACTCCGACGAGGTCGTTGACGTGAACTCCGCCGAGGTCTGGCTGCGTATCGGCGAGGACGCCGACTACCGGGCGACCCGAGCTGCGGTGGAGTCGGCGGTCCGCGGATATCCCGGTCTGGCCGCCACCGCCCAGACTTACGCCGACGACCGGGTGGCCGCAGCCTCCCGGAGGGTCGGCGGCGCGTCCGCGGGCGAGGAGCTCGTGGTGCGGCTCTCCGGCGTGGACT
>DASTGF010000466.1:0-4138 GCA_035719255.1 Microlunatus sp. | reverse complement strand
ACCTCGTCCCAGGCGTCGACCAAGAAGAACTCGACCAGCGCATCCAACACCGACGACGTCGGCGCGGTCTGCTCGGCCTGACCGGTTCCGTCGGCTGATATCGCCGGGTGCGGAGGTAGGGAACAATGACGCAGGTGACCGCCGACCAGCCCGTACGTCCGCCGCGCGAGTGGCCCGGCGTCAGTGTGGTGATGCCGGTCCTCAACGAGGAACGGCATCTGGCCGACGCCGTCGGCCGCGTGCTGGACCAGCACTATCCCGGGCCGCTCGAGGTGATCATGGCCGTCGGCCCGAGCCGCGACCGGACCGGGGAGATCGCCGCCCAGCTGGCGGCCCGCGACCACCGGTTGCGGGTGCTGGACAATCCGGCGGGCAAGACACCGGTGGCGCTCAACCTGGCCATCGCCGCATCGCGGTACGACATCCTCGTCCGGGTCGACGGGCACGGCGAGCTCGGCGACGACTACATCGCCCGCGCGGTCGAGCTGCTGGAGGAGACCGGGGCGGCCAACGTCGGCGGGGTGATGGATGCCCAGGGCCGGACGCCGTTCGAGCAGGCGGTCGCCTACATCTACACCAGCAGGTTCGGTCTGGGCGGCTCGGCCTTCCATCAGGGCGACGTACCCGCCGGGCCGGCCGAGACGGTGTTCCTCGGGGTGTTCAACAAGCCCGACCTGATCGCGGTCGGCGGCTTCGACGAGTCGATGCATCGGGCGCAGGACTGGGAGCTGAACTTCCGGCTGCGGGGCTCCGGGCGCCTGGTCTACTTCTCTCCCGAACTGCGGGTGACGTACCGTCCACGCTCGACGCTGGTCGCCCTGACCCGGCAGATGTACGACACCGGCAAGTGGCGCCGCGAGGTGGTTCGCCGCCACAGCGGGACGGCCAGTGCCCGCTATCTGGCGCCGCCGGCAGCCGTGGTCGCCATCGCTGGAGGAACCGTCGCCGCCTGGCTGGGGCACCGAGTCGGGAGCCGGCTGCTGCGACTCGGAGCCCTCGCCCCGCTCGGCTACGTGGCCTTCGTCGGGTACGTCACCCTCAGCGCACCGTCCTCGCTGTCACCCGCCGCCCGTTGCCGGCTGCCGCTGGCGTTGGCGGCGACGCACGTGGCCTGGGGCACAGGTTTCCTGGTCGGGCGCCGCCGGCGCACCGTCTGAGTTGGGCGGGTGAGCCGGGCAGCGCTGACGGTTCAGCCGGCAGATACCTGATCACCCACCCAGCGCCAAGTGGTCGCACCGTGTGCCGCGATCGCGACCGCGCCCAGTTGGCCGGCGCAGCTGGTGGTGGTCGGCTCGGCGTTCCGGACCGCGCTGACCTGGCGAATCATCAGCCGGTCGCAGGAGGCCGAGGGATAGGCGATCAGCAAACCACGGTCGGAGGAACCGAGAGCGATCGCGCTCGAGTGCCGCTGGACCGTATGCCATGAGCTGCCGGTCGTGCTGGTGCGGACCCGGCCGTCCGCGCAGATGACGGCCGCGCCGGCCGCGCCCGTCGCCGCGAAGGCGCGAATGCTGCTGCCGCAGGGGCGATCGGCGCGGCCGCCGGGCGCGTGGACCCGGGCCGGATCGTCGGCGGCGGTGAACCAGGTGTCCGAGCTGACCGACGGGTCCTGGCGCCAGTTGTGTCCCGGCGACTGGGCGCTGGCATACGTCGGGCGACAGCTGCGATCCGCGGCCACGGCGAACACGGAGCGATCTCCGTACGCCTGGAGGCGGACGACTCCCCGCAGCCCCGACTCGATGCGCCGCCAGGTGTGTCCGCCGTCGGTGGTCACCTCGATCCTCGCCCGCTGGCCACAGCGACCACGATCCGCTCGCCAGGCCATGGTGTCCGAGTTGGCGGTGATCAGCCGGTTGGATGGCTGCGTGCGGGCAGGGCGCTCGGCCGAGGCCGGAGTGGAGGAGTCCGCAGGCTGGGAAGGGGTGGTGGACTGGTTCGCCGACGGGGTCGGGACCGACGTAGCGCCCGGGGTGGGGCGGAGGGTCTCTCCGCTGGTCGAGGCGCTGACCGGCATCGCCGACACGGTGCCGGCCGATTGCCGGACGACCAGGGCGGTGATCAGGGCGATGTTGAGGATGATCAAACCGCCGATCACCAGCCATCGCGCGTTGGCTCGCAGCGCGCCGAACATGGCGCGTAGCCTAGGCGAATATTCGATCCGCCGGCCCAATCCGGGTCCGAGTCGTTGGAGGAAATTTGCCGAGGCGCCGAGCCCCGATCAGTGTCGATCTTGTGCTGATCCCCGTGCCGCGCGCCGATTGTTCGCGACGAACTCGCGCCGGCGATCTTGTGCTGGCCATGACGAAGGAGCATCGTGTCGAGGTCGTGAGTCGGCGCCGGCCGTTGTTCGCCGAACGTTCACCGTGCGTGAGTCGCACGGCTGCTCAGGGATCCGGCCCCGGATGGACTGCGCCTTTCTGATCATTCACGACTGGCATTTATTGTGACTATCTAGCTACGATGACCCAGACTTGCCGGGTTTGGCGGGTCGGCGAGCAGCGTTGCGGGGGCAGCGCCAATGAGGGGAGCCCCTGGACGTGCTGTGCGATCGGCCGGTGCTTCGGCAGCTCCTGCGCGTCGCGTGGGACTGCCTGAGCTGGGTGTTGGCCACGTTCGTCGTGGTCGGTTCGCGCTATGACTTCACGCTGAAGGACTCGCAGGACCTCGCAGTTCTGCAGTATGCGCTGGTCGCCTGCCTGACGCAGGTGATCGTCGGCACGCTGCTGATGCTCTATCGAGGCCGCTACAAGACCGCCAGCTTCGACGAGAGCTTCGGCCTCGCCATCTCGACGGTGATCGTGTCGTGTGTCCTGGCCGTGATCTTCCTCGGTCTCGTGGGCACCGGCGTGTTCCCTCGTGCGGTGGCCGTGTTGACCCCGCCGGTCGCACTGTTGCTGATGGCTGCCGGGCGTTGGGGTTATCGGGTGATCGTCACCAAGGCGGGCGCGCGGGGCGACGCCGACGCCGAACGTACCTTGATCTATGGGGCCGGGAACGCCGGCCACCAGCTGGTGCGGTTGCTGACCATGGAGGCCACGGCCCCCTTTCGTCCGGTCGGGCTGATCGATGACGACCGCAGCAAGCGGCGCCTGCGGCTGATGGGCGTACCGGTGCTCGGCGACCGGTCGAGGCTGCTGCAGGTGGCAGCCGAGGTCGACGCGACGACGGTCATTCTGGCGATCAGTAACGCTGGGCCCGAACTCGTGCGGCAGATCTCTGCCGTGGTCGAGGGAGCCGGCCTGCGGTTCCTCGTGCTGCCGCCGGTCAACGAGATGGTCGGCGGGCGGGTCAAGCTCAGCGACATCCGCGAGGTCGACATGGAGGATCTTCTCGGCCGCCGGCAGATCCACACCGAGGTCGCGGGGATCGCTGGGTATCTCACCAACCGAGTCGTGTTGATCACCGGTGCCGGCGGGTCGATCGGGTCCGAGCTCGCCCGCCAGGTGCACAAGTTCGGCCCGAAAGAGCTTGTGCTGTTGGACCGTGACGAGTCGGCACTGCACGCGGTCCAGTTGTCGATCTACGGTCAGGGCCTGCTGGACACACCCGACATGGTGCTCGCCGACATCCGGGACGCCCAGGTGATCGACGAGATCTTCGCGCTGCATCGACCCGAAGTGATCTTCCACGCCGCAGCCCTGAAGCACCTGCCGATGCTCGAGCAGTATCCCGAGGAAGGGTGGAAGACCAACGTCCAGGGGACGCTGAACGTGCTGGAGGCGGCCCGCAAGGTCGGCTGTGTCCGGTTCGTGAACGTCTCGACCGACAAAGCCGCGGATCCAACGTGCACGCTCGGTCGGACGAAGCGTGTCGCTGAGCGCCTTACCTCCTGGTTCAGCGCCAACACCGACGGCACCTACATCTCGGTGCGCTTCGGCAACGTGCTCGGCAGCCGCGGATCGGTGCTGCACGCGTTCATGGAGCAGATTCAGCGTGGTGGTCCGGTCACGGTCACGCATCCCGACATCACCCGCTATTTCATGACGGTGCCCGAGGCCTGCCAGTTGGTCATCCAGGCCGGCGCGATCGGTGAGGGCGGCGAGGTCTTGATCTTCGACATGGGCGAGCCGGTCCGGATCCTCGATGTGGCGCGACGCCTGGTCACGCGGTCGGGGCAGGAGATCGAGATCATCTTCAC
>DASTGF010000465.1:0-4098 GCA_035719255.1 Microlunatus sp. | reverse complement strand
GAAAGATCTGGTCCTCGAGGATCTCTCCGAAGAAGAGCGACTTTCCGAACGACGCGTTGGGATCGAAGGGCATGGGCGCAGTCTAAGCCCGCCCGGGCGCCCGTGCGACGGAGAGCGAGGCCTACACTCCCCCCAGGGCCGCCGCCACGATGGCCTGCGCCTCCTTCACGATCCGGTCGAGGTGCGCCGGGTCGCGGAAGCTCTCCGCGTAGATCTTGTACACGTCCTCGGTCCCGGACGGCCGGGCCGCGAACCAAGCCGACTCGGTGGTCACCTTGAGTCCACCGATCGCCGCGCCGTTGCCGGGTGCCGTGGTGAGCTTGTCGATGATCGGCTCGCCGGCCAGTTCGGTCGCGGTGACCGCGGACGGGTCGAGCTTGGACAGCTTCGCTTTTTGCTCGCGGTTCGCCGGGGCATCGACTCGGGCGTAGACCGGGGAACCGTGCCGCTTGGTCAACTCCGCATACAACTCGCTCGGCGACTTGCCGGTGACCGCCTTGATCTCGCTGGCCAGCAGCGCCAGCAGGATGCCGTCCTTATCGGTCGTCCAGGTGCTGCCGTCCAGGGCCAGGAATGACGCGCCGGCCGATTCCTCACCACCGAAGCCGATCTCCCCGCTGCGCAGACCCGGCACGAACCACTTGAACCCGACCGGCACCTCCACCAGGGTCCGGCCCAGATCCTCCGCAACCCGGTTGATCATCGAGGAGGACACCAGCGTCTTGCCGATCCCCGCGTCGGGCCGCCAGCCGTCGCGGTGGGAGTAGAGGTACTGGATGGCCACGGCGAGATAGTGGTTCGGGTTCATCAGGCCCCAGTCGGGGGTGACGATGCCGTGCCGGTCGGCGTCGGCGTCGTTGCCCGTGGCGATGTCGTAGCGGTCCTTGTTGGCGATCAGGCTGGCCATCGCGTTCGGCGAGGAGCAGTCCATCCGGATCTTGCCGTCGGTGTCGAGGGTCATGAACGACCAGGTCGGATCGACCTTGTTGTTCACCACCGTCAGATCCAGACCGAGGTTCTCGGCGATGAACTCCCAATACTGGACGCTCGCGCCGCCCATCGGGTCGGCACCGATCTCGACACCGGCCTCGCGGATCGCGTCGAGGTTCAGCGCGTTGGCCAGGTCCTCGCAGTAGCGGCCCAGATAGTCGAACCGGTTCAGCTGCGGCTCGACGTCGCGGAACCGCTGCCGGCGGATGTCCGACGGATCCGCCATCAACGCGTTGGCACGGGCGGCGATCACACTCGTGGCGTCGGTGTCGGCCGGGCCGCCGTGCGGCGGGTTGTACTTGAACCCGCCGTCGCGCGGCGGGTTGTGGGACGGGGTGACCACGATGCCGTCGGCGGTGTTGCCGGCGTTGGCCGGGTCGGCGTTGTGCACCACGATCGCCCGCGACACCGCGGGCGTCGGCGTGTAGTCGTTGTCGCCCTCGCTGCACACCGTGACCCCGTTGGCGATCAGGACCTCGATCGCGGTGGTCCACGCCGGCTGGGACAAAGCGTGCGTGTCCTTGCCGATGTACAGCGGCCCGGTGATGCCCTGCGACGCGCGGTACTCCACGATCGCTTGGGTCGTGGCGGCGATGTGGGCGTCGTTGAACGCGGCGTCCAGACTCGAACCGCGGTGACCCGAGGTACCGAAGACCACCTGCTGGTCGGGATTGGTCGGATCCGGGGTGAGGTCGTAATACGCGTTCACAACCGCGTCGACGTCGATGAGATCCTCCGGGAGAGCCGGCTGTCCGGCGCGGGGGTGTGCCATGAGGGTCATTGTGCCGATAGTCGAACCAGATGCGCCTCCGGGTCCGAGGTGCGATCCGGCCGAGCCCGTTCCGGGTCGGTCCGGTCGGACGCGGCGACCCGGCTGTTGCCGCGTTTGGCAGACTGTTCCTTCGTGAGCACGTCGAGTTTCAACCGTCCCGGAGCCGTCGATCTGTCCGCGCTTGCGGCCAAGGCGAAGCAGGCCGCGGGCGCGCCATCGGGTGGCCGGCCGCCCGCACCCGGTTCGACGTACGTCGTCGAGGCCACCGAGCAGACCTTCGAGACCGTCGCGATCCGGAACTCGTTGAAGCATCCCGTGGTGGTCGAGCTGTACTCGCCGCGGGTGAAGAGCGGCCAGCAACTGTCCGACGCGCTGATCCAGCTGGCCAACCGGTCCGAGGGCAAGTTCTTGCTGGTCCGGTTGAACGTCGACACCTCGCCGCAGATCGTCCAGGCTCTGCAGCTGCAGGCGGTGCCGACCGTCATCGCGCTGATCGGTGGCCAGCTCGCGCCGCTGTTCCAGGGGGTGCTGCCGGCCGATCAGGTCGCGGCGGCGATCGACCAGGTGCTCAAGGCCGCGGTCACCAGCGGCATCATCGGCCGGGCCGAGCCGGTCGGCGGCGCCGAGCCCGAGACGGAGTCGGAGCCCGAACCCGATCCCCGGTTCGCGGCCGCCGACGAGGCGCTGGAACGCGGCGACTTCGCCACGGCCGAGGCCGAGTTCGACAAGCTGCTCGCCGCCGACCCGAACGATGCGGAGGCCAAGATCGGCAAGGCCCAGGCCGGCCTGCTCGCCCGGACTGCCGCGCTGGATCCCCGATCGACGCTGGCCGCCGCGGGCGTACCGGGTGCCGGCATCGACGCCCAGCTGGCGGCGGCCGACGTCGAAGTCGTGCTCGGTGACCCCGAGGCAGCGTTCAACCGACTGATCGGCCACATCCGCACCACCAGCGGCGCGGACCGGGACTCGCTGCGCACGCGACTGCTCGCCTTGTTCGAGACCGTCGGCGCCAACGACCCGCGGGTGCTGAAGGCGCGCCGGGATCTGATGGCCGCTCTCTTCTGATCCCTGACGACTCTGAATCCCTGATGACTCTGAATCCCTGATGACTCTGATCCCTGACGACTCTGATCCCTGACGACGTCCTCCGTCTGCGCCTTGCCGTCGGCATTCTCGCCCGATCCGGGTGAGGCGAGGTTCCGTTGCGGGCATGAGACTGACTCCCTGTGACGGAAGGGAGCGCTGGATGAGGTCGACGCCGTTCCACCTCAACAGCGCCGTCGCCTGGCTCTTCATCACCGGCTCGGCCTGCTTCGTGATCGGCTCGGTCCAGGTCTACGCATCGGCGGTCGGTGGCGTTCCGGATGCCCTGACCTACTTCATCGGCTCGATCTTCTTCACCAGCGCGTCCTTCCTGCAGCTGCTGCAGGCCCAGACACCGGCAAGCACCGGCGTCACCTCCGCCGCCCAGACCAAGCCGGTCCGGCTGACCGCGATCGCCTGGCGCCCGCACGACCGGGCCTGGTGGGCCGCGATTACCCAGTTCCCGGGCACGCTCTGCTTCAACGTCAGCACCTTCTTCGCGGTCTGGGTCAACGCGAGCGCGAGCCAGAAGAACCGGTACGTCTGGCGCCCGGACTTCTACGGTTCGACGCTCTTCCTGATCTCCAGCGCCTTCGCCCTGCTCGCGCTCGCCCAGCTCGCGGTCGGCGAGCGTCGCGACCCACGCCGGATCGGCTGGCTGAACATGATCGGCTCGATCCTGTTCATGGCCTCCGCGATCGCTAGCTACGTGTTGCCCGACGACCAGGTGATCAACGTCCGGATCAGCGTCACCGGCACGCTGCTGGGCGCCGCGTGCTTCCTGGTCGGAGCCGCACTCATGCTGCCCGCCTGGCGGGCGGCCGTGCTCCGGGCCGATGCCCGCCCCCAGGAAGCGCCGGCGCCATGACCCGACCTCCCGACCCGACCACGGCCGACCGGCCGCCGCGTCGACGGCACGCCCAACGATCCGCCCCACCCGAGGAGAGACCATCGTGACCGACGATCCCGCCGTGCTGTTCGGCAACCGCTTCGTTACCCAGGAAGTGCCGAGCCAGACCTTTCCCGACGACGGCATGTCGGCGACCGACGCGATGCGCCTGGTCGCGGAGGACATCGCGATCGAAGGCGACCCGGCCCGCAACCTCGCGACCTTCGTCACCACCTGGATGGAGCCGCAGGCCCAGCGCATCATCGCCGAGAACCTGCACCGCAACTTCATCGACCACGCCGAGTACCCGCGGACCGCGGAGATCGAGCAGCGCTGCATCCGCATGCTCGCCGACCTGTACCAC
>DASTGF010000464.1:0-11580 GCA_035719255.1 Microlunatus sp. | reverse complement strand
CTTGGCGGCGGCCTTGCGCGCGGCGGCCTTCTCGGCGGCCACGGCATTCTCGGCAGCGCGGGTCGCCTGAGCCCTGGCGGCCGACCGCGGGGTGACGGTCTCCGTGGCGGTCCGACCGGTCACCTTCTGGCGGGCGACGGTCACGCCCTCCTGCACCTTCTCGAAGGCCGGGTCGATCCGCTCGGCGACGTCGGCGGCGACCTCTTCGGCCTGCTTCTCAGCCTTCACCGTGAGCGCCTTGGCCGAGCCGAGCGCCTCGTCCACGGCGCGCTTGCCACGACCGGCGAGGTCGCCGTAGCTGGTGGCGAACTCGGCGTAGAGGGTCTTGAACTGCTCCTGCGCCTCGGCGAGCTTGGCCTTGGTGGTATCCGGCAGCGCCTTGACCTGCTCGGGCAGGGACTTGACGAACTGGGTCAGTTCCTCGACCCGGGTCTTGGAGACCGACTCGAGCTCGTCCTGGCGGAACTGGAACCGCTCACGGGTGGCGAGCAGGGTGGTCCTGGTCTGCGCGGCGAGGGTGTCGGCGAGGCCGGCGACGGCGTACAGCGGAGCGAAATCGGACTCGAGGGCCGACTTCCGAGCCTGCGCCGGGGTCTGCTTGCGGGTGGTAGTGGTCATGTCACTTCTCCTTGGTGGGTGTCGTTGTCGAGGTCTTCGGGGCGGTCTTCGCGGCTCTGGACGCGGTACGCGCCCGCGACGGGCTCGCGGCCGCATCCGTGGCCGCAGCGGCCGGGGTGATCGGCTCCGGCTTGGCCTCGTTCTCATGCACGAACGAGGTGTAGACGTCGATCAGCACGCGTTTCTGCCGCTCGGTGATCGACGGGTCGGCCAGCACTGCCATCTCGACCGTGGTCGTCGGGTGATCCTGGGGATCGAGGATGCCGGCTTGCACGTACAGGGTCTCCGCAGAGATCCGGAGCGCCTTGGCGAGCTGCTGAAGCACCTCTGCCGACGGCCGACGCAGACCGCGCTCGATCTGGCTCAGGTAGGGATTCGACACGCCGGCCTGCTCGGCCAGCTGCCGGATCGTGACGCCGGCGACCCGGCGCTGCGCGGCGATGTACTCGCCGAGTGATTCCAGCTGTTCTCCCAGCTTCGGTGTCTTGATCCCTGCCATGCATCCATAGTGCTTGCAAAAGTTAGCAGACGCAAGCCGCAGCTAGCGTGAGGGTCGTCACAGCCGGCGGGCCGGGCGCAGCGGGCGGGCCCGGCGATCAGCTGCGAGTCGCCGACTGTGGCACGCTGGCGGTGATCAACGTGCCGTCCGGGCGCCGCTCACCGGTCTGCAGGGTCGGTACGCCGGTGATCTCGGGACCCTGCCCGTCCAGGGCGACGCTCACCGACTCCCCCGCACGGACGGCCACCCGCTGACCACGGACGTCGACCAGCGCTTCGTCGCCGTCCTCGACCTCGAACGAGATCGCGGTCGCAGACACCTCGACCCGCACCCGCACGCCGCGCAACGTGATCTTGAACTGCAGCCGCGGCCAACTGGCCGGCAGCCGCGGGTCGAAGGTCACCACGCCGTTGTAGTCCCGCATCCCGCCGAAGCCGTAGACCAGGGCCGCCCAGACCCCACCCGTTGAGGCGACGTGAACGCCGTCGCTGGTGTTGCCGTGCAGATCGGCGAGGTCGACGAACAGCGAGCTGTAGAAGTAGCGCAGGGCGAGGTCGCGATAGCCGACCTCGGCGGCGATGATCGACTGCACCACGCCCGACAGGGTGGAGTCGCCCGTCGTGATCGGGTCGTAGTACTCGAAGTCGGCGCGCTTCTGCTCGAGGCTGAAGTGGTCGCCCTGCAGGAACAGGGCCAGCACCACGTCGGCCTGCTTGAGCACCTGGAACCGGTAGATCACCAGCGGGTGGTAGTGCAGCAACAGCGGCCGCTTGTCGGCCGGGGTGTTCTTGAGGTCCCACATCTCCCGGTCGAGGAAGTGCGAGTCCTGCGGGTTGATCCCGGTCGCCTTGTCGTAGGGAATGGCCATCGCGTCCGCGGCGGCAGCCCACTCGTCCGGCTCCGAGGGGTCGAGGTCGAGCCAGCGCACCATCCGGTCGTACGCCTGCGGCGCGTCGGCGGCGAGGCCGCGGACCACGACAGCGGCCTGCCGCAGGTTGAAGCGGGCCATGACGTTGGTGAAGTGGTTGTCGTTGACCACGGTGGTGTACTCGTCCGGACCGGTCACGCCGTGGATGTGGAAGGAACGCTGGCCGTCCCCGGTTCCGCCATCGCGCCAGAAGCCCAGATCCGCCCACATCCGGGCAGTCTCCACCAGGATGTCGACCCCTTCGCGTTGCATCAGGTCCATGTCACCGGTGACGTTGACGTACTTGCACAGGGCGTAGGAGATGTCGGCGTCGATGTGGTACTGCGCGGTGCCGGCAGCGTAGTAGGCCGAGGCCTCCTCCCCGCTAATCGTCCGCCACGGGAACAGCGCCCCGCTCTGGGCCAGCTCGGTTGCCCGCCGCCGCGCCGCCTCGAGCATGTTGTAGCGGAACCGCAGCGCGCTCCGCGCCATCCCGGGGGAGGTGTAGATCAAGAACGGCAGCAGGTAGATCTCGGTGTCCCAGAAGTAATGACCGCCGTACCCCGAGCCGGTCACTCCCTTGGCCGGAACGCCGGACTGCTCGGCCCGGGCGGCTGCCTGGGCGATCTGGAACAGGTTCCACCGGATGGCCTGCTGCATGGCGGGCTGCCCGTCGACCACCACGTCGGAGCGCTCCCAGAAGGTGTCGAGCCAGGCGCGCTGGTCGGCGAACTGGGTGGCCACACCCTGCTCGCGTACGCGGTCCAGGGTGCGCCGGCAGCGATCCACCAGCTCGCGCACGGGTACGCCGCGCGAGGAGTGGTAGGAGACCACCTTGGTGACCTTGATCGGCTTGCCCGGCTCGGCGTCGACCCGGTAGACCTTCTTGCCGGTGTCCTCGTCGGCGTGCACCAGATCGCTGTAGTCACAGTCGGTCTCGATCTCGTGATCGGCGCCGACCGCGATGGTCATCTTCGAGTTCGTGCAGCGATAGCCCAAGATCATCCGGCGGTCGCTGGCCCAGTGGGTCTGCGGCTCGAGGACGCGCGACTCGAAACTCTCCGCCTTGCGGGGATCGATCCCCTCCCCCATCGCGGCGGCCTTGACGTGGTATTCATCCTTGCCGTCCTGGCGATTGAGCATCTGCGACGACACCACCACCGGCGCGTAGTCGTCGAGCATGGTGACCTCGATGGTCATGATCGCCAGGTGCCGCTGAGTGAAGGACACCATCCGGCTGGACCGGACGTGGACGCGCTTGCCCGCCGGCGTACGCCAGACGACGTCGCGGCGCAGGACCCCGTCGCGGAAGTCGAGGCTGCGTTCGTAGGTCTCCAGATCCGCGACCGACAACAGCATCGGCTCGTCGTCGATGTAGAGCTTCATCGTCTTGTTGTCGGGGACGTTGACGATGGTCTGCCCGACCCGTGCGAAGCCGAAGGCCTCCTCCGCGTGCCGGATGCTCCATGTCTCGTGGAAGCCGTTGACGAACGTCCCGTGGAAGTAGGTCTCCCGGCCCTCCTCGACGTTGCCGCGCATGCCGAGATAGCCGTTGCCGACCGCGAACAGGGTCTCGGTGACGCCGAGGTCGCGAGTGGAGTACTCGGCCTCGATCAACGCCCACTCGTCCACCGGGAACCGGGCCCGGTCGAGGGGGTCGGTCTTCCGGGTCGGCTCGTCACCGAAGCTGCCCCTCATGCCGGTACGACCTCGGCGAGATCGCGCAGGACCAGGTCCGCGCCGGCCGCCTGCAGGCGCTCGGCACCCACGCCACGATCCACGCCGATGACCAGACCGAAGCCGCCGGCCTCGCCCGCCTCGACTCCGGAGAGCGCGTCCTCGACCACCACCGACCGGACCAGGGTCGCTCCCAGCTGACGGGCGGCATAGATGAAGGTGTCCGGCGCGGGCTTGCCGCTCAGCCCGTGCTCGGCGGCGACGACGCCGTCCACGACCACCGGGAACCGGTCGGACAGGCCGGCGGCCGCCAACACCGCCGGCGCATTGCGGGAGGAGGAGACGACCGCGAGCTTGGTCCCCCGCTCGGCCAGGTGATCCAGCAGCTGGACCGAACCCGGGTACGGCTGCACGCCCTCGTCGGCCAGCACCGCGGCGAAGACGTCGTTCTTGCGATTGCCCAGACCGCAGACGGTCTCGGCGTCGGACGGATCGGACGGCGAGCCCTCGGGCAGGGTGATCCCCCGCGCGGCGAGCATCGAGCGCACGCCGTCGTAGCGCGGCTTGCCGTCGATGTAGTCGTAGTAATCGCTCTCGGCGTACGGCTCGGCGACCCCGCGCTGGGCGAGGTAGTCGGTGAACAGCTGGGCCCAGGCCCGCATATGGACCTCGGCGGTCGGCGTGAGCACACCGTCGAGATCGAACAGTGCCGCGTCGTAGTCGTCCCAGTTCACGACTCGAAAGCCTAGAGGCTGCCGACGGGTGCTCCGACCAGATCGACCGCCGGCCGGCACCGTCGCGGTAAACCTTGCGTTACGGATTCCTGCTGCGGCCCGCCCTCCGATGGTCCCCTCCCTCGCGAGTGTGAACGAACGACGGCGACACGCCGGTGAAACCTGTCGTTCCTTCCCACTAGCGGGAAGAGGGTCAGCAGAGGGTGGAGAGGACGCCGGGGCGGACGGCGATCGCACCGACCGGCTCGCCGTGCCCGAGGACCGGGGCCGACGACTGGGCGTCCAGGGTGGGGTGCTCGAAGCCCAACTGGCGCAGCACCGCGGCGACGACGATGGGACGGGCCCGCGGCGTGCCGTCGCTGATCTTGATCGCCAGTCCGCGACCGTCGGGCAGACCCACACCCTGGACCGCCTCGGCCCCGGCCTTGGTCACCAGTCCGGGGATCGCCCGGTGCAGCTCGAGCTCGTCGCGGCGAGTACCCGACGTCATCTCCGGACGCGCCCGGATCGCGTCGGCGACGCGGCGGACGGGGCCGTCGCCGGCGGTCGCGAGCCGGCCGAACGCGCGGGCCAGCTCGGTCAGCGTGGTGGCGAACGCGGGGGCGCCGCAGCCGTCGACGGCAACCTGATCGGGTACGCGGCCGGTCAGGTCCCCGATCGCGTCCCGGCTGGCCAGCTGGACCGGATGAGCCGGGTCACGGTAGTCGGTCAGCGACCAGCCGTTGATCACGGCCGTCGCGAGCATCCCGGCGTGCTTGCCGGAACAGTTCATGAACACCGGCGAGGGTTCGGCGCCGGAGCGGATCGCCTCGAGCCGGGCCAGGTCGTCGACCGGCCAGTCGGGCGGCGTCTGCAGCGCGTCCTCGCTCAGCCCGGCTCCGGCCAGGATGCGTCGCGTGCCATCGACGTGGATCGGCTCACCCGAGTGCGAGGCGGCCACCAGGGCCAGCAGATCGTCGGGCAGATCCAGGCCGCAGCGGACCATGGCCAGCGCCTGCAGGGGCTTGAGCGCGCTGCGCGGATAGATCGGGGCATCGGCAGGGCCGATCGAGGCGAGCAGCGATCCGTCCGGACCGGTGATCGCGACGCGGGCGTGGTGGACGCTCTCCACCAGCCCGTTGCGGACCACCTCTACGACGATCGGATCAGCTGCGAACGGGTCGGTCACGACCGAGACTCTACGGCCGTCACGGTGCTCGACGCTGGCACGGTTCCGCGCCGGCACCGGCGACGAAAGCGGACGCGGACGCGGCACGTTTCAGCGGAGCGGACGTACGTGCAGTCCGATCTCGGGGTCGACCAGGACCTCCTGAGCGGCGGCGATGCCGTCGGCGACCAGGGTGGCGTTCACGTCGACGCTGCGCTTGACGAGCCCGAGCCCGATCGGCCCGAGCTCGTAGTGGCGCGCGGAGCTGCCGACGAAGCCGACCGCACGCCCGTCAAGCTCCAGCGGTGAGCCGGCCGCGGGCAGCGCGTCGGCCGTACCGTCCAGATGCAGCAGGACCAGGCGACGCGGCGGGCGGCCGAGGGTGTGCACCCGCGCCACCGTCTCCTGACCCCGGTAGCAGCCCTTGTCCAGGTGGACGGCTGCGCCGAGCACGCCGATCTCGTTCGGGATGGTCCGGTGGTCGGTGTCCCGACCGATCCGCGGGACCCCGGCGGCGATCCGGAGCGCCTCGTACGCCCACAGCCCCGCCCGCGGTCGATCGGCCAGCACGCGGTTCACCGCGGTCCTCGGGACGAAGGTCTCGAAACCGTCCAGGCTGTCTCGTCCGGACCGGGTCACCAGGTCACCGGCGCCCCGTGTGCCCGCTGCGGCCGGCTGCCAGATGACCGCGTATCGGTCGGAGACGTCGGCGACCTCGACCCGCATCATGAAGCGCATCGAGTCCAACCAAGCGACGGCGGCGGCCGCGGCACCCGGTTCGGTATGGGCCCAGAAGGTCTCGCCGTCGTCGACGCCGTACAGGACGTGCTCGATGTGGCCCTGGGGCGACAGCACCAGGGTGGTTGTGCCCTCCCCCCGCGCGAGGGCGGTCAGGTGTTGCGTGGTCAGCGAGTGCAGCCAGGCGAGCCGGTCCGGGCCGGTGATGGTCAGCACGCCGCGCTGCGAGAGATCGACCAAGCCGACGCCGGCCGCCAGTCCGCGCTGCTCGCGCAGCGGATCGCCGAAGTGCCAGGGCACTCCTGCGTCGAGGCCCTCGGCCACCATCACCGTCATGCCAGCATCACCGTCATGTCGAGTGCAGCAACGGGAGCGGCCGGTTTCTTCCGGGCTCTCCCCGGCGACTGTGCGGGAACGGCCGGCACGCTCGGCGTGTCGCCGTCGTTTGCCCGCACGTGCCGAACGGGGCGGGATCAGACGCGGCGGAGGCGGGCCCACTGGTGGGACTGCAGGGGATGGCCGTCGGCGGCCTTGTCGAACGTCCACAGCAGCTCTCCGTCGACGTTGCCGTAGAGCCGCTGTCCGGCGGTGTACTCCGGGGCGCTGGCGGTCCGCATCACCACGTCGGTGGTCAGCTCGATCCGCGCACCGGTGACACGGCCGTACCAGACCTCGGCGTAGCCGGCCGGCTGTGCCAAGACCATCTCCAGGGTGCCGTCGGCCTTGGGCAGCCAGAATCCCGTCTCCATGCTCAGGGGGGCCAGCGGGCGACCATCGGCGTCCCTGGTGAACGTCTGGGACAGATAGTGCAGATAGCCCGCACCGTTGTGGGAGAAGTCGATCTGCTGGCCGAAGTCGACGTCGTCCGTGCCGGGATAGGTCGACTTCCCCGAGCCCTCCCAGCGGCCCAGCAGCCACGCGACGGCCATCAGATCCGGATGCAGATCGTCGGGGATCTCGAACGGCACGATCAGGCCTGGCTGGAGCCGGCACGGAGCAAGATCACGACGAGCGCGACCAGGGCCAGCACGCCGAGCAGGGCGATACCGGCGACGAGCAGCAGGACGAAGGACGACATGGGCGTCAGTGTAGGAGTGTGTACGGTCGATCAGTGCGCTACATCATGATCGGAGCGGGTGCGGTCGGCGGCGGGATCGGCGGATGCCTGCAGCAGGGCGGGGTCGATGCGGTGCTGGTGGCCCGCGGCGATCACCTGGCCGCGCTGCAACGCGACGGTCTGGAACTGGTCACGCCGCGCGGGACCTACCGGGTGCCGGTGGTGGCCGTCGGGGGACCCGAGGACGTGGCACTGGCGGCCGATGACGTGCTGGTGCTGAGCACCAAGACCCACCAGGCCGAGACGGCCCTGCTGCAGTGGGTCGATGCACCGGTGGCCGGCGGGGGGACGGCAGGCGAGCGGCTCCCGCTGATCACCGCCCTCAACGGGGTCGCGAGCGAGTGGCTGGCGCTGCGCTACTTCGCCCATGTGTACGGGGCGTGTGTGTGGATGTGGGCGAACTACACCCGGCCCGGGCGGGTGATCCTCAGCGGTGCCCCCGTGATCGGGCTGTTCCATCTGGGTCGCGTGCCGGCGTCGGCGGCGGACGACTCCGACCGGGAACTGCTGGAGCGGATCGCCGCGGACTGGCAGCGTGGCGCCCTGGAGGTCCGGCTGCCCGACGACGTGATGCCGTGGAAGTACCGGAAGCTGCTGACCAACCTGGGCAACGCGTACCAGGCGCTGCTCGGCGACACGCGGGGGGTCGGCTCGTTGATCCGGGAGGCCGTCGAGGAGGGTCGGACGGTGCTTGCGGAGGCCGGGATCGAGGTCACGCCGGACGAGGTCGAAGCCGCGGCGCGGACGGCATACACCGTCGTCGACCTCTCCGAGAGTGAGGGCTTCCTCGGCGGCTCCACCTGGCAGTCGCTGGTCCGCGGTACCGGAAACGTCGAGATCGACTATCTCAACGGCGAGATCGTGCTGGAAGCGCGCCGGCACGGGCGGGAAGCTCCGGTGAACGCGCGGGTCGCGGCTCTCGTCCGGCAGGCGGCGCGGCGCGGCGACCGAGCCGGCTCGCTGACGGTCGAGGAGATCCGGCGCGCTCTGCAGACGTGAGCGACACGCCGACAAAAGATCACGAATACGTAACACCGCTGAACGCATCCTCGACTGTCGCCGCTCTCGCTTAAGGTGGGCCAGCCGACTGACGCCGTCTGAGTGCTGGGGGGACAGCTGCTCGAGTCACCGGCGTCGTCTGGAGGGGTGATCGGCATGCGCCGTCCCATGTTTCGTGTTGCCGGTGTCATGCTCGCCGGAGCGTTGGCGGTGTCCATCCTGGGACCGGTGACCACGGCCGAGGCCGCACCGAAGGCCCGCTACATCGTCAAGACCGCGAGCGCATCGGCCACCGAACGCAAGGTGGACTCGCTGCGAGCCAAGCGGACTGCTGTCGGCCAGCGCTATCACACGGTGCTGCACGGGTTCAGCGCGACCCTGACCGCGGACCAGGTGGAGCAGCTGCGCAGCGACCCGAGCGTGGAGTCTGTCGTGCCGGACGTCCGCGTGCACAGCTCCGAAGTCAACGGCGTGGCGCTGCAGAGCAGCCCGACCTGGGGCCTGGACCGGATCGATCAACGCGCACCGAAACTTGACCACCGCTACTCCTACGCGGAGGACGGCACGGGCGTCACGGCGTACGTCATCGACACCGGCGTCCGGCTGGACCAGACCGATCTCGCCGGTCGGGTGTCGAGCGGCTGGGACTTCGTCGACGGGGACGCCGACGCCTCCGACTGCCCAGCCAACTATCAGGACGACCCCGAGAGCGGTCTGATCAGCCACGGCACCCACGTCGCCGGCACCATCGCCGGCAAGACCTGGGGCGTGGCCAAGGGCGCAAAGGTGGTCGCGATCCGGGTGCTGGACTGCAACGGCGACGGCTACAGCAGTGACGTCATCGCGGCCCTGGACTGGGTGATGCAGCACCGGAGCGGCCCGTCGGTGGTCAACTTCAGCCTGGGCGGCGACGCCGACGAGCTGCTGGACGCCGCGGTCGCGCAGACCACCAGGGCCGGCATCCCCGTGGTGGTGGCGGCCGGCAACGACGACCAGAACGCCTGCGGTGGATCGCCGGCCCGGGCCGCGAGCGCGCTCACCGTCGGTGCCACGGACCAGGACGACTGGCGCGCCTGGTTCTCCGACTACGGCAGCTGTGTCGACCTGTTCGCTCCCGGCGTGGACATCCGCTCGGCGGGCACCAAGACGCCGAGCTCTTCGCTGGTGCTGAGCGGCACCTCGATGGCCACGCCGCACGTCACGGGCGCGGTGGCCCGCTATCTGCAGAACCACCAGGGCGCCTCGCCCGCGCAGGTGGCCGCCTCGATCACCGCGGCAGCCACCACCGGCGTGGTGTCGGACCGGTTGGGCTCGCCCAACCGGCTGCTGTTCCCGGCCCAGCCCCCGTCTGCTCCGAAGTCGGTGTCGAGCAAGCACAGCAACTCGGCCAAGACCGCGACGATCAGCTGGAAGACGCCGTCCAGCACCGGTGGCGCGGCGATCAGCGGCTACCGGGTTGTCCGGACCGGCAGGGACGCGGCCGGCACGACGAGTGCGACGGTCACCGTCGCGTCGACGGTGCGCTCGTACACCTTCCGCAAGCTGGTCGCCGGCACGAGGTACACGCTGTCGGTGCAGGCGCTGAACACCATGGGCGCCGGCCCGGCGGTCGCCACGACGACCACGCTGCGGGCACTGCCCGGCGCGCCCACCATCACGTCGGCCTCCTCCGGCTCGACCAAGGACACGAAGACCTCGGTCTCGCTGACCTGGAGGAAGCCCGGCTCGGGCGGCCTCGTGCAGCACTATGTGATCACCGCGACCCGGACCAGCAATGGTGCGACGAAGACCATCACGGTCACGTCCTCGGCCCGCAAGGCGACGATCTCCGGGCTGAGGAAGAACGCGCGATACACGCTGAGCCTGCGGGCCACGAACGACTCCGGGAAGGGTCCGTTGGTGACCTGGCCCTCGTCGGTCAAGGCACGCTGAGCCTGCGGACACGCGGCCCGCTCCTGCCGGACCCGGAAGCGGCTCAGAGCGGGCGTTCCATCACGGTGCAGACCGTGACGTAGGTCCGCCCGCCGGTCACCGGCCAGCTCTCCAGCACGCTGCCCGTCGGGACGTACCCCAACCGGCGATAGAGCGCCTGGGCACGCGGGTTGTCGTGTTCGACGCTCAGCCGGGCCGTGCGGCAGCCGGCGGCCCGTGCGCGATCCTCCAGGGCAGCGATCAGCGCACTGCCGATTCCCAGCGACTGCAACGTTTCGTGCACCGCGATCATCCAGAGCACACCGACGTCGGCCCGCCCGGTCGGGTCCACCGCCCCCAGGGCCACCAGCCGCCGGTTGGGCAGCTCGCCGATCAGGATTTCGATCTCCCCCGCGTACGCACGTCCGAGCTCGACGGCCACGTGCGCCACGTGGGTCGCGCTCCCCGACCACTCCAGATCGCTCAGGTCCGCCGGCTCGAGATCGCGGAAGGTGACCCCGTCGGCGATCATGCGTGATCCCTGGGGCGGCGGTAACAACCCGGGGCCGGGCGCAGCACGAGGCCGGTGTCGACTAGGTAGCGGCGCAGCATGGCGACGTCGTCGTCGTAGCGGCGCAGCACCTGGTTCACGGCGAACTCGTCCAGGTCCTGATCCGCGGGCAGATCTGCGGCGATGTGCCGCAGCACGATCAGCCGGCGACTCGGCTTGGCCGGCATCGCGACGAGCCGGCCGTCCGGCCCGAGATGGCGGGCGATCAGATCGGCATCGGTCGGCCCCGGCCGCGACGCAGGGTGTGCGGTCTCCACGGAGGCGATCCTCACCCGAGGCTCGACCGAGAGACAAGCGGGTTGTTGCCGGAGCGTCCGACTCGCCGCTGGAACTCAGTAGACGAGGGCCTGGACGTCCTCGGTCAGTGCGGCCTCGACGAACTGGGCCGCGCCGGCGATGCGCGCGCCGTCGATCAGCTGTTCCTCGCTCAGCTCGCGCCGGGCGGCGCACTGGCTGCAGACCCGGATCGAGCCGCCGGCCCGGACGGCCTCGACCAGATCCCGGACCGGTGCCGCATGGGGCAGCGCCAGATCGGGCTGCCGGTCCTGGATCGCGAACCAGACCGCCTCCCCGGTCAGCCAGACGGCGACGTCTGCCCCCGCCGCGAGCCCCATCGCGGCCACCGTCCAGGCCTGGTTGGCCCGTTCGGGTGCCTCGGCACC
>DASTGF010000463.1:0-2152 GCA_035719255.1 Microlunatus sp. | reverse complement strand
GGAGATCCGCGAGGCGATCTCGGGGCAGATCTGCCGGTGCACCGGGTACAGCACGATCGTCCGCTCCGTGCAGTGGGCCGCCGCCGAGCAGGCCGGCACCCGCGCCACCGCGGCGACGGGAGCGTGACGACATGACGAGGCTGGAAGAACGTCCCACCCAGTTCGTCGACAACGACCAGCACCCGGTCGGCTACGGACGGATGCTGCGTAAGGAAGATCCGCGCTTCATCCGCGGCAAGGGCCACTACGTCGACGACCTGCAACTGACCGGCATGCTGCACCTCGCGATCCTGCGCGCGCCCATGGCGCACGCGAAGATCGTCAGCATCGACATCTCCGCCGCGCAGGCGCACCCCAAGGTCAAGCTCGTGGTCACCGGGGCGATGCTCGCCGAGAAGGGGCTGGCGTGGATGCCCACGCTGTCCAACGACGTGCAGGCGGTGCTGGCCACCGACAAAGTGCGGTTCCAGGGCCAGGAGGTCGCGTTCGTGGTCGCCGAGGACCGGTACGCCGCGCGCGACGCCCTCGAGCTGATCGACGTGGAGTACGAGATCCTGCCGCCGGTGGTCGACGTCCGGAAGGCGCTGGCGCCCGACGCGCCGGTCATCCGCACCGACCTCGCGGACAAGAGCGACAACCACTGCTTCGACTGGGAGACCGGTGACAAGGACGCGACCGAGGCCGTCTTCGCGAAGGCCGACGTCGTGGTCACCGAGGACATCGTCTACCCGCGCGTCCACCCGGCTCCGATGGAGACCTGCGGCTGCGTGGCCGACTACCAGCGGGTCGACGGCCAGCTCACGCTGTGGACCACCAGCCAGGCGCCGCACGCCCACCGGACCGTCTACGCCCTGGTCTCCGGTCTGCCCGAGCACAAGATCCGGGTGATCTCGCCGGACATCGGCGGTGGCTTCGGCAACAAGGTGCCGATCTACCCCGGCTACGTCTGTGCGATCGTCGCGTCGCTGGTGATCGGCAAGCCGGTGAAGTGGATGGAGGACCGTTCGGAGAACCTGGTCTCCACCGGCTTCGCCCGCGACTACGTGATGCGGGGTGAGATCGCGGCCACCCAGGACGGCAAGATCCTGGCGGTCCGCACCCACGTGCTCGCCGACCACGGTGCCTTCAACGGCACCGCGGCGCCGATCAAGTACCCCGCCGGCTTCTTCGGGGTGTTCACGGGCAGCTACGACCTCGAGGCGGCGTACTGCTCGATGACCGCGGTCTACACCAACAAGGCGCCCGGCGGGGTGGCCTACGCCTGCTCGTTCCGCATCACCGAGGCGGTCTACCTCGTCGAACGGCTGGTCGACTGCCTGGCCTTCGACCTGAAGATGGATCCGGTCGAGCTGCGACGGCGGAACCTGATCCGGCCCGAGCAGTTCCCGTACACGACGAAGACGGGATGGGTCTATGACTCAGGGGAGTACGAGCGTGCGCTCGACCTGGCCCTCGAGATGGCCGGGTACGACGAGCTGCGCCGCGAGCAGGAGGAACGGCGCGCCCGCGGTGAGCTGATGGGCATCGGGGTCGCGTTCTTCACCGAGGCCGTCGGCGCGGGCCCGCGCAAGGACATGGACATCCTGGGGCTCGGCATGAACGACGGCGCCGAGCTGCGGATCCACCCGACCGGCAAGGCCGTCGTACGGCTGTCGTGCATGAGCCAGGGCCAGGGCCACGAGACGACGTTCGCCCAGATCGTGGCCGAGGAGATCGGCATCCCGCCGGCCGACATCCAGGTGGTCAACGGAGACACCGACCAGACGCCGTTCGGGCTGGGCACCTACGGCAGCCGGTCGACACCGGTCTCGGGAGCGGCGACGGCGCTGGTGGCCCGCAAGGTGCGCGACAAGGCGCAGATCATCGCCTCGGGCATGCTCGAGGTGTCGGTGGCCGACCTGGAGTGGCAGAAGGGCGCCTTCCACGTGAAGGGTGACCCCGGCCGGTCGGTGACGATCCAGGACATCGCGATGCGGGCCCACGGGGCAGGGGACCTGCCCGAGGGTCTGGAGGGCGGCCCGGGACGTTGAAGTCCTCGCGCAGCCGGGCCTCGGTGGGCAGCCAGTGCTCGTTGAGCGAGTCGATCCGGTCGATGCGCCCGTGCTTCCAGGTCAGGTAGGCGACCGCCCGGTGCATCGCCCCGTAGTCGTCC
>DASTGF010000462.1:0-5803 GCA_035719255.1 Microlunatus sp. | reverse complement strand
GGATTCCTCGGTCCCAACGGCTCCGGCAAGACCACGACGATCCGGATGCTGCTCGGCCTGATCTCCGCCGACGCCGGGGCGATCCGGCTGTTCGACGTCGAGGTGCCAGACCGGCTGCCGTCCGTGGTGGACCGGGTCGGCGCGATCGTCGAGCAGCCGAAGTTCTTCCCGGCCTTCTCGGGTCGCAAGAACCTGCAACTGCTGGCTCAGGCGATCGGCGCCGAGCGGCCCCAGGTCGAGCAGGTGCTCGCCGAGGTAGGGCTGGCGGACCGGGCGCGCAGCAAGTACCGGACGTACTCCCTGGGCATGAAGCAGCGCCTGGCCATCGCCGCGACCCTGCTCAAGGACCCCGATCTGTTGATCTTCGACGAACCGACCAACGGGCTGGATCCGGCCGGTATCCACGAGATCCGGGCCACCATGCGCGGACTGGCCGATCGCGGCAAGACGGTGCTGGTCTCCAGTCACATCCTCAGCGAGGTCCAACTCGTGGCTGACACCGTGACCATCATCGGCCGCGGGCGGCTGCTGGCCGAGGGCAGCGTCGCCGACATCCTCGCGCGCGGCGCGCAGCCGAGTGTCCGGGTCGGGGTGGCCGATCCACCCCGCGCCGCGGCGATCCTCACCGCACACGGGTACGCCGTGCAGCCGGGACCCGATCAGACGCTGCTGATCGTCCCGGGCCAGCCTCCCCCGGTCACCGGTGGCGGTGCCGAGGCCACCGCCACGCTGCCCCCGCCGATCGACCCGGCCCGGATCACCGAGGTGCTCGCCGGACACGGCCTCTACGTCCGCGAGCTGGTGACGGTCCGGCCAGATCTGGAGCAGGTGTTCCTGAGCCTGACCGCCGCCGAGCAGTTGGGTGGTGCCGCGTGATCAGGCTCATCGGCGCCGAGCTCAACCGGCTGGCCAGCCGCCGCCTGTCCCTCGTCCTCGCGGCCGCTGTGGTGGTGGTTGTCGCGCTGTTCCAGGTCGCCGTTGCGCAGGCCGTCGCGCCTCCGTCGGCGGCGCAGGTCGCCGTGGCCCGGCAAGGATTCGAGCAGGACCGCCAACAGTGGCAGCAGAACCACGAGCAGTGGCAGCAGCAATGCCTCGATCAGGGCGGCAGTGAGGCCGAGTGCGTCATCCCCGAGCCGAGCGAGGCCGACTACGGCCTCGCCCCGACGCCGTACGGTGACATCGTCGGGGCCGGCGTCACCTTCGCGGTGGTGATGGCGATGCTGGCCGCGTACGTGATCTCCGCGTCCTTCATGGGCGCGGAATACAGCACCGGCTCGCTGGGGAACTGGCTGACCTTCGTGCCCCGGCGTGAGCGGGTGTACGCGGCGAAGGTCGTCGCGCTGGTGATCGGGTCGGGCGCGCTGGGCGCGCTGGCCGGGCTACTGATGGTCGGCGGCGCGGCGATCGTCACCAGCGTCCAGGGCCAGCCGCTGACGGGTATCGGCGGCGTCACGGCGGCGGCGGCCCGCGGGGTCCCGGTGGTCGTCTTCGCCGCCTTGATGGGCTTCGGGATCGCTCTACTCACGCGGCACACCGTGGCGGCGCTCGGCGCTCTCCTCGGCTACGGGCTGCTCGTGCTCGGCCTCAGCATCGTCAGCTATCTGGTGCCGGTGCTCAGCCTGCTGAAGCGGTGGCAGCTGGAAACCAACATCCTCGCTTTCGTCAACCACGGTCACGCCTACCAGGTGGTCGAGCGGGTGATCAGTGCCGAGGGTGTGAGCCTGCAGGCGGCGAGCCGGACGCTGGCCTTCGCCCCGGCGGGGACGTACCTTGCGGCGGTGCTGGTGGTGATGCTGGCGATCGCGCTGCTGGTGTTCCGTGGTCGCGACGTCACCTGAGCTACACCTCTCGCGCACGCAGAGCCGCTCCCGGCAGCCGAGAGTAGGCTGAGCAGGTGACGATTGCCCCCGAAGGTCGCAAGCTGCTGCGCCTCGAGGTGCGCAACGCCAGCGTGCCGATCGAGAAGAAGCCACCGTGGATCAAGACCACGGCCCGGATGGGCCCGGAGTACACCGCGCTGCAGAGCCTGGTGAAGGGCGAGGGCCTGCACACCGTGTGCCAGGAGGCCGGCTGTCCCAACATCTTCGAGTGCTGGGAGGATCGCGAGGCGACGTTCCTCATCGGTGGTGACCAGTGCACCCGACGCTGCGATTTCTGTCAGATCGACACCGGCAAGCCGGCCGACTTCGACGCGACCGAACCGCGCCGGGTCGCGGAGTCGGTGCAGAAGATGAGTCTGCGCTACGCCACCGTGACCGGCGTGTGCCGCGACGATCTGCCCGACGAGGGTGCCTGGTTGTACGCGGAGACCATTCGTCAGATCCACGCCCTCAACCCCGATACAGGGGTCGAGATGCTGGCCCCCGACTTCACCGGCCACCGCCACCACCTCGAGCAGATCTTCGCCACGCGGCCCGAGGTGTTCGCGCACAACGTCGAAACGGTTCCGCGGATCTTCAAGCGGATCCGGCCGGGCTTCCGCTACGAGCGTTCGCTGCAGGTGCTCAGCTGGTCGCGCGAGGCGGGGCTGGTGACCAAGTCGAATCTGATCCTCGGCATGGGTGAGAGCCGCGCGGAGACCAGCGAGGCGATGCGGGACCTGCACGCCGCGGGGACCGAGATCTTGACCGTCACGCAGTATCTGCGCCCCTCGCCGCGACACCATCCCGTGGAGCGCTGGGTGAGGCCCGAGGAGTTCGTCGAGCTGCGCGAGGAGGCCCTGGAGATCGGCTTCGCCGGGGTGATGAGCGGACCGCTCGTGCGCTCGTCGTACCGGGCCGGTCGGCTGTATCGTCAGGCGCTGGACAACCGTCGTGGTCCGCAGGAGAACGGGTCGGTGACGACTCGAGTCGCAGAAGAGGTGGTCGATGGCTGACGAGAAGCTGAAGGCCGAGCTGGCCGCCGTCAAGGCCAAGGCCAAGGAGTCGGAGAAGAAGGCCAAGGCGGAGCGCAAGGCGCGCAAGAAGAGCAGTACGAATCCGGCCGAGATGGGCCGGATCCAGCAGATCGTTCGCGCCTACCAGGTCACCCATGAATACGACCCGCCCCTGCCGTGGATCATGGGGGCGGCTTTCCTGGCTCCGATCATCGTCGGCGTCGTCGTCGGCATCATCACCGGACACTGGATCTACCTGCCGATCCTCGGGCTGACCATCGGCGTCTTGCTGGCGCTGATCGTGCTCGTACAGCGGGCCAAGAAGGCAACCTACAAGCGGTACGCCGGGCAGGCCGGCTCGGCCGAGGTCGCGCTGGGCATGTTGCCCAAGCAGTGGGTTTCCACCCCGGTGATCGCGGTCACTCGCCAGCGTGACGCCGTACATCGCACGGTGGGCCCGGGCGGGATCGTGTTGATCGGCGAGGGCGAGCCCGGCCGGCTCAAGGCGATCCTGGCCGGTGAGGTCAAGAAGCATGAGCGGGTCGCGTACGGCGTGACGGTGACGACCTTCATCATGGGCGACAAGGAAGGCCAGGTCCCGCTGGACAAGCTGGCCGACCGGATCCGCAAGCTGCCCAAGGTGCTGCAGCCGCACCAGATCACCGACGTCAAACAGCGCCTGCGAGCCCTCGACGCTGTCCGGCCGCAGATCCCCGTCCCCAAAGGACCGATGCCGACCAGCCCGCGGCAGGTCAAGGGCGCGAAACAGGCCATGCGCGGGCGCTGAGCCGCCGCTTTCCGGGCCTTCATCGAGCGGTAGCCGCGGTGCGCCGGGCGCACCGCGGCCGGCGCACCCGTAGCCGCGGTCAGCGCCGCCCTGAGGCCACCATGATCACCAACCCCTCCTGCGGGCTCAGCGCCCGGAGTGCGCCTGGGTCCCGATGAGGGTCGGCAGCGCGACCGTGGTCGGAGCCGGACGGACGATCTCCGATCATGGTCGTCGCAGGCCGCCGTTCCGTGGCACGTGGCAGGCTTGGGCCGACATGGCAAATCTGATCAACGCCGAGCGGATCTCGATCGCGTACGGCACCCGAGTGCTCCTGGACGAGGTCAGCCTGGGCCTGTCCCGAGGTGACGTCGTCGGTGTGGTGGGACGCAACGGGGATGGCAAGACGACCCTGCTCGAGATCCTCACCGGGACCCACGACGCCGACTCCGGCCGGGTCACCCGGACCGGCTCGGTGTCGGTGGGCTACCTGGCCCAGACCGACGCCTTCGCCCCGACCGCGACGGTCCGCGACGTCATCGTCGGCGGGGAGCCCGACCACGTCTGGGCCGCCCGCACCGAGACCCGCTCGATCGTCCGGCACCTGCTCGGCGGCGTCTCGCTGGAGGCAGAGATCGGCTCGCTCAGCGGTGGCGAGCGGCGACGCACCGCGCTGGTCGCGTTGATGCTCGGCGGACACGACCTCCTGGTGCTGGATGAGCCGACCAACCACCTCGATGTCGAAGCCGTCGGCTGGCTCGCCGAGCATCTGCGGACCCTGCAGGCACGGGATGTCGCCATGCTCGTGGTGAGCCACGACCGCTGGTTCCTGGACGCCGTCTGCACCCGGATCTGGGAGGTGCACGACGCCGTCGTGGACGCCTACGACGGCGGCTACGCGGCGTTCGTCCTGGCCCGCGCCGAACGGGCCCGGCAAGCGGCCGGCTCGGCGGCCCGTCGCAAGAACCTGCTCCGCAAGGAGCTGGCCTGGTTGCGCCGCGGGGCGCCGGCTCGGACATCGAAGCCGAAGTTCAGAATCGACGCGGCGAACGCGCTGATCGCCGACGAGCCGGCGCCGCGGGACACGCTGGCCCTGCAACAGTTCTCGGTCAGCCGGCTGGGCAAGGACGTCTTCGATCTGGTCGACGTCGGCTACGCCGTCGGGGACAGCGAGGATCGGCGGGTGCTGTTCGACGATCTGAGCTGGTCGATCGGACCGGGCGCCCGGATCGGGCTGGTGGGGGTCAACGGCACCGGCAAGACCACCCTGCTGCGCCTGCTCGACGGGGACCTCTCGCCCGATACCGGCCGGGTGAAGCGCGGGCGTACGCTCCGGATCGGGCATCTCAGCCAAGACATCGCCGAGCTCACCGGTTCTCAGCGCGTCTTGGAGGTGGTCGAGGAGCAGCGCCGGGTGACCGCCCTCGCCGGGGGCGGGGAGGTGAGTGCGACCAGCCTCCTCGAAGACTTCGGGTTCACCCAGAACAGGCTGACCACCCGGCTGGACGACCTGTCCGGCGGCGAGCGCCGCCGGCTGCAGCTCCTGCGGCTGCTGCTGGCCGAGCCGAATGTGCTGCTCCTCGACGAGCCGACCAACGACCTCGACATCGACACCCTGACCGTGATCGAGGACTACCTCGACCGCTGGCCGGGGACGCTGATCGTGGTCACGCATGATCGCTACTTCCTGGAGCGGGTGTGCGATGTGACCTACGCGCTGGTCGGCGGCGGCCGCTGTGTGCTGCTGCCGGGCGGGGTCGAGCAGTATCTGGCCGAACGCCGGGCGGCCGACGGCGGCCCGGATGCCCCGGCGACTGCGTCCAGCGTCGCCACGACCAGCCAGATCCCGACCGAGCTCGACGACGCACCGGCGTCGGCGGGTCAGGTCCGTCAGGCCCGCAAAGACCTCGCCCGGCTGGAATCGCAGATCGCCCGCGTGGACCGGCAGGTCGAGCAGCTGCACGAGCGGATGGCAGCTGCGGCGAGCGACTATGCCGCCCTCGCCGCCCTCCAGACCGAGCTCGACGGACTGCTGGCGACCAAGGACGAGCTCGAGGAGGCCTGGCTCGAGGTCGCCGAAGTCGTCGGCTGACCCCCATTCGCGCCCCGCCCCCATCCGCGCCCCGCCCGCATCCGCGCCCCGCCCCCATCCGCGCCCCGCC
>DASTGF010000461.1:0-2674 GCA_035719255.1 Microlunatus sp. | reverse complement strand
AGCCGGGTCGGCACGCCCGATCACCACCAGATGCGCGTTGTCCGGCAGCATCCCGATCAGCGTCTGAACCTGATCGAGACAGGAGGGTGACCGAATCCGGTCGAAGTCGTCGATCACGAGCGTCAGATGGCCGGCTCCGGCCATCGCGTCAGCGAAATGAGGCAAAACAGACCGGGCTGGATCGTCTGCGCCGTTAGCGACGAACCCGGCGACATCGCGGGCCACCGGGAGTCCCGCCCGCTGCATTACGGTGCCGATCAACGTCCACAACCGCACCGGATCATCGTCAACCGCCGACGGTGCCACCCAGATCCGCAGCCGGCTCGGGTCGGTCTTGCACAGCCATTGCGCCACCGCTGTCGTCTTTCCGTAACCCGCCGGCGCTGCAACAACCGTCAACAACTTCTCGGTGCAGTCGTCCAGCCGCGCCATCAGACGGGGCCGTTCCACCCACCCGAGCCGCTGCGGCGGAGGACGCAGCTTCGCCTCGACCAGGGCCCCGATCGCTTCGCCCGGCGTCTCGGCGAACTCGGAGCCTGCTTCGATCACCACCAGACTCTGGACCACCCCTCGAGGAGATTGCAACGGTTCAGGTTCCAATCGTTGTGCATCGTCACAATTTGGGACCCACGTCCACTTTCCCCAACCTCCTGGTCCTGGCTGAATCTGGTCGAGGTCTGGTTCGGCATCATGGAACGTCAAGCCATCCGCCGCGGCAGCTTCACCTCCGTCGGGGATCTGATGATCAAGTTCCGCGCCTTCATCACCGGCTGGAACGCCCGCAAGCACCCGTTCATCTGGACCAAATCCGCCGAGGAGATCCTCGACAAGATCAACCGCAGACGTAAACATGCGTCACGGACGAACCACTAGGCTCGCACACCCCCGATGTCGACCCGTCCCTGCCCCGACAAGCATCCGGGCCGGGTGCACGCCCGTCGACCCGAGGACCATCACCCCGGCCTACAGGGAGTCACCGGCCGACGCTCCTCAACAGCTCGAGCCCGGCACGGAGAGGTGCCTGATGCTACGTGCCCGCTGAATGCTCAGCGTTAGGCTCAGCCATTCCGCTGTTGGCAGGCGGCGGAGAATGACAGGGGTGAACGGGTTGACCGCGTCCGAGTCTGTTTGTCAGGCTTCAGCGATCCGGACCGCCGGTTCGCCCAGTGATGCCACCTCCGCTCCAGCCGCCGGCTGCGGGCCGATGATTACTTCCGGACCGCAGGGCGAGCATCCAGCCAAAGCTAGGCGATGGTGTGCATCAGCCAATCCCGCGGGGCACGCGGCATGATCCGGGGATCAGCCCGGATGGCTGGCCGCGACGTCCCTCCCGGGCAGCGGCTCGTGTTGACCCTGCGCCGACGACCGCGCCTACGGGCGGGGTTGGTCCAACTCGGCTACGTTGCCGCAGCCGCGGCGGCTGCCGTGTTGACCGCCGACATTCACACCGGCCCGCAGGTCAACGCCGCCCGCACGTCGAATCTTCTCTTCGCCGTTGGCGGCGGCATCATCTCCCTGGTCGCCGTGGTCTTCTCCCTGCTGTTCCTCACCGTCCAGTTCGCGTCGACAACGCTGTCCCCGCGACTCAACCTGTTCCGCGACAAACCTCTGGTCTGGCACGCCTTCGGATTGTTCATTGGGGTATTCGTCTTCGCAACCACAGCCGCGCTCCGGACGTCGACCCGCGAGCAGATGAGCGTCATCATCCCCATCGCGACAATCGTGCTCGCCCTGGCCGCCATGGCCGTGGCGCGGAACCTTCAGATGAGCGCCTTCCGCTCCGTGCAGGTAGGACACAGCGTTCAAGAGATCACCCGCCGCGGCCGAGCAGTCATCGACCAGCTATACGAACCACGTACCGTCAAGACCCCCGCACCGTCGACACCCGCCAAGGCCGAGGCGACGGTCGAAGTTCGATGGCTCGGCGACGACGGGTACATCCGCCAGGTCGACGTGCAACGCCTCTTTCACAACGCCATTCAGCATCGCGGCACGATCCAACTGCAACATCGGCCCGGCCAGTACGTCCGACACGGCGATGTGATCTTCCGGCACAACATCGACCCAGGCGACGCGGATGACGATGACCTGCTCCGCCACATCGAAATCGGCCCCGACCGCACCTGGGAACAAGACCCGCTCTTTGCGTTTCGGCTGCTCGTCGACATCGGGCTGCGTGCGCAGTCATCCGCCGTCAACGACCCAGCCACCTGTCGCCACACCATCGAGGCCGTCGGCGGCCTGTTGCGCTACCTCGCCGACCGACACCTCACCATTGGCGACATTACCGACCCAGTCACCCACGCACGACTCCTGCTCCGCCCCGTGACGTGGGAGGAATACGTCGCCGCTGCCGTCGATGAGCTCATCGAAGTCGGACGAGGCACGGCCAGCATTGCCGCGCGCATCAGCGACGTGCTCGAAGATCTCCACCACGCGGTGCCCGCCGACCGACGCCCAGAGATCATACAGCGACTCCAACTGCTCCGTCCACCGTGATGCTCGACACCGACACGGTGTTGAAGCAGTCCCGGCGAGGGGGTGTTGCTGCACCAGTGGGCTGCTGGCGCCAAGGTCGCACACAGGAGCCGACCGGTGCTAGAGGGACCGCACCGGTGACCAGCCAACGGGGTCAGGCAGGATCGGGGCCGTCGGAGGCGTCGACCGCGGACTC
>DASTGF010000460.1:0-10708 GCA_035719255.1 Microlunatus sp. | reverse complement strand
GGTCGACGCGATCGAACACGAACTGGCGTCCGACGAAGGATCGAGTGCGTTCGTCGACCAGAGCCTGGAACTGTGCGGCCCGGATGTGGGTCGACACGGTGGGCGGGCTGGTCCCGAAGACTTGGAAGACGGTGGCGTAGTCGCCGACGACGGCTCCCCGGCCGCCGGAGATGTCGACGTCGAACCGGGGCTGCCCGTCGTCGGCAGCCCGCACTAGTCGAACTTCATTGTCGTGGTGGCGTTGTCGCCGATGACGATTCCCTGACCACCGGAGATGTTGATGATGTACTTCCCGCTGCGGGCTCCTTCGGGGTCGGCGAGGGCGAGCAACTGTCGGGCCAGCTTGATCGCCTCCTCGTCGATGGCGGCGTCGGTCTTCGCCAGCTCGGCCGCGAGCGGCTCTCCCACACCTCGGGCGCGATCTCGTGCTTCTCCACCACCTCCGCGCCCAGCGCGTCATCCGGCGCGAACTTGCTCTTGATCAATGACTTCAGGGCCGAGTACGCATCCTTGATCGCTTGACCGGCGGTGTCGCTGAACGCGGCGGCGGCACCGGTGGCCAGTGCTGTGACGATCAGCGAAATCGGATCCATGATGGCGGACCTCGGAACTGGATGGTCGGTGGGAGCCGCCCGGAGGTCTGCTGAGGCTCCGGTCGCTTCAGTAGAACGCCCGTGCTGTTGGACGGTCAAGGGCATACTCGCGCCGCACTGTGGTTCGGCCGGACGTTCCGTGTCGGCGTCGTCGGCGAGCATGGTTTGCTTTGGGCCGGCGCCGCGTCGACGTGCTGTGGGCGCTGCTCCGCGACAACCGCATCTTCCAACGTGTCCCACCCGGCGTGCAGGCCGCGTGACAACTTCGTTGAGAATCCGTGAATCGGCTTGGGTGACGATGGCTCACGTCGAAGTTGATCATGGTGGAGACCCAAGGGGACGCCTGGGCCGCCATATCCGACCCCCAGGTGCGGCGAGCCGTCGAGCGTCCAGTCGTGCCCGGTGTCGCTGGTCTGGGCGCTGACGTAGGTGGCCTGCCGTGTCGACAAGGTTCCGGTCTCGGAGGTCAGGCGGCGGGCTGTCTGCCGAAACTGACCGCCGCCCGGAGCGCCGGCGCGACCCGCGCGGCGAGCTCGACGTCCGGGGGCGCGCCGAGGGCGTCGTTCACGGAGGAAAAGGCGATCCGGAGCGCGACGAACAGCGTGATCGCGAAGATCTGGCCGTCGCCGAACCCGACGGCTCGCAGCTCGTCCACCTGCTCGGCCGTGGTTCCGCTCGGGTCTCGGACCACCCGCCGCGCCCACGTTGCGAGGGCTCGCCCGCGGGCGCCGAGGCCGTCATGCTCACCGGCCACGACCCGGGCCGCTTGATCGTCGCCACAGGTGGCGGCGAGCTTGCGTCCCCAAGCCAACGAACAGTACGAGTCGCCGAGCGCCGATGCGGTGGCCGTCACCAGCAGGGCGCGGTCGGTGGTGTCGAGGCCAGCCGCCTCGGTCGCGCGTTTGAGGACGTACGACAGCAGCGCGAGTGCCTCCGGCGAGTGCGCCCAGACCCTGGTGAGGTTGGCGACGTAGCCCTGCAGCTCGCGATCGGAGTCGTACATGCGCTGGACCTGCTCGTCGCTCTCCGGGTCCGCCAGGAATCCGGCCGCGGGGTGCACGGGCGCCTCGACGCTCATCGCGACGCCACCCGCACATCGATCCGGGTGCCGTTGGTCAGGACATCGAAGACCGCCGACCGGGCCCGGGACTGGTCGACCAGTGCAGCGAGTTTCTCGGCCTCGGCGTTACCGGACACCTCGAACGTGACGGTGATGTCGGAGAAGCCGTTGCGCACTTCCGGGTCGATGCCCAGGATTCCGCGCAGGTCGATGTCGCCCTCAACCCGGCAGGTGACGCCATGCAGGTCAATGCCGCGGGCGGCGGCGATATTGCCCAGCCCGGCCGTGAGGCAGGCACCCAGGGCGTTGAGCATCAGCTCGGCGGGGGTCGGACCCGCGTCGGTGCCGACCAGGACGGCCGGGTGGTCGGCGTCGATGACGGCGTCGCCAGCGCCGGGCGAGGCATGGACCTGTTCCTGGCCCGCGCCGAAGAAGCCGGGGAAGCGGCCGCGGCTGTGGGTGCCGGACACCCACTCGGTGACGGTGCGGAAGTGGAACTTCGCTGCCTCCGGCTGCTGCCGAACTGCGTCGATCGTGGCGAACAGCGTCGCGGTGTCGACGCCGTTGCGAGTGGGACGGGTGATGACGGACACGAGCGTGCCTCTTTCCTGGTGAATGGGATGGAAGGGGTGGAGGGTCAGTCGACGGCGGCCTGGAGCACCTGGCCGAGCGGCGCGGGGCGGGCGGCAAGAGCCTGGGCCTCGGCGTCCAGGGCCCGGCTCAGCTCGGTCTGGAGGGCGACGAAGCGGTTGGGATGCGGGAATGCCCCCAATTCCCGGGTGATCCGGAACGTGTCGGCGATCGCGGCGTCGCGCTGCCGTTCGTAGGAGGCGAGCGCCTCGGCCTCCGCCCACGGTTCGCGCAGGGCCAGGTCGGCGGCCTCGGCGAGCAGTTCCGCGTCGCGGAACGCGTCGGTCATGCCGTGGCCGGTGATCGGGTCGCGGTGGTAGCCGGCGTCGCCGACCAGGGCCCAGCCGGGACCGGCCGCCTGCCGGACGTGGTTCGGCAGCCCAACCGTGCCGCGGAGCGGAGCAGTGACCGTCCCGGCCCGGACCCGCGCGGCCAGGCCGGGCAGGTGGGCCTGGAGTGCGTCCATCCACGCCTCGAGCCGCCGGCCTCCGCTTCCCAGCAGCATCCGGGTATCACCCCTGGGACGGATCAGCCAGATGCACGCCTCGCCGCCGTGGGTCGGGAAGACGCCGGCGAATACGCGTTCGCCCAGGTGAAACTCGAAGCCGGTCCAGTGATCGGCAGCGACGTAGCTGTACAGACACACTCCGCTCGGCGCGTACCGCTGAGTGGTGGCCGCGCCGAAACGATGTGCCATCTTCGAGCGAACCCCGTCGGCGCCGATCACCAGCCGCGCCTCGATGCGTACGCGCTCGCCGGACGGCCCGCGGGCGATCACCCCGCGGACCCGGCCGCCCGTATCGCGTACGACGTCGGAGGCGGTGACCCGGTCGAGCAACGTGGCTCCGGCGCGGACCGCCGCATCGACGAGGATCTCGTCGAGGACGTACCGCCTCGGCGCCAGCATGTGGTCCACGCCGGCCCGCGGCTTGACCGGCAGGGTGAGCGGCTCTCCGGCATCCGCGTCGTAGCGGTGGAACGACACCGAGCGGATCGGCGGGGCACCGCTGGCGAGTACGTCGTCCAGCAGTCCCCAGCGGGCGAGCTGGACGACACCGCCGCGGACCAGCGAGTGGGTGGAGGTGGTGTCGCTCGGGAACGTGGCGCGGTCCAGCAGGACGACATCGTGCCCGGCGCGAGCCAGCAACAGCGCCGACGCGGCACCGGCGCAGCGCGCTCCGACCACCACGACGTCGTGCCGGCGGCTGCCCGCGGATCTCGACAGCGGCTGTCTTCTGATCAGTTGTTGATGCATGCCCCGACGGTAGAAGCGGAGCAGCACCGCCCACGTCGTGAGCGACTGCCCATCTTTCGATCCGCAGCTACCTACCCGGGCTGCCCTGGTGCGCCGACGTCGAACGTCCAGCACGCCGCCGTGCCGTCGATCGCGACCACCCCGTCGTCGCGGACCACCCGGGTCGCCAGGGTCGTGATCGGCTTGTCCTCCCGGACCGACGTCACCTCGACCTCGCCCGTGATGGTGTCGCCCGGCCGGGTCGGCGCGAGGAACCGCCAGTTCGTCTCCAGGAAGACGGTGCCGGGGCCGGGCAGCAGCTCGGCGACGACGGCGTTCAGGATGGCGCTGGTCACCCCGCCCTGCACCACGATGCCGCCGAGCCGGGTTCGGGCGGCCGCCTCGGCGTCGTAGTGGAGCGGGTTGCGGTCTCCGCTGAGCTCGGTGAAGCGCGCGATGTCGTCGTCGGTGACGGTACGGCTCAGTGACGCTCGCTGGCCGACCGTCGGCGCGCCATGGGGCCAGGCCGACATGGGACTCTCCTTCGGTTCAGGTGGTGGCCGCTGCCGTCGGGCGCGACAACAGCGGGATGAGCTTGCGCATGGCCAAGGCGCCAGGCAACGGCCCGATCGCGAACAGCCCTACACGTCGGGCGACGAACCAGCTGCTCGCCGGCTTCAGACCGACCCGGTAGACCACGGCGAGACAGAGCCCGATCAGCGCCATCAGCGCAACGGTGACACTGAGTCCGCGCGCCGGCCTCGCAACGGCGGCCGTGCACAGCGCGGCACCGAGGGCGCCGGCCGCCATCAGCCGCGGTGCCGGCAGCCTGCCCGGCAGGGTCAGCGCCGCCGAGACCAGTGCGCCGACCACGAACCCCAGCTGGACCGCGACTGTCAGCAGCGGCACCTGCGCCTCCGTCAGCCGCCATTCGGCCCGGATCGCCGGTCCGGCCGCCGACGCGGCGAACCAGGTGCGCAGCGCCAGCACCTGCGCCGAGACGATCACGGCGAGCTGCCCGACCGGCCGGTCGGGGCCGAACGCCCTCATCGAGGTCAGCCGAGCCCGAGCTGAGCCGCCTGGACCACGATCGCTCGTCTGCTGGGCATGCCGAGCTTGGTCAGCACGGCCGAGACGTGGTGGTCGGTGGTCCGCAGCGAGATGTACAGCCGATCGGCGATCTCGGCGTTGGTGAACCCGCGCGCCACCAGCTTCGCGACCTCCAGCTGGCGATTCGTCAGGCCGGACGGGTTGGCCCGGGTCGCCGCCCGCGGTCGTGCCGGCACCTGGACGACCCCGAGCCGGCGCAGGTCGCGGCGCAGCCGGTCAGCGGTGGCGACCGCTCCGAGCAGGTCGAGCCGCTCGATCCCGGCGAGCGCGGCGTCGACGTCGTCGCCGTCGGCGCGAGCCATGGCCGCCTCGTACGCTGCGCCGGCGCCCTCCCACCACGAGGCTGCCGCGGCGGACGCACCGGCGAGGGTGAGCCGGTGCGGTTCCGCCAGGGTGTCGACCCCGATTCCGGACGCGATCCCGAGCCGCCGCAGCCAGACCGCCAGATCGCCGAGCGACCAGGCGAGCGCAGGGATCGCCAGCCAGCCGGCGACGCGAGCGGGCGAGGTGATCACCCGTTCGTCCGGGGCGCCGGTGAGCCAAGCCTGCTCGGCCAGCGCCGCGAGCGCCGGCACGATCCGCATCGGCTCATCCAGACTGACGGCCAGCTCCCACGCGGCGTCGAGCTGCCCGTCGGGCGTGGCGTCGCGGCGCAGCGAGACCAAACCGCCCACGATCAGCGGCCAGAACCGAGCCAGCGGCATGCCGCCGGTACGCAGCGCCTTGTCCGCGTCTTCCAGGGCGGCGGTCCAGCGCCCCTCCCGGAAGCGGAGCCGGGAACGGACCGCGGTCTGCCAGTGGTTGCAGATCGGAATGTCGCGCTCGACGGTGAACGGCAAGGACACGTCCAGCACCGACTCACCGGCACTCAACCGGACCTGCTCAACATCGAAGTAGCTCACGTTGGAGTACCCGGTGGAGGCCAGTTCGTCGAGGTGGGCCTCGCGAGCGCGCCCGATCAGCTCGAGGCAGCGTTCACGCGCTCCCGGGCGACCCAGGGAGAGATCGCTCAGCGCCCGGACGAGCGAGCCGCGGAGCGCGAGCGGCTCGCTGCCGACCTGCTCTGCCACCCGCGCGCCGTCGACACTGCACTGCTCGCTGATCGCGTACTCCGACCGCAGATAGGCCAGGTAGGCCTGGGTGATCCGCGCGCTGCCGTACTTCAGGCCCGGCTCGGCCGAGGCCAGGTCGACGGCCCGATCGGCATGGTGCTCGGCCTGCGGCCGGTCGGCGTTGTAGTACTCGAACACCGCACACGACTCGTGCGCCGCGGACAGCCCGTCCACGTCGCCCGCGGTGTGCCACAGCGGGAAGGACTCCTCGATCGAGGCGATCGCGGTGTCGAGCTGGCTGGTCATGTACTGCTCGTAGCCGAGCTGGGTCTGCAGCCGGGCCCGCTCGAGCGGATCGCCGCCCACGAGGTTGTTCAGCGCGATCTGGAGAAACGCCGCAGCCTCGGTATGCGAGCCGGCGGTCACCGCCTCGCGCGCTGCCTCGCGGGCGTAGCGATTGGCGCGGGCGCTCTCACCGGCTGCGACCGCGTGATGGGTGAGGACGGCGGGATCGCGCGGCTCGAGGCGTTCGAGCGCGTCGAGCAGCCGGCCGTGGAGTCGGGCGATGCCACCGGTGGGGATGGTGCTCTCGACGGCCAGCCGGGACAGCTCGTGGCGGAACACCAGCCCGCGCCGGTCCCGCTCGAGCAGGCCGGTGTCGTGCAGCCGGCGCAGCGTCGGCAGGTCCACGCCGAGGGCCGGCAGCAGCCGGTCGTCGACCCGGTCCGGGGCGGCCGCAGCCAACTGGAGCACCTCGAAGTCCTGCGGGGAGATGGCGTACAGCCGGGCGAGCACCGCGTCTCGGACGGTGGCCGGCAGCGGGCGGTCGGGCTCCTTGGCCACCTCCGCCACGAAGAACGGGTTGCCGCCGGTCAGGTGGTACACCCGTACGGCCTCGAGCGGGCCGCCGGCGAGCATCGCCGCGACCCCGTCCGGGCTCAGGGGTTCCAGCTTCCGGGTGACGACGTTGCCGAGCGCGGCCAGATCGCCGAGCAGGGGCCTGGCGACGTGCTGCGCGTCGACCTCGTCGTCGCGGTAGGTGATCACCAGCGCGCACGGCATGACGTCCAGTCGGCGGACCAGGAATCGCAACACCTCGACCGACGCGGAGTCGATCCAGTGGATGTCCTCGACGACCAGAACGGTCGGTTCGCTCCGCAACGTGTCGAACGTCGCCTCGCAGGCCTCGATCGCCGATCCCTGCAGGAGCGTCGCACCGAGCCGGGCGAAGGCGTCGCGGAACGGTCCGAGCGGCCGCGGTGTGGTCAGCGGGTCGCAGCCGCCCCGCACGATCCGCAGCCCGGTGGCCCGCTCGCAAGCGGCCGCGACCAGCGTCGACTTCCCCGCCCCGGCCTCGCCGGCGATCGCGACCCCCGACCCGGTGCCGGTAGCGGCCCCGGCGAACAAGCGGGCCAGCAGGTCCAGCTCGCGGTCACGCTCCACAACCCGCATGCGCTGACTGTAGGACCGCCGGGCCGTGCCCGGAAGCTCGATCCGCGTAGCTTCGGTGGCGGGCGCGCCCGGCCCCCGCACCGACGTACGGGGGCCGGGCGCGCGGTCGATGCCAACCGAGGGCCTCATCAGACGAACGCGTGCGCCGTCTGTGGACCGAACTCGTTCGCGACCACCGTGACGAGGTCCGCGGGGAATCCGCCCCGACGGGCGTGCTCCAGAATCGTCTCTGCGTCGTCGGCCTCGTGGATGCAGTAGATCTTGTCGCCGGCGACGTAGCTGGTGACCCAGGTGTACTCGACCCCGAGGGAGTCGACCGCGGCGTTCGACGTCCGGGCGATGTCGGCGAGTTGTTGGGCGGTGAGCTCACTCGCGCCCTCGATCTCGCGTTCGATGATGAATCGCTGCATGTTCTTGCTCCTTGTCCAGACCGGCCCGGCCCGTTGCCGGTGCCCGAAGACCAGGCTGGAGGAACTCCGACCGTCGCGACGTCGGCGGTGACCGCCTATGTTTGGGCGTCCCGACCACGTACCCGCGCTGGTGGGCAGCCATGGAGGTGCAAGTCTTGGGCGCCGGCGTCACGGCGGACTCGTATGCCTGGCCCCGATCGGCCGGAGCACGCACCGCCCGGCCAGCGGAGCTGGGGAGGACCGCGACGGACGAGTACCGCCGGCTCGAGGCCGAGCTTCCGGGACTACCTGTGACCTGCGGGACAGCGCTGGTCGGGTCGTCGGAGTGGAAACGCCCGCAGGATCCCATTCCGGGTCAACCGTGGTACTCGCGGCCGGGGTGGGCACAGTTGCGCTGGCCGCACCGCTCGGACCCCCGCGGCTCCTGCGCCGCGCGCGGTGAGCGAGAGGATGGACGCGTTGACCCTTCTCCGCGGCGACCTGCCGCGTCAGGGCAACAACTGGAGAACGCGAACGAGGAGTGGGCATGAAGTTGGGACTGCACATCTCGGACTTCACGTGGGACGGCGGCCCGGGTGCCCTGCGGCAGCAGTTGGGCGATGTCGCCGTCCGCGCTGAGCAGGCTGGGTACGACCGCGTCAGCGTGATGGACCATCTGTGGCAGATCGGGCACTTGGGCCCGCCGGAGCACGAGATGCTCGAGGCCTACACCACGCTCGGTTTCCTTGCGGCGAAGACCGAGCGGGTAAAGCTGCTCACGGTCGTGACGGCGGTCGTGTACCGAGACCCCGGACTCCTGGCAAAGGCGGTCACCACACTCGACGTCCTCTCCGGCGGGCGCGCGATGCTGGGCATCGGCGCTGCCTGGAACGAGGAGGAGTCCCGCGGACTGGGCCTGTTCTTTCCATCCACTGCCGAGCGGTTCGAGCGGCTGGAGGAAGCGTTGCAGATCTGCCAACAGATGTGGAGCGACGATGACGGCCCGTACGTCGGCAATCACTACCGCCTGGAACGGACGCTGAACTCACCCCAGCCGCTCAGCCGGCCCCACCCGCCGGTCCTCGTCGGGGGCGCCGGTGAACGAAAGACGCTGCGGCTGGTGGCCCAGTACGCCGATGCGTGCAACATCTTCGACACCCCGGAGCTGGCGCACAAGCTGCAGGTGTTGCGCGACCACTGCGAGCGGCTCGGACGGAACTACGACCAGATCGAGAAGACAGCCCAGCTGCGCTTCGACCTCGGCCCACGCGGCGAGCGGGTCGAGCAGACGATCGAGCACCTGCACGAGCTCGCGGATCTAGGGATCGAGGTTGCGCACGGCGCTCTCGCCGGCGTCAGCAAGCCCGGGACGCTGGAGATGATGGCCGAGCACGTGATTCCTGCCGTTGCCGATCTGTAGCAGCCACACCCACGAGCAGCTTGACCGGCAATCGAGCACCTGGTCGGCCGTTACGACGCGAGCGGGATCGGGGTCGGTCCCTGCCGCGCATGTACCGCGAACCCATACGGCCCTCGAGGTCACTGGGCTGAGCAACCAAACCACGATCCGTGAGGAACCACAAAGGGCCTAATCGAGGAATCAGCCCATTCGACATCCTCTGGTGCCGCAACGTGATCGAGGTCCCGCCGGCCCGGACATGGCGCCGGTGTCCACAAGCGGGTCCTCACTTGACACAGCCGTTCTCCGTCGCAGGGCGCGCCGGCGTGACCAATCCCGGGTCGGCATAGTCCTCCTCGGTGTTGCCCTGCGCGGTGACCACGATCACGGCGCCCTCCGGCCAGGCCATCAGACCATCACAGTGTCACCGCCGGGATCGGACCAGCCCTCGACGGAGGTCGTGACGGTACGGCCGCTACGGACCGATTCCTCGATGGCCAGTGACACCTGGTGGTCGTGGCAGGCCTCGGCGAGAGGGTACGGGGGCTCACCCTCCCCGCGACGCCAGGCCCCGGCGGCAGCGAGCAGCTCGGCCACCCCGAGGTCGTCCTCGGAGTACCGGGCACCGGCGTACCGATTGCGGTAGACGACCCGGCCGTCAACGCTGATGTGCTGCAGATCCATCCCCTCCAGATTGAGGTCCAGACCCGTCTGTCGGCGGATCAGGTGGGATTCGACCGGGGTGAACGGGTCGACCAGCCGGGTGATCTTCTCGTCCACGATCTCGCCGTTCGTCCCGCGGATGACGATCCGACGGGCGCGCAACGGGTTCCACCACTGGTTGTCGGTGAAGTCGTACAGGCCCATCTTCCCGGGTCCGAAGTCGAGGGTGGCCAGCGTCGTGGTGAGCAGCTCGGGGGCGGCCGAACCGGACCAGCCGTCGGTGCCGAGCGGGTTCGCCAACGGTGCGACAAAGGCGGCAGCATGCACCGCGACCGGACCGCGGCCCACACCGAGGAACCCCCGGATCATCGACACCGCGTGGTACAGGTGGGTTGAGGAGACCTGGACCGATGTGACGTCGCCGATCATGCCGGCGTCGACCACGGCCATCCTCGCCCTGTGCTGAGGCATCAGCAGGTACTGCTCGGCGACCTGGACCAGGTCACGATCGGGCAGCGAGGCCCACAGGTATCGCAGACCCTCGAGGTCGGCCGCCGGTGGGGTTTCGGCGACGACCGGCATGCCGGCTTCCACCAAGCGCAGGGTCGTCGGCGCCATCTCGCTCCACGGCACGCACGGGATGACGAACTCCGGGCCGCTGCTGAGCAGCTGCTCGAGCGAGGTGACGGTGGGTACACCCCAACGGTTGCCGATCTCAGTGGCGCGACCGGGGCGCCGACTCACCACGCCGGTGACCTGGAAGCGGTCCGGTGCCCGACCGGCGAGCCGGACGAAGAACTCTGATCGCCAGCCCGTGCCGATCAGACCGAAACGTACGGGGGATGTCGTCGCCATATCACTCCTTCGTCGGAACGGGCTCCAGCCGCAGTAAGCGACTGCGCACTGGTTGACTGACTACGCGACCCAATACTCGCCGACTGCGGCCGGGTGGAGTCGTTCTCGGCGATGATCTAGTCGGAGCCGGGATCGGCACGCCATCTTGCCCTACGTGGCCGACACCTTGGGCATGCTCTCGCTGCTGCTGTTGGCGTGAACTCAAACGACTTCGTGACGCCGTTCGCCTTCTTCGGCCAGATCGCACAGCACGACGCACGAGCCGAACCAC
>DASTGF010000459.1:0-2600 GCA_035719255.1 Microlunatus sp. | reverse complement strand
CACGGTATGCCTGGCCGCACCGCACGCACGGCGGCCACCTGTCCGGGTCGACCGGGACGGTCCCGGCGCGCTGCTTGCGGGGGCTCATTCGTCGTCAACAATGTGGGCGCGTTCGGGCCGGTAATCGGGTCGGACGTCGATGACGTTCGACTCACCGGCCGCGAGCCTGCGGCCGCTGGACTCGACGAAGGGGTCGATCAGGTCAGCCGGGGTGCAGGACAAGATGTCGCACAGCGCCGCCAGTGTCTTCATCGACAGCCGGTCTGGCTTGTCACCCACCAGCCGGTAAACCTGCGCGGGTGACAGGCTCACTCCACGTTCAGCTAGCAGGGGGATCAGGTCGGTGGTCTTCCACAGATCGTGGGCGGCCATCAGCTGGCGTAGGTTCCAGTGGAAGTTGATCTTGCGGACCATCAGCTCTCCTCATGATCAGCACGGGCACGGGCATCTGCGATTGTCTTGTCCAGCATCGTTCTGAGGGTCTGCGATCGGTAGTTGGCCGACACCGACGTGTAGAGGGCGGTGGTCGGGGCGTAGGAATGGCCAACCTGCTGCTGGACGAACAACGGGTCGTAGCCAGCCTCGATCAAGTGCGTGACGCAGGAGTGCCGCAACGAATGCAGACTCAGCTCGGCCGGCAGGTCGAGGTGATCGCGATAACGGCTGAACCGGCGCTCAGTGCGCCCTCGCTGAGCCGGCTTGACCGTTCGGTCGGCCACACCCATCCGGTCTGGTGGGCATGGTCGAACAGGTCGCGGTACTCGGTAACCCACTGCTGAAGCACGCGCACCGACCAGGGGAGGACGGTCAAGACGCTGCGTCGGCGAGGTGAGCCACCACGTGCGGCTTTGCCCCAGCGGATGTAGAGGACGCCGTAGGTGCCGAACTCGGGTGCCTTCGGGTTGGTGCCGATGTCGGCCAGCTCGAGCATGACCAGCTCTCGGCGTCGCAGACCCCAGGCGTAGGCGACCTTTAATGCTGCCGAGTCCCGCATCGCTGCGAGCCAGCCTTTGCGGCCGGTGGTCCGGGCGGCCGCGACCTGCTCGTCGGCGTGGTCGAACAGTCGTTGCAGCTCAACCCGTGTCAGCGACCGTCGGGCTGGGCGGCCCTCGTAGTCCGCCGCGTGAGCGACAGTGTTCCACTCGAAGCAGGTCTGGACCGGATGGGTTCCAAAGAGACGGTCACACACCGTGGACCACTCGTACCGGGGATCGGCGACGAAGTCGAGGAACTGGCGCAACGAGCCCTGGTAGCTGCGCACAGTGGCCTGGCTCCTGCGATCGCCCCGAAGCTCGGAAGTGAACTCCTCCAGGTCAACAGGCCGCCACGACCACGGCCACTCGCCTGTGAATCGCTGGAAACGGCGAACGGCCAACAGGCGACCATCGATCGTCTCGGTCTGGAGGCCCCGCGATCGCTGCTGCTCCGACCAGCCCTCAAGCATCGCCTCGAACACCCTGCTCGTCGGCTCTCAGCAGCGGCGCGTCGGTAGCCAGGAGCAGCGGTGGGGCAGACCCCGGCCCCCGCCAGGGACCACTCACTCTCCACCTCCCGGCTGTCGCATCAGATGATGGAATCATTCATCTGATGAGAGTGACAGACATCGTGCCAGGTCAGAGCCGGTTGCGAAAGTCCCCTCGACGCGCAGCTGACCGGACAGCCCGAGCGGTAGCGACTGAGCGCCCTAGCCAGAGCCACTTATCATCAGGGTCAGAGTCTCCTCACCTAGCGCCTGTCTGATTGATCGGGCGCTGCCGGCGTCCAGAACAGCACGATGCAGGCGACGATGACGCCGGCTCGGTAGTTGCGGGCGTGTTTGTCGTAGCGGGTGGCGATGCCTCGCCAGCCCTTGAGTCGGTTGAACGCTCGCTCGACGACGTTCCGGTCACGGTACAGCTCGGAGTTGAAATGTGGCGGTCGGCCGCCGCGGCTGCCCTTGGCCGCTCGGTAGACGATCTGGTCGCTCTTCTCGGGAATGACCACACGAATTCCCCTGCGTCGTAAGGCTCTGCGAGTTGAGGGATGGGAGTAGGCCTTGTCTGCGATGACGCAGTCAGGTCGAGATCGGGACCGTCCACCGATCCCTCGGGCCGGCACACCGATGTCGTCGATCAGCGGCAACAGCTGGGGGTTGTCGCCGGCCTGACCAGGCGTGACCCGAATCGAGAGGGGGCGTCCGCGGCGGTCGACACTGAGGTGGGTCTTGGTGCTCCACCCACCCCGGGATCGACCCAGCGCGTGATCGGTGGGCTCAGGCCGCAGAATCTTGTGATTCCACCCAGCCCCCTGGGGAGCGCTTGCGTGCTCCGGCGGCATGCTGGTGCGCTCTCGCCACGGTGGAGTCGACCGAGACCACCCACTCCAGGTCGGCGACGGCATGCGCCTGACCTTGAAGCTCAACCAGCACACGGTCCCAGGTCCCGTCCTTGGCCCACCGGTCGAAACGCCACCAGACCGTCTGCCAGGAAGGGAAATTCTTCGGCAGGTCCCGCCACGGCGACCCGGTCCGAAACCGCCAACAAATCGCCTCGACCACCGGTCGGTGATCACTCCAGCATCCACCTCGCCGCGGCGTACGGTCCGGCAACAACGGCTCGATC
>DASTGF010000458.1:0-2876 GCA_035719255.1 Microlunatus sp. | reverse complement strand
GCAGTCACTCGCGTCCCCTGTGCCGCCTCCGCTGAGCAACGGACGCGGCGCCGGACGTGTCGGCTGACTCGTCGGGCAGATCGACGGACCGGTCATGTCGTGACTGCGACACACGTACTCCATTTCAGCAAGCCGAGGGTTCGGATCAGACGATAGCGGTAGGGGCCGACGACGCGCCCGAGGAACCCGGGTCGCCGGCCCGACGGATCGCGCGGTACACCGTTGACCGGCCGACGTTGAAGAGCTCGGCCAGCTCGGCGCTGGTGTGGGTGCCGTCGTTCCACAGTTGCACCAGGTGCTTCTCCTGGCCGGACTTGAGCTTGGGCTGCTTACCTCGGAGTCGGCCCTTGGCCTTCGCAACCGCCATGCCTTCGCGGGTGCGGGCGCGGGCAAGGTCGGCCTCGAACTCGGCGATCATCGACAGCACGGTGAAGAGCAGCCGGCCGATCGGGTCGGTGGGGTCGTGGACGGAGCCGCCGATGTTGAGTCGGACGCCACGGTCGGTGAGTTCGTCGACGATGTCGCGGGCGTCGGGGACGGATCGGGCGAGTCGGTCGAGTTTGGTGACGACGAGGGTGTCGCCGGCCCGGCACGCGGCGAGCGCTTCGCGGAGGCCTGGCCGGGCCCGGCTGGTGCCGGTGAGGCCGTGGTCGACGTAGATCCGGTCGGTGTCGACGCCGAGGGCGGCGAGGCCGTCGCGTTGGGCGGTGAGGTCCTGACCGGCAGTCGACACTCGGGCGTACCCGATCTTCAGTTCGGTCACCCATCTAGTGTCGCCGGTTAGCCCCCGTTGATCGGGCCTTTTCTAGGGCGGGTCTTACGGCGACTTGCCGACGATCGGCTCAGGCGGGAATCAGTCGCAGCTGGCTGGCGTCGGGCGTCGCCATAAAACGGACGTCTTGTGGAACGGTCATCAGCACTCCGAGCCGCAAGAGGAGACTTCCCCCTGTGGCCCCCACCAGCGACAGGCTTCCGCGTCCGCCGAACCGAACGCCCGACTTCGAAGACGGATTCAACGATGGCGTCCATGCAGACCACTGGGTCCCGCACTATCTCCCGCACTGGACGACCGCTGAGCGGTCAGCCGCCCGTGTCGCCCAGCGCCCCGATGGGCTTGCTCTGCTCATTGAGGAGGACCAGCTGGACTGGAGGATCGAGGACGCGCCTCTGCGCGTGTCCAACCTCCAGACCGGCACGTTCTCAGGCCCGGTCGGCTCGCGGCGAGGTACACATCGGCATCGACCTGACGGCCTTGAAGTCCGAATCTCCACGCCGACACAGCTTCTGTGGGCACCGTCGGCCGGTCGCGTCGACCTCACCGTCAGCGCAAGTCGGGATCCGGGGTGCATGCTCGCTGCATGGCTTGTGGGCACCGAGCATCTGAGCGAACTCCACTCGGGCGAACTGTGCCTGTTCGAGATCGACGCCTCAGCGATCGGACCGTCAACCCGGGCACGGATCGGGATCAAAGCCCACGGCGACCCTGATCTGACAACTGCGATGTTTGAGGTAGATCTGCCGTTCGACGCCACGAAGCCGCACACGTGGACCGTCATCTGGGGTGACGGCAAGACGATCATCGGTTGCAACGACGTCGTGCTTCTCCGGACCGACCAGGCGCCCGACTACCCGATGTTCCTCTTGGTTGACCTCTTCGAGATCGGGCCGCCCGACGGCAGGTATCCGAAGGAGGCGACCCTGCACAGGGTCCGCGGCTGGCAAAGCACGTAATCAGTCAGCGGTCGGCTCCTACGGCGCACCGTAGGAGGACCCAAAGGATCACCCAGATGACGTCGTCACCCACCACGACCCTGGACTTGGCCGGGGGTGGGCTCGTGGCTAGGGCTCCCGGGACGGGTGCGCGCCACGCGTCCGGCGGTGGTGTGCCTACGGCCGGGAGCTCTGCATGGCGCACCGTGCCATCGTTGGGTCGGGAGTCCGGCTGACGACACGCGGCCGCCTCATCGGCCTGGTCGCGGCGATCCGTCATGCTTCCATCGTCGGCTCGGAGCGGGCCATCGCACACCGGCGCAACGAAAGGCTGTCGATGTTCAACAACAACGGATCGTTCCTACTCGCGATGCTTGAGTTCTTCCTGTTCTTCGCCTGGTTCATGTGCCTGTGGTGGATCCTGGGCGACATCTTCCGCAGCCGGGACATCGGCGGCGGAGCGAAGACACTGTGGGTGCTGTTCGTGATCATCATTCCGTGGCTAGGCATCTTGGTATACCTGATCGCCCGCGGGCACGGTATGCAGCAGCGCCAACTGGAACAGATGAAGGCGGCGCAGCAGGCCCAAAACGATTACGTCAGATCCGTGGCCGCCGGATCCTCAAAGAGCGCCGCGGACGAGATCGCCTCGGCCAAGGCTCTCCTGGACAGCGGCGCCATCACCCAGGCCGAGTTCGAACAGCTCAAAGCGAGGGTGCTCGCAGCCTGATCCTTTACACGTTCCGTCGGGCAGGTGCAGTCGGCCGTTCCTGCTGCCGGCGGGTTCGCCTTCGAGGTCGTCGTGTCGCTCAGGTCGGCGGCACGAGGCTGGGCGGTCATGACGCGGGTCGATGCCGCCGGCTCGTGGTGGCGGCTGCTGGTCCTCCTGAGGTGCACCGATGGAGGATCCTGAAGGTGTCGGCTACTGCGAGCTCCGCACGAGTGTCGCTCAGTGTGCACCGCACGACGGTCCTTGCGGCATACGACACCGGCTCAGCCGAATCGAACACATGAGGCCGCGTCCAACCACCCTCCAAGCCCCCGGGATATCGACAAGATAACGAGAGCTGAGACGCCTGAAACTCTTGTCGTCGCCCTCGTCAGAGCAAGAATGCAGCCACAAAATGGTCGAGTTCCTCCACGCGTTGTAGGTTCTCGTTCACCTT
>DASTGF010000457.1:0-6262 GCA_035719255.1 Microlunatus sp. | reverse complement strand
CGGTGAAACGGATCGAACCGGGCCGGAGCCGTAGGGTGGGCGGACGGGGCTGTGGCTGGGGAGCGGGAAGGCTTTGTCATGCAGGTGGGTCCGGGTCTGACGCTGGCGTCTCGCTATCGGCTGGAGCGGCTGCTGGGCCGGGGTGGGATGGGAGAGGTGTACGAGGCGACCGACGCTGTGTTGGGTCGCCAGGTCGCGGTAAAGGTATTCCGCAGCGACTCGGAGGTGTCGACGAGCCAGGCTCGGCAGCAGTTGGAGATCCAGGCACTGGCGCGGCTGCAGCACCCCAACATCGTGGCGGTGTTCGATGCGGGCACCGATGCGGGCGTGTCGTTCGTCGTGATGCAGCTCATCGACGGCACGACCTTGGCAGACCGAACCCGGACTGCCCCCATGCGGGTTGATGAGACCGCACAGGTCGGCGTGTCGATCGCCGACGCCCTGGCCGACGTCCACGCGCTGGGAATGGTCCACCGCGACATCAAGCCCGGCAACGTCTTGTGCGCCACGGACGGCACCGTCTACCTCACCGACTTCGGCATTGTCCGGCTCCTCGACCAGACACGGCTGACCCAGCATGGAACTGTCGGCACGGTGTCGTATCTGGCACCGGAGCAGGTCCGCGGGAAGGAGGTCGGTCCCGCCGCCGATATCTATGCGCTGGGATTGGTGTTGCTGGAATGCCTCACCGGCCGCCTGGAATACCCTGGGTCGTCGGCGGAGTCCGCGGTCGCGCGGCTGGCCAGGCCGCCGCGCATCCCGGCCGACCTGCCCGACGGCTGGCCCGAACTGTTGACGAGCATGACCGCGGACGATCCTGCTGACCGTCCCCCCGCGGCCGAGGTCGCACGTCGCCTGCACCGGCTGTCCACGACGCCACCGCTGGCGCAAGCAGACAACGCGCTGCCGCAAACAGACAAGGCGACGGCCGTGCGGCCGAAACCACTGACCCAGCCGGTGGCCGACGACCCGTCGAGCCTCCACACCAGACCGATGACCCAGACAGCGGAGGCAGTCTCCGGTGGCTCGGGGTCGATCCCGGACGTTCAGCGCCGGCACCTGGGCTGGTTTGTCGCGGCCGGGGTGATCATCGGGATCGTCGCGATGGTGACGGTGTTCCTGTGGCTTGGTCCGGGCGGCGGGTCGAGCCTCGCACCGGGGACGTCACCGCCGGCGGCGTCACCCGGGTCGGACCGGTTGGGTCAGGACCTGCGGGACCTGCAGAGCGCGGTACAGCCGTGAGCCGCCGATTGGTGCGACTGCTGCTGTCGCTGGTCCTTGCGGCCTGGCTGCTGACCGGCTGCGGATCCGGTGGCGCCCAGATGTCAGCAACCACCGCAGCCACCTTGCAGCGCGACGTCGACGCGGTGAAATCCGCGACCAATGCGTCGCACTGGGATGCCGCCGTCAGCGCGCTCGACCAGTTGGAGGCGGACGTCGCGGCTGCACAGCAGTCCGGCGCCTTGTCTGAACAGCGGGCCGCACAGATCCGCTCCGCCAGGGTAAGGGTGCTCGAGGATGTGCAGCGGATCCGCATCCATACCCCACATCCCACACCCACTTCCGCACCAAGTGGTAGCACCACGACACGGCCGGCCCCTTCAGCGAAGCCCGATCGCAACGACGGCACCAGTAACGCCAAACCCGGCAAACCGAACGACAAGAACAAGGCACAGAAGGGAAGACGACACGGGAAGGGAAGCAAGGGCTGAACTCCCTCGCTAACAGTGCTGGAGCATCAGGAGTCTGACTGTGCCTCCACCAGCTCGCGGCGGCGTGGCCGACCGCCACGGGTGCGTCGGCCGTCAGACACCTGTCTTGCGCGACGGCTGCGTCTGCGAGCGGCGTGAGCAGCGGGCCGTCTGGGAACCGGCCGCCGTAGGCTGCTGCGGCCTAGCTGTCGCCCCCCGACGATCGTCTTGTCCGAGACACGCGAGAAGGTCATGCATCGCCCCGAGGGACATGCGCTGTCAGGATGCGGCGCGCAAGGCGTTCACGAGACCGGCGCCGAAGGAGGTTCGGTAGCGTGATCCTGGACACGACTACGCTGCCCGCCAGTGGTCGTGATCACGTGCATGCCCGGCTCCGTCGGCCGGATCCGGGCAGGTGGCTGTCAAACGATGGCCGAACCACCAAACCGGCATCATGCAGCGAACGCGAGGGCTGGTCGGAGCAGCAGCGCTCGTGTGGCCTCCGTACCGAGGCGATCGACGGCTGCTGCTGGCTCTACGCAGGTTTCAACGCTTCTCTGCGTACGCCGCACGATGGTGGCCCTGCGTTTCAGGTGTCGAGACACGGCTACGGCGGAGCCGTTGCGGGTGGTTCGAGGGTGGCCATAGTCTGTGGCCAGCGCCGGTCGGGGGCGCGGCGGGCGGCGCAGTGAAGAGGCCCGATGATCATCAGCAAGAATGTGTTGGCGGCGCTCAACGGGGCGTTGGCTTCGCCGACCGCGACGGTGGTTTCCGGCAGTGCGACGACCAGTCTCACGGTGAAGAACGGACTGCCGGTCGATGTGACGCTGCTGTTGCTGGACCCCGACGGCGATCGGGTTGGCTGGAGCACGGCGGCTCAGATCGCCGCCGGTCGGCCGCCGATCACGAACGGCGCCGACGGGATGACCGTCAAGGCATCGACTTCTGCTCCGGTCACCTCCTGGTACGCCGGGGGCTACCTCGTCGCCCTGGCCTCGGCAACGGGATCCTTCGTGTGTCTTCTTGGGCCGTTGCCGACGGCGGGGATGACCAGTCTCTCCATCACCTCCGATCTGCTGCTTCAGCCGAACGGCATCGGGCCGATGCCGACACCATCCGATGGTGTGGTTGTCCCACCCGATTCGCCGCGGGTCCTGGTCGGTTGCGGGGTTCGGGCCGGTATCCCGGTGGTTCGGGAGCAGTTCTGGCATCGAACGTCGGACTCCACCCCGCTGGCGGCGAACGAGGTGATGACGTACTCGACGACGGTGACCAATGGTGTACAGGACACCACCAGCTCCGAGGACCAGCTGTCGACATCGATCGGTCTGTCCGGGTCGGGTGGCTGGGGGCCGATTTCGGCGACGCTCTCGTCAACGCTGAGCATGTCGAGTAGCACGTTCCAACAGGTTGTCACGACGTCTGAGTCGACGACCTACAACATGAGCACAATCAACAACAACCCTGGGGAAAGCTCCTTTCTGCTGTATTGGCAGCTGACCGACATCGTGTCGGTGCTGGACGGCAGCGGACATCCGACGGCGAGCGTCGTGACGGGCGTGCCGCCGGTTCTGGTCGCCAAACACCCCGCGCCGACCTCGGACGCGCTGACGACTGCGGTGCCGTCCACGGTGGGCCACTACCGGCTCACCGCTTCGGTGGCAGGGTCGACCGTCGCGTCCACCAGCATGAGCGTGGCCAGGTCGGCGACGCTCATTCTGCAGCCTTCGACGGCGCCGGCCACGGTACTCGTCGGCGTCGGCGGCTCAGGGTTCCCGCCGTCGACCGCCCTCAGTTTCAAGATCGAGTCCACGCCGGGAAGCGGCACGTTTGTCGCGTTGACGACGTCGCCGACCGCGGTGACCACCGACGCGTACGGTTCGGTTCCGGCCGGTGTGTCGTTCGCCATGCCCAGCGGCGTGGCGGGGACGTACACGGTTTCTGCGGCGACGGCGGACGGGTCGGTCAGCGCGTTCGGACTGTGCACCCTGGAGGCGCCCAGTCTCAGCGTCCAGCCTGTGGCGCCGGAGCCGGGGGGCTCGGTCGCCGTGGCGGGTCGTGGATTCCCACCGTCCACCTCGGTGTCGTTCGCGTTGGTCGACGACGCTAACTCGGTTCATTCCTTGCAGCTCACGGCGTCCACCTCGAGCACCGGTGAGCTGCTCCCAGGAGGGTCATGAGCACCGCAGTGCAGCTGCCGAGCGTGGCGTGGCGCCACATTCCCGGCCCGTCGATCAACAGTCTGGTGGGGTCTGGTGCCGTGGCGGCGACTGACGAACAGCTGACCGCGGTCTATTGGACCGGCGGCGGCGGCTCGGCGTGGCTGCAATCCTCGTCCACGACGGACTTGCAGACCTGGCAGGCCGCTTCGGTGTCGAATGTCGGATCCAGCCTGCAGTCGCCCGCGGTGTCGGCAGCGGTGTGGAACGGCGTGGTGTACGCGGGCATGGTCGACGAGACCGGCGGCCCGCAGTGCGTCGTGATCAGCACGTCGTCTCCGGTGGGGCTGCCGACGCCTGGGCCGACGACCGGCACACCGGTCCTCACCGCCGGGACGGACGGCCTGTTCGCGGTCTACTCGGCCTCGTCGGCGCTGTGGTGCGTCTCCAGCTCCGACACGAAGTCGTGGGGTGGTCCCTACCAGATTCCTGGGGCCGCGACCACGGGAGACCCGGCGGTGACGGTGTACAACGGCCGGGTCCACGTCTTCTTCGTCGTGGGCACGGGGTCGAACATGCAGTTGCTGCACACCTCCTCCGTTGACGGCGTCAGCTGGCGAGCACCGGTTCCGGTGGGGTCGCCACCGGTCACTGGGGCGACGAGCGGCTCGGGGGCCGGGGTGTTCAACGGGATGCTCTACGTCGGTGGCCAGATCACCGGGTCGTCCGGGCTGGGATACGTGGCCTCCGTGGACGGTGAGACCTGGAGCGACGTGCAGCCGGTCCCCGGGCTCGCGGCCGGCGCCGGGTACAGCCCCTGTTTGGCCTCGACCGACACGGCCCTGTACTGGCTCGCGCAGCACGACGGGGATACCACGCTCCCCCTGCTGCAGATGACGCTCGACTAGGCCGGGCCTCGCCCCAGGACAAGGAGTGCAGACGTGATCGGGAACCGGCAACCCTCGAGGGACACGACAGGGGCGATGAACGGCAGGCTTCCGTCGAATCCCGGCGGGCCGCCCCAGGCGTACCGGGTCACCCTGCCGAACCGGCTTCCCATTGACCTGGTCGTCTACTTAGTGGAGTCCGACGGTGAACATTCGGGGTGGGCCATCGACAGCCACGGCGACGCGGCACCGCAGGCCGGCGAGCCTGGCCATCCGCTGCTGGCCAACGCGGCGCTCGGCATCGACTCATGGCAGACCGGAGACATCGCGCTGGTGCTGACCAAGGCGACCGGCGGGTTCGTCTGCATCTACGAGTTCCCCAAGACCACCGTGACCGCGCCGATCATCTTTGCCCTCGACAACACCGTGCTGTGCTCACCGAACGACATCGGGCCCCCGCCCGACCCCGATCCCGACAACGGCATCATCATCCCGACCGACGGACCCCGCATCCTCACCGGCTGCGGGAAGACCGCAGCCGGGACGATCATGCGCGAACAGTTCTGGCAGCGTCTACCGAGCTCTTTCTGCTTGGCGCCGGGCGAGACCCGGACGGTCAGCTACAGCCTGACCGAGGGCGTGGCCACCACATCCTCGGAGCAGTCGACATTGTCGGCCTCCCTGGGGCTCAGCGTGACCGCGGGCTGGGGTCCGATCTCGGCCAGCGTCAACTCCAGTCTGAACAAGTCGACGTCGTCGTTCCACTCCCTAGCCGTGACCTCGACGAAGACATCGTTCAACGAGGAGGTCTTCACCAACCCGAGCCCCACCACGCCGATGGCGGTGCTGATCTGGCAGCTGGTCGACGTCGTCACGGTCCTCGACGCCAATGGTCAGGCCAAGGCCGTGCTGATCACGTCCCAATCCCCCGCCATCGCCAGCCAGCCGTTCGATCCCACCGTCGTCCCTGACCTGTCCGGCGACACAGCCCGGGCGCAGGTCGCAAGGACGGCGCGGGCCCGGCTCGTCCCCGACGCGGCCTGAACCGGTTCCGATCACGCATGGTTGCGTACGCCTTCTACCACAACGTCGAGAACTACTCGACGAGTCACGCGGTCGCGGCGGCGCTCGGGAACGGCTACCAAGGGGTGCGAAACGTGATGGCCGCCGGCCCTATCGTCGTCGCCGGATTCTCCGAGATCCTCAGCCCCAGTGCCGGCCCTGCCCTAGCCCCCGCGGTCACTCAACTGGACCCGCAGCTCCAGATGTTCGCCGTCGTCAACATCGGGATCATGCTGGGCCGGGAAGAGTACCTGGCGATCGCGGTGTCCCGTCCAAGTCCCCCGATCGGCGCAGCTCGCCCCGTCGCGTTCAACCCGCTTGAGATCGGCCGCCTCGTCTTCCACCGGACACCACATGGCGGAATGACGCTCGTCCTCGACCCGTGGGTGCATCAAGGCCTCGGGCCACCGGTCCTGCAGCCACTTCCGTGGCCGGCAGGCGGCGCGCCTGGATGGGCCAATGG
>DASTGF010000456.1:0-6223 GCA_035719255.1 Microlunatus sp. | reverse complement strand
GGGGCTCGTTCGCGTACGCCCAGCAGCGGGCCAGGCTCGCCGCCAGCCGGGCCCGCGAGGCAGGGGATGCGGCAGCCTCGTACGCGGCGTAGAGCCGGACCGGCAGCCGACCGGGCGCCAGATTGTACTGCTGACCGCGGGCCAGGCCGAGGACGGCGGCCTCACGGGTCGGGCCGTCGCCCTCGGTCTCGGCGAGGTCGGCGGCGCGGTCGAAGAGGGTCATCGCGGCCTCACCGTCGCCGTCCTCCCAGGCCTGCTCGGCCCGGCGGAGCAGCGCGGACGCGGCATCCGTGCCCATGATCGACAGGATAGGGCGGTGTGCGGCGTCGGGCACCGATCGCGCTCGCTCCGGTGGGTGTGCCGGTTGCCCTGCGGCTCAGCCGGCGGTGACCGAGACCGTCGCGGCGTAGCGGCGCTGCAGATCCTCGTCCCAGTCGCCGGTGCAGTAGACCGAGAGCACGGCGATCCGGGAGTCCGCGACGACGGCGTGCAGCATCTCGCGGCAGTACCAGCGCTGCCCGTCGGCGGCCCACCGCTCCTCGAATGCCATCAGAAAGCCGCGGTCGGTGGCCGCCAGGCACTCGATCCGGACGGATCCGGCGTAGGGATGCTGCTCCGCACGAAGCCGGAACGCCGCCTCGGTGCCGCGAGACTGCAGCCGCCAGTGCGGAACGGTCAGGTCGACGCGTACGTCGTCGCTGAACAGGTGGTCCGAACGGGCACCCGACTCCAGCCAGCCGAGGAGGAGGTCGGCGAGCGGGCGAAGCTCCGGGCCCAAGGCCGCGGTTCGCTCGGTCAGGTCGACACCGACGGCGGCGGTCATGCTCCGGCCCCGCTCAGGGCCACGTTCAGGACCTCGATGTTCCGGCCGATGGTCTCCATCACCGGAGCCAGCTCGGCGGTCAGGCTGAACTCGACGACGGAGGTGCCGGCGACGATGACCGGGCGGTGACCTGGTGCGGCGACGTACGCGTCACCCTCGACGTACACCTCGTCGTGGTCGGGCCAGCGGAACGTGATCTGCCCGGCGGTCACATATCCGAGATGGGTGCAGGTGCAAGCGTCGCCCGGCAGCCCGCGGAAGTATGGGCTGACGTCCAGGTCCTGCTTGAAGGTCTCGAACGAGACCGTGTACGCGTCGAGTTCGGCGTAGCGTCCCTCGACGATGTCGAGATCGATCCCGGCCGGGGTGGTCGAGCGGGATGCACTGGGCACGGTTCCTCCTCAGGAGTGCAGTGGTGCTGTCACTTCTGAGGCGTGAGTTCCGCCGTCACGGTGTGACGGCGCGCGGACCAGCGCTCGGTCAGGGGCGCTTCGGGGCGCCGAACATGATCTCGTCCCAGCTCGGCACCGATGCTCGACGGCGCCGTGACGGCTTGGCCGCTGCCGGTTCGGCGGGTACGTCCGGGGCGGGCTCATCCGCCGCGGCCTCCGTCCCAGGAGTGTCGACGTCGGGCGCGGTCTCACCCATGAGTTCGACACCACCCGCGCTGGCGGCCGGATCCGACGCATTCGATTCGCCGGACTCGGGCGCTCCGGACTCGGGTGCTCCGGACTCGGGTGCTCCGGACTGGGGCCCCCCGGACTGGGGCGCTCCCGGCTGGGGCCCTCCGTGCTGGGGCTCCTCGAGTTCCTCCTCCAGGGCCTCGACCTCGTCCTCGAGCGCCTCCGCCTCGTCCTCCAGGTCGGCCAGGGCCGGCAGGCCGGGTTCGGGCTCGTCAGTGCCCTGGAGCGGGCCGCCGTACTCATCGGCCGGCTCGATCTGGCTCGGCTCGACCGGGAAGTTGACCACGATCGCAGGCTCCCAGCCGGCCCCGCGACGACTGGCTGCCTCGGGTACCGCGCTCGCGTCGCTCAGTCCGGGATAAGCGATCGCCGACTCCTCGGCGAGCGACCGGGACAGCATGTCGTCGAGCACGTCGTCACGCCGGCCGCGACCGAGGCTCGTGCCCTCCAGGCCGGCCTGATCGAACTCGGCCTCGGCCAGGGCGGTCTCTCGGGCGAGTTCGACGCTGCGCTCGTCGGGATTCCGGCCGGTCGTGCCGGGGTCCGCCCCCGACCCGTCCCGAGCTGACCCGTCGCGAGCTGACCCGTCCCGAGCCGACCCGTCCCGAGCTGACCCGCCCCGGAGCTCGGCCACCTCGGCCAGGATCTCTGCCTCCACGACCGCCGCGGGAGCAACCGGCGGCTCCTGAACCGCCCGGACGATCGCGAGCTCGTCGCTGAGGTCCACGGTCGGCTCGACGTCGTCCTCGGTCGCGGCAGACCCGTCGGGGCGGCGACGCCCGGGCTGCTGACCGCGCGCGGCGGTCTGCTCACCGAGGATCCAGCGCGCGTCGTCGTTGCCGGCGATGGAGAACCGCCCCTGCACGTCGTAGTAGAAGAGCGCCTGCCGCGCGGCGTCGCCGGAACGGTAGTCGGCGGTCACCGCCCAGCGCCCGTCCTCCATCCGGTAGGAGTCCCAGGCCAGCGTGTCGACATCGACCCCGCGGCTGATCAGCCGCTCGGTGATGGTCAGCCGGAGATTGCGATGACCTGAGGTCTCGCCCCGCCGCCGTACGGTGGAAGCGACGGCCTGCGCCGCGACGTACTCTCGTTCGGCGATCACCGGTGCGGCGAACCGCTCCACTCGCTCCATCGGGATGCCCGCGACCTTGGCGACGTCCTCCAGCGACTCACCAGACCTGATCCGGGTCTGGATCTCCCGGGGACTGAGCCCGCTCTCCATCTCGATCTCCAACTGTCCTAGGCGTGGCCGGTGGCCGCGTACGGCCGCACGAAGCCGATCATCGGCAGGCACCTCGAGGTGCTCACCGTCGTCGGTGGCGACGATCAGAGACCGGCCGTCCGGGCTGAGCCCTACCAGTCGCGCCCGACGCATCGTGGTGAGGGCGCATCGTCGTGGCGGCACATCGGTGGGCGAGCTCCTTCGTCGACTCCTACCCGTAAACCTACTCTGTCGGTCGCCGGTTCGGGTCGAGTGACCTGGTGCTGCGTCCACACGCAGCGGGCTGCGCCGTCCGGTCCGGGCGAGCCGTAGGGTCGGGCCCGTGAACGCGATGCCGGTGGTGTTCGACCTGGTCGGCATCTTCGTCTTCGCCTTGTCGGGTGCACTGCTGGCCATCCGGGTTCGGTTCGACATCGTCGGCGTGATGGTGCTGGCCATCGTCACCGGCATCGGTGGCGGCATCATCCGTGACGTCCTGATCGGGGACATCCCGCCGGCATCGTTCCGCGACTGGCGCTATTTCCTGGTACCGGTGGCCGCGGCGCTGGTCGCGTTCCGGTTCCATCCCGGTCTGCGCAGGATGGAGCGCTGGATCGACTGGTTCGATGCCGCCGGGCTCGGACTGTTCTGCGCGGCGGGCGCCGCCAAGTCGCTGCAGTTCGGTCTGGAGCCAGTGCCCAGTGTCCTGATGGGAGTGCTCAGCGGCATCGGGGGCGGGGTACTGCGCGACGTGCTGGCCGGGCGCACCCCGGTCGTGCTGCGCGAGGACGTCTACGTGGTGCCGGCCATGATCGCGGCGAGTGTCGTCGTGTTCGCGCACGAGCTGGGCTGGTTCGCGCCCTGGGTCCCGCTCGCCGCCGCCGCTCTCTGTTTCGGTCTCCGGCTCGCCGCCCTGCACTTCCGGTGGCAGGCGCCCCGAGCTGCCGACCTGGGCGACTGACCCAGTCCAGGGACGAAAGTCCGCGTGCGCGCCCGGCGGGCGGCCTGCCTCCCCGCGGGTGGGATCAAACGCCAAGCATCACCGGCGTGTCGCTGTCGTACCCGCACAGTTGCCGGGGAGAGGAACGGCAGACCGCTTCGATAGCGGGGCTAGGGTCAGGTCATGACGGCACAGCCCCCTCGCCATCCAGCCCCGGCCACGCTCGGCCAACTGCTGGACACCGGATACCAGCCGCGGACCGTCAAAGAGGAGATCCGCGCCAACCTCGTCGCCCGGTTGCGGGCCGGCGAGACCGCCTTCCCCGGAATCGTCGGGTTCGACGACACCGTGCTCCCCGAACTCGAAACGGCCCTGCTGGCCGGCCACGACCTCATGCTCCTCGGTGAGCGCGGCCAAGGGAAGACGCGCCTGATGCGGACCCTCGCCGGCCTGCTGGACGAGTGGAGTCCCGAGGTCGCCGGCTGCGAGATCCACGACGACCCAGTACGCCCGGTGTGCGTTCGCTGCAGCGCGCTCGCCGCCGAGCTGGGCGACGATCTGCCGATCGCCTGGAGGCACCGCAACGACCGCTATACCGAGAAGCTCGCCACCCCGGACACCTCCGTCGGCGACCTCATCGGCGACGTCGACCCGGTCAAGGTGGCCCAGGGCCGGACGCTCGGCGACCCCGAGACCGTCCACTACGGCCTGGTGCCCCGCGCCAACCGCGGCGTCTTCGGTCTCAACGAGCTGCCCGACCTGGCCGAGCGGATCCAGGTCGCCTTGTTCAACGTCCTCGAGGAGCGCGACATCCAGGTTCGCGGCTACTCGTTGCGGCTGCCGTTGGACCTGCTGCTGGCCTCAACCGCCAACCCGGAGGACTACACCAACCGCGGCCGGATCATCACCCCGCTGAAGGACCGCTTCGGGGCCGAGCTGCGGACCCACTATCTGACCGAGACCGCCGACGAGGTCGCCCTGCTGGCGCAGGAGTCCGCCACCGTCGCCGAGGTCGGCGAGCACCTGCTCGAGGTGGTCGCGGTGCTCACCCGCCAGTTGCGTGAGTCATCCTCGGTGGACCAGCGCTCCGGTGTCTCGGCCCGGTTCCCCATCGCCGCGGTCGAGGGCATCTCGGCTGCCGCGCTGCGTCGCGCGGCCCGTACCGACGACCACGACCCCGTCGCGCGGATCGGTGACGTGGGGGTCGTCGTCCCGACCCTGCTCGGCAAGATCGAGTTCGAGATGGGGGAGGAGGGCCGCGAGCGTGCCGTGCTGGAGCACCTGCTCCGGATGGCCACGGCCACGGTGTTCCGCCAGCGCCTGTCCGGCCTCGACCTGTCCGGGTTCACCGGCGTCTTCGCCGAGGGTGCGATGGTGGAGACCGGCGAGCTGGTCCCGGCTGCCGAGCTGTTGGCCCAGATCGGCACCGTGCCGGGCTTGTCGAAGGTCCTCGACCGGCTCGGGTACGGCGACGCGGCCACCCGCGGCCAGATCGCGGCCGCGGCCGAGTTCGTCCTCGAGGGGCTGCACCTGACCCGCCGGCTGGAGAAGGAGTTCGTCAACGGGCGCACGGTCTACGGGGCGGCCTGATGAGCGCCGATCCTTTCGACCACCCCGACCCGGACCCGCGCGACCACGGCCGCCACGCTCCGGACGGCGTGGGCCACGGGCGCTTCCGGTACGGCCCGTGGCGCGGCGGGCCGGATCCGTTGGCTCCGCCGTACGACGTGCGCGCGGCCGTCGACCAGATCGGCGAGGAGGTGCTGGCCGCCGGTTCGGTCCGGGATGCGCTCCAGCGGCTGATGCGGGAAGGCCTCGATGGGCGCGGCGGCCTGGACAAGCTGATGGAGCGGGTCCGCAAGCTGCGCGCCGCGGCGCGTCGGCGCGGGGACCTCGGCGGCGCCCTCGACCAGGTCAGGGCGGCCCTGGATCAGGCGTTGGCCGCCGAACAGGAGACCCTCGCCGGCGAGGACGGCGACGACGCTCGGCTGGCCGAGATGGAACTCGCCACGCTGCCCGACGACACCGCCGGTGCGGTCCGTGGTCTGGCCGACTATGACTGGCACTCGCCGGAGGCGCGCCAGATCTACCGGTCGATCCAGGACATGCTGCGCCGCGAGACGCTCGGAGCGCAGTTCGCAGGCATGAAGGAAGCGCTGGAGAACCCCGACTCCGAGGCGATGCGGGCGGTCAAGGACATGCTGGCCGATCTCAACGCCCTGCTCGCCGCGCACGCCCGGCAGGAGGACACCACCGACCAGTTCGCCGACTTCATGGCCAAGCACGGCGACTTCTTCCCCGAGAATCCTCAAGACGTCGACGAGCTCATCGACGCCTTGGCCCGCCGCCAGGCCGCCGCCCAGCGGATGATGGCCTCGCTCTCCCCCGAACAGCGCGAGCAGCTGGCGCAGCTGATGAGCCAGGCCCTCGCCGACGCCGATCTGGCCTCGGAGATGGCACAGCTCTCGGACAATCTGCGCGCGCTGCGCCCCGGACTGGACCGCGAGTCCGCGGTACAGATGCGCGGCGGCGGTCCGTCCTTGGGCTATGGCGAGGCGGTCGAGGCGATCGCGGAG
>DASTGF010000455.1:0-5827 GCA_035719255.1 Microlunatus sp. | reverse complement strand
ACCCTTCCAGTGCTTCCCGCGGGCGCTGAGCGTGCTCGAGGACGGCACCGAGCTCAAGTACTTCGGGCCTGGCGTCGGTGACATCGCCACCGAACCCAGGTACTCGGGCGGTGAGCAGGAGAAGGAGGAATTGATCAACGTCATCCAGCTGACGCCCGACGGTCTGAGCGAGGCGAGCAAGGAAGCCCTGCGGCTCGACCGGCACGCCCGGACCGCAGCCGAGCACGTCTTCGCTCGGTCGGAGGCGGCCGAGCGCTCCCGATGAGCCGGCGTCCCACGGCGCCCCTAGGGCCGGCAGGATCGGTCGGTCGGCGCGACGAGGACGTGCCGGAAACGGGCCCGGGACGGGTACCCGTAGTCGGCTGGTTCTCGGCGGCTATCAGGTCGTGCAGAACTCCACAGTGCGCCGGGAGCGGGCCGCTTCGGGTGTTCGATAGCGGGACCGTCCGGCGACGACGCCTCAGCATCTGATGGGACGTGATGTCCACCCTCCTCAGAGTGGCGACCGAAGCGATCTGCGGAATTCCGATGGTGGTGTGGTGACGCGCCGGCGTTGAGCCCGCGGATGTGCTGTATCGGACCCCATGCTTGGGCGGCAGTAAACGCTGTTCATCTGATCGCGAGAGCCGCAAGGAACACTCCGACGCTCGCGTGCAAGTCTGTCTCGCAACTGCGAGAGGGTGCTGCCAGAGAGAGTCTTCATCGACCCGTGTTGCCGCTGATAGTGCCATCCTTACCGGATACGTCCTGGACCACAGTGATGAGCTGCTGAACGCGCGTCTCCGTCCGGCAGGAGAGTTCCGCCTGGGGGTTTGAGGTCCATCGGCGAGGCTGCATGACGTAGGCGCCCATCGGCGGGCTCTTCGGTGTAAAACGACCAGGTCACGCACTGAAGGAACCACCGATGGCCTTGTCCCAGTCTGCCCTGTCGGAGTTGCTCGAAGCCCACCGCACCTGCGATGGCGTCGACATGATCCGCGAGTCAGTCCGTACGGTGCTGCAAGAGCTCGTCGAGTTCGAGGCCTTCTCCGTCAGCCTTGCCGCTTACGGCGATACCGCCGAGGCCGAACGTTACGTCCATGGGTCGTCAGGTTGTGCACCCGGTTGCAGCGTCGACGTTGGAGTCCTGGGTCCGGTCGGAGGTTCTGTCGAAGTCGATGAAGCCCGAAAGTGACCGATGGTGAGGGTAGAGACGAAGAAGGAGCCGCAGGATGGCGGCTCCGACTAGGGCCTTTGGTGCGCCGCGAGGGAATCGAACCCCCAACCCGCTGATTAAGAGTCAGCTGCTCTGCCAATTGAGCTAGCGGCGCGCGAGGAGAAACACTAGCAAACGCGACTGCTCCTCGCGAACTGAGAGGTCAGCGGATCATCTCCAGCAGGGCGTGCGCAGCGTTGTGACCGCCCAGCCCGCTGACCGCGCCACCGCGGACCGACCCCGAACCGCAGAGCAGGATGCCGTCGTCGGGGGTCGCGACTCCCCAACGTTCGGCCGGGGTCGGCGGTGCCGCGTCGTCGGCGCGCCAGGGCCAACTGAGGTCGCCGTGGAAGATGTGCCCGCCGGGCATTCCCGTCGCCGCCTCCACATCACCGGGACCCATCACTTCCACACACGGCCGACCGTGCTGGTCGCGCGCCAGGCATTCCTCCAGCGGCTCGGCCAGGACCGACTGGAGGGAGTGCAGCGCGGCCTGTCGCACCTGTTCCCGGGTGCGCGCCGGATCCGCCGCGAAAAGAGCCGCGGGTGTGTGCAGCGCGAACATGGTCAGGGTGTGCCAACCGGAGAACCGGGGCGCCGCTCCGAGGATCGAGTCGTCGGTAACGGTATGGCAGTACACCTCGGCCGGCAGCGGATCCGGGATCCGACCGGCCGACGCCTCCTCGTACGCCCGTTGCAGCCGTTCGTATCCCTGGTGCAGATGCAGCGTCCCGGCGAAGCCCGTCTCCGGCGCGATACCCGAGGCGAATCGGGGCAGCCTCCGCAGCACGAGATTGATCTTGGTCTGGCTGCCCTGTGGCTTCGGCGCCGTGCGACCACGCAGGCCCGCCAGGACGTACGGCGCACAACCGGCGAGCACGTGGGAGGACCGCAACCGCTCACCGCCGGCGAGCTCGATCTCCCACCCGCCGCCGGTGATCGGCTCGATCTTCATCACGCGGGCCCCGCTGCGCAGCACGGCTCCCGACTCGACGGCCACCCGCTGGAGCTCCGACGCCACCCGTCCCATCCCGCCGACAGGGACCTTCCACTCGCCCGTGGCGTTGCCGATCACGTGGTATGCGAAGCAGCGGTTCTGCACGAGCGTGGTGTCGTGCGCCGGTGCGAAGGTGCCGATCAAGGCATCGGTCAGCACCACCCCACGGACCAGGTCGTCGGCGAGCGTGGCCTCGATGAGATTGCCGATCGGATGCCGGGTCAGGGCGTCCCAGAGCTGATCATCGCCGTACGCCGCCCGCAGCTGATGCTCAGCAGGCAACGGTTCGGTGAGCGTCGGAGCGATCGCCCGGGCGAAGCGTTCGAGAAAGCTCTCGAGGCGTTGCCAGTTGTGCCACTCCTCATAACCGCCGGTCAGCGCGTGGAAGGACTCCCGCGTCGCGTCGCCGGGCGTGCGCTCGACCAGCAACCCACCGGTCCGGGTCGGGGTATAAGAGGCGATCGTGCGTGACCGGAGCTCGAGGTCGAGGCCGAGCTCGTCGACGATCTGCTGGGGCAGCAACGAGACCAGATAGGAAAAGCGCGACAGCGAGACGTCGACCCCGTCGAACACCCGCGCGCTCTGCACGGCCCCGCCGAACCGGTCGGCCGCCTCCAGCACGGTGACCGGCAGACCGGCGCGGGCCAGGTAGGTTGCGGCGACCAGCCCGTTGTGGCCGCCGCCGACGATCAGCACCGAGGCGCCGGTCATCCCGCCACTGATCACTCCCGCCCCGGGCAGGTCAGTGCCGGGCAGGTCCGTGCCGAACATGTCCGGGCCGGGCATGTCACTGGGGGCCATGGCTCGCCGAGCAGCGGGCGATCTCGTCCCGCGACATCCCCAGCTCCGAAGCCCGCGCCGGGTCGATGATCGAGGTCGAGGTCTCGGCGCCGGCGTGGACGGTGGCGATCGCCTCCTGCCCGCTGGGATGGACACGATCTTTGTTCAGTGACAGCGACAACGACATCGACAGCGGCATCGCGCCGAGGCCGATGGCTGAGATGGTGAACGGTCCGAGCTGTCGTGTCTGCACGACTGCGAGACTAGTGGCGGGCCAGGACTACGCGCGGGCCACCGGCACCCCTGACTGCACGGCCATGGCGGCCGGTGCCCGGACCACACCCCAGACGATCAACGCCTGAGCGGTCAGATAGCTGGCCATGATCCAGAACGTCTCCAATGGCAGCCGGCCGGGGACGACGAAGGTGGTCAGGGCGATCAGGGTGTCGGACACGATGAACACCGCCGCGCCGATCGCGGTCGCTCGACCGACTCCGGTGGCGAGCACCGCCATCGTGCCGATGGTCGCGGCGTAGATGATCACCGCCGGCGCGAGGACGCCGGCCGGTGGGGCGACCACGACGATGATCAGCAGCACCACCAGCGCGCACGCCACCGCGACCGGTGGGCGGCGACGCAGCACACTGCGGGCGCGGTACGGCCAGAACGCCCCGGCGTAGCAGAGCTGGGCGACCAGGAAGAACGCGATCTTGATCAGGATCGAGTACCCGAACACATCGCCGCACCATGAGAAGACGAGTCCGATCGCGACCAGCAGCGTGAGCCGGTCGCGGACCCGGGCGGCGAGCAGAAATCCGGTCAGGGTCGGCATGCACAGGGCGAGCGCGATCAGTGCGACCAGCCGCCAGGCGAACAGCTCGGCGACCAGATCGGTGAGCGCCACGACGGCGTACGCGATCAGCCACGCGCGTGCCGGACGACTCAGTCCCATGCTCTCCAGGGTAGGAATCCGGCGCGAACACGGTCACGCTGATTTGCGCCGGCCGCGACGCCGAAGCGGACGGGCTCAACGCGACGACCGTCGGGCCGCGGCCAGTCGCTGGCGGCGCAGCTCGGTCAGCTCCGGGCGCGGGAGCGGGTCGAGCTCGCGGCCCAGCGCGGTGCTCAGGACGTGGTCCGCGAGAGCCGGATTGCGGACCAGCACCGGTCCGTGGGGGTAGGTGCCGATCACGGTGCCGTTCACCGCACCCTCGGTGCCGTCGTTGCAGTTGCCGACACCCACCTCGACGTCGGCCAGTGGTTCGGCACCGGGTCCGAGCACGGTGTAACCGCCGTGGTTCTCGAAACCGGTCAGCAGCGCATCGTCGCCGTCGTGCCCGCGCCACCGGCTGAGGATCTCCCCGACCGCGCGCACCGGTCCCCGGGTGGTGGTCACGTCCAGCAGTCCCAGCCCGGTGATCACCTCGTCGCGGTCGCCGACGGTGAAGGAGTTGCCGATGATCTGATACCCGGCGCAGACTGCGAACACGACGGCGCCACGGTCTCGGGCCCGGTGCAGCCCGCCGTCCCGAGTCAGCTCCCGGACCGCGGTCACCTGAGCCGCGTCCTCGCCACCGCCCAGCAGATAGACGTGCGCCGTGTCGGGCAGCGGGTCGCCCGGCTCGACGACGGACAGCCGGGGCGCGAACCCTCGCCAGGCCAGCCGCTTCATCAGCACCGTGGCATTGCCGCGATCACCGTAGATCCCCAGCAGCGACTGGTAGATCAAGACGACCTCGACCTCTGCGCCGTCGGCCACTGCGCCCGTCATCAGACCCCACCCATCTTCCGCAGCCGCTGGAACGGCGTGTACGTCGCGATCACGTCGACCGGTTCGGAGTGGCCGGCCAGCGCCGCGGCGAGATCGGGTACGCACCGGTGCTCGACCCCGGCATAGAGCAACCGCACGGCGAGATCCTGGGCCCGGGGACCGGTCGCCACGACGGTCCGCCCGGCGAGCTGCTCGTAGTCCACGTCCCACAGCCACGACACGTCGCGGCCGTCGGCGGCCGCGGAGTCGATCGCCAGCACGACCGTCGAGGTGGTGGCCAGAGGCAGCGCCTCCGCCCAGCCCGCCGGGTTCTTGGCCAGCAGCAACCGTGCTGTGGTGCTGCCGAACCGGGTCGTGGCGAAGCGGCCGGCCGGTGAGGTCACGGTGCGCATCCCCGCCAGGGCGATGTCGGCCGGCACCCCGAGCAGGACGGCGGCGGCCAACGCGCAGGCGGCGTTGCTGACGTTGAACGCCCCCGGCACGTTCAGCTCCGGCGTCCACACCTGGCCGTCGGGGGCGGTGATCGTCCCGTGCTGGACGGTGTAGTCGCCCCGCGGTTGCGCCAGCGCACACCCCGAGCAGGCCCAGCTGGACCGGCCGGTGTCGTCCGGCTGGTCGCGGATCAGCACGGCCCCACAGTTCGGGCACAAGGAGGCGTCCTGGATCCAGGTCCCGGCGGTGTTGACCCAGACGACGCGCCGGGCGGTCTGTGCCGCCCAGACGATCAGCGGTTCGTCGGCGTTGGCGACGACCACCGGACCCTCGTCGCCCGCCTCGGCGAGCGCCGTTCGCCAGCGGCGGCCGAGGGCGGTGATCTCGTGGTGCCGGTCGAGCTGGTCGCGGCTGAAGTTCAGCAGCACCAGCACCTCGGGCCGGCCGAGCCGGATCATGTCCGCCACGACCCGCTCGTCGGTCTCGATCATCGCGAGGTCGGCCTTCGGGTGTTCCGACAGTGCCGAGGCGATCCCGCCGTGCAGATTGGCCCCGTCGGCGTTGTGCACCAGTCGACCGGTGTCCGGGCCGAGAGCCGCGCGGACCGCGGCCGCCAGGAAGTGGGTCGTCGTGGTCTTGCCGTTGGTGCCGG
>DASTGF010000454.1:0-3127 GCA_035719255.1 Microlunatus sp. | reverse complement strand
CGTGCGCAACGGCCGACATCGGGAGTCGGCGAGCAGGTGGATCTTGGTGCTCAGCCCGCCGCGGGACCGGCCAAGCCCTTCCCGATCCGCGTGTTTCTGCTGTGACCGTTGAGAATTCGTGTCATTCGATCCCGCCCCCTGTGAGGTCCTCGCCGACCGCGATCTGCTCCGCCGTCGGGGTGACCGCGGCGGCCAGGTCCTCGGCCAACGCGACCGCCAGCACTCGAGCCGAGACATCGACCGGAGGCTGGCGACGGGCGCCAGCCGCGTGGTGATGCGCCCGAATCACGGTGGAGTCGATCGATACCACCCACGTGTCCTCGCCGACGTCGCAGCCACGCTGCAACTCCCGCAGCACCGCCTCCCAGGTGCCATCCGCCGACCAGCGCCGATGCCGGTTGTAGACGGTCTTCCAACACCCATACGACTCCGGGAGGTCCCGCCACGGCGATCCGGTCCGGGTCCGCCACAACACCCCGTTGACCACCGTCCGGTGGTCCTTCCACGGACGGGACCGCCTCGGAGTCTGATCGGGCAAGTGGGGCTCCAGCAACGCCCACTCCTCATCGGTCAGGTCGTGACGATCATGCACACGACCTGACTACCGCGCCCCATCAGGATCCATATACAGGACACGCCCTAACCCTGGTCATCGGCGCGCCGAGGTTCGAGCTACCTTCCGGATGCCGGGGTCGTCGTCCTCGGTGAGCCGCCGAAGCACTTGTTCGGCGCGGTCGGACGGCAGGTTCCGCGCGGCTGCTGCCGCTGCCACCCGTACGATCGGGTCGGCCGAATCTGCCGCGGTTGCGACGGCATCCGCTCCGCCGCTGATCAAGCTTGCGGCGTAGGTGGCCTTGGAGGCCAGCATCGGGTCGTCTCCTCGAACCAGCTCCTCCAGATGTGGAAGTGCGTCCTCACCGAGTTGTGAGGCGGCGGCGTAGTCGGGCTCGTCCGGGTCCAGGACCTTCCGAACATCCTCCATCGAAACTGTCACGGGAAGCTCCTAGAGGTTCCTGCTGTACTCGCTGGCCAGCATCTTCGCGACCTCGCTGCCGACGATGTCGGGGGGTGGATTGGTGATGTTCCCCGTCCCGTTGCCGGTCATCAACCGATTGTTGTCGTTCACGTGGCGAAGGCCAAGTACATGGCCGGCCTCGTGGGCCAGTGTCCACTGTGTTGCTCCCTGGGCAACGACTAGGGCCGGCCGGTTGTCGGGATGGGCAGCGCATCCATTGAACGGGGGGACCGTGGAACGGACGAAGTAAGCACAGATGTCGTCGGCTCCTGCGTTGTTCCGATGTGCGAAGAGGTCATCCTGCTCGTCGGTCGTCTGCCCCATCAAGCACTGCCCGACATCGACATCGTTGAGATCGGGAAGATTGAGGTTCTCGGTGCTTGCGAGCTGGACATTGATGCCAACCGCTTCGTACAGCTCGCGCATTCGTTGGACGGCTGTGTTCACGCCGACATTGGGCGCGGTGAGAATCTTCGCATGGAGTCTCACCGTTGGTCCCGGTGCACCCGCGAACCCGCGTGGCCAGCCCCAGTTGGTGATTGGTGCCGGGTAGCCGGGGTCGACGGTGCCGGCTCCGGTGTCGCCGCGGGTCACTCGGATGTACTGGTTTCCGCGGAAGAAGTAGCACTTGGAGCCGGAGTAGAGGGCGGCGTCGATTCCGCTGCTGCCGAACCCGGCCGGCCAGTTCCAGTTGCTGATCGGTGCCGGGTAGCCCGCATCCACCGTGCCGGCTCCGGTGTCCCCGCGAGTCACCCGAAGATACCGGCTTCTGTCGAAGAAGTAGCACTTCGTTCCTGAGAACAAGGCCGCGTCAAGAGTCATGGAGTCTCCTGAGAACCGCCGAGCGTGCGCCGCCGCGCGGGCTCATCGTGATCAAAGAACAGTATCTCGAGCATGCGATGGGCAGTCAACGATAGTTCGGCTTACTAGGTTTCGCCTTGATGCGGTTGCGAAAGCCGAGTGCGGAGCCCCGCAGATGTTTTCAGGCTCATCACAATCGACGGTGTAGCTGAGGTCTGAATCCTCCGGCTTCGAGTAGGCATCGGGCCACATAGTTGGTGAGGTTGCGGAAGCCGAGGGCGGAGCCGCGGAGGTGTTCGAGGCGACCGTTGAATCGCCTCGGTGGGTCCGTTGCTGGATCCGGGTCGGTTGAGGTAGGCGAGGATGTCGGTGGCTCGCTTCTTCAACGTCCGGCCGGGGGTGATGAGTTCGGTGAGTGACTTCGGTACCCCGTGGCTGAGCACGTCGATCACCTTCACCATCTGTTCGCGGCCTTGAGCCGGGTCGGGTTGCCGGTAGGCGGCGATGATGCGTTGGTAGACCCCCCGGGTGGCTTCGACCTGGACGTGATCATCGTCGGAGAACAGCTGCTCCAACCGCGGCTGTTGCCGGTCGGTGAGCAGGTCGATACCGGTGTGCAGGGTCCGGCGGGCCCGGTAGAGCGGATCGTTGGCGCGGCCGCGGTGGCCGTGGATAATCTGCTGGATCCGGCGGCGGCAGCGGTCGAGTGCGTCACCGGCGAGCCGGACGACGTGGAAGGGGCTATGCCGACGTCGGCATAATCGGTTATCCCGATGTCCTGGTTATGCCGATGTGGGTTGGGGATTCCGTGTTCTGACTGGGGTCTGCGGTTGGTGAGGTCGGCATAATTCAGAGTCCTTGGAGGAAGGCGAGGAGGGTGTCGTCGGTGATCTTGTAGCGTCGCCGTGTGGTTCCGGTGGGTCTGGTTCTGGCCAGCGCGTCTTGCTTGGTCTTCAGGTCGGCGTGTAGGTAGATCTGGGTGGTCTCGATGCTCTCGTGTCCCAGCCAGAGCGCGATCACGCTGCTGTCGATCCGGCAGCCAGGAGTCGCATGGCGGCGGTGTGCCGCTTATGGAGAATTCTCCATAAACAGGCATTACGTGGACGGCGTGGTTATGTGGCCGGCCCTGGGTGCTTCCGCTGCTCACGGCGTCGGTCGCTCCGGTGCCGGCCACATAATGTCCCGTGTGGTTATCGGCAGGCGTGGTCGAGCCACCGTAGGAGGACTTGGTGATCATGGACAACTACGCCACGCACAAGCAGCCGCACGTGAAGGCCTGGCTGGCGGACAACCCGCGGATCCACGTCCACT
>DASTGF010000453.1:0-13571 GCA_035719255.1 Microlunatus sp. | reverse complement strand
CGGCCACCGGGTCGTCCACGGCGGGCCGGATTTCAGCGACCCGGTGGTCGTCGACGACTCCCTGGTGAACCAGATCCGCGACCTGGTCCGGCTCGCGCCGCTGCACAATCCCGGCGCGATCGCCGGAATCGAGGCGGCGCGACGGCAGTTCACCGACGTACCGCATGTGGTGGTGTTCGACACCGCGTTCTTCGCGTCCTTGCCGGCCGCAGCGCGGACGTACGCGCTGCCCCGGGAACTGGCCGAGCAGCACCGGATCCGCCGCTACGGGTTCCACGGCACCTCTCACCAGTACGTGTCCCGAGCCGCCGCCGAGTTCGTCGGCCGCGACGTCGCCGAGCTCAATCAGATCGTGCTGCATCTCGGCAACGGGGCGTCCATCTCGGCCATCCGGGGCGGGGTCGCGGTCGACACCTCGATGGGCCTGACCCCACTCGAGGGCCTGGTGATGGGCACCCGCTCCGGTGACGTCGATCCCGGGTTGCATACCTTCCTCAACCACGAGCTGGGGATGAGCGTCGACCAGATCGACACCGTCTTGAACAAGCTGTCCGGTCTGAAGGGGCTGTGTGGCGACAACGACTTCCGGGTGATCGAACGCCGCCTCGGGGAGGGCGACGATCAGGCACAGCTGGCCTTCGACGTGTACATCCACCGCCTCAAGCACTATCTGGGGGCCTACCTCGCGGTGCTCGGGTCGGTGGACGTGATCAGCTTCACCGCCGGCGTCGGCGAGAACACCATCCCGGTGCGAGCGGCCGCGTTGGCCGGGCTGGAGGGTCTGGGCATCGAGATCGACGCCGATCGCAACTCCGCTCCCTCCCGCGAGGCACGCGTGATCTCCAGCGACGCGTCGCGGACCACCGTGCTGGTGATGCCCACCAACGAGGAACTGGCGATTGCCCGGCAGGCCGCCGCCCTGATCAACCGAGTGGGCTGATCGCCTGAGTTGCCGATCGCCTGAGTGGGCTGATCGCCTGAGAGCGCGCGTCGCGACGGGGCCTAGGGTTGCTGCCATGTCCACAGCACTGGTGACCGGTGGAACCTCCGGGATCGGGGGGGCCTTCGCGCGCGCTCTGGCCGCCCGGGGAGACGACCTCGTTCTCGTCGCTCGCGACGCGGATCGGCTGGCCGAGACCGCGCGGGACCTGAAGGAGCGCCACGGCGTGTCCGTGGAGACGCTGGCCGCCGACCTCGCCCAGCCTGCCGATGTGGCCCGCGTGGCCGAGCGGCTGTCCAGCCAGGACCAGCCGATCGACCTGCTGGTCAACAACGCCGGCTTCGGGGTCCGGGCCAAGCTGACCGACGCCGATCTCAGCCCGCACGATCACGCCATCGACGTCATGGTGCGGGCCGTCCTGCATCTGGCCGGTGCGGCCGCGCGGGCCATGCGGGAGCGCGGCCGGGGCACCATCCTCAACGTCGGCAGCGTCGCCGGGTACGCGACCCTCGGCGACTATTCCGCCATCAAGTCGTGGGTGTCGGTCTACACCGAGAGCCTGGCCGTCGAGCTCGCCGGGACCGGGGTCCAGGTGACGGTGCTGTGCCCAGGCTGGGTCCGCACCGAGTTCCACGGCCGGGCGCGGATCAACTCCTCCTCCATTCCCGGACCGCTGTGGCTGGACGCCGACGCGCTGGTCGCGGACGCCCTGGCCGACGTCGCCAAGGGAAAGGTCATCTCCGTCCCGTCGCTGCGGTACAAGGTCTTGATGGTGTTCGCCCGCCACCTGCCGAGGGGTGCGATGCGGCGGATCTCGGGGAAGATCACCGCGTCCCGGCACTGACCGCAGGCCGCCCCGATTCCGCGCCGCCACCGGGTGTCCGGAGCGTGAAATCGGGGAAAACACCTGCCCGGTACTAGGGTGGGCCCGTGCCGAGTCGCAGCCGCTACACCTCACCGGTGCACGCCGGGGCACGGTTCGTCGCCCAACGACTCATCCTCAAGCCGGTCGTCTGGCGGCTGACCACGGTCACCGTGCTGGGCCGCGAGCAGCTCGAGTCCATCGACGGACCCTTCGTCGTCGTCTCCAATCACAGCAGCCACCTGGACGCGCCGCTGATCCTCGGAGCGCTGCCCCGCCGGCTCGCCCGGTACGTGGCCGCCGGGGCCGCCGCGGACTACTTCTTCGACGTCTGGTGGCGCAAGGGTCTCACCTCCCTGTTCTTCAACGCGTTCCCGGTGGACCGAACCGGCCTGCGGGGGCGCAAGGGGCTGGCCACCAGCCTGCTCGACGACGGCGTGCCCCTGCTGCTGTTCCCGGAGGGCACCCGGAGCAAGACCGGGGAGGTGGGGCCGTTCAAGCCCGGCGCCGCCGCCCTGTGCATCAGCCGCGACGTCCCCTGCGTGCCGGTGGCCATCGTCGGCGCGTCCGACGCCATGCCGCGGGACACCGGCTGGCCGGCGCGTGGCCGTCCGCCGGTCCACGTCACCTTCGGAGAGCCGATGCATCCCGACGACGGCGAGACGGTCGCGGAGTTCTCCGACAGAATTGCCAAGGAGGTGGTCGGCTTGATCGACTACACCACGACCTACCGCGAGCAACACCCGATCGTGCGCTCGCGTCGACGATCAGCCGAGCGCTGAGGCACTGCGGCCAGAGGAAGCAAGGGCGATGACGACGACCGTCAAGCACATGAAGTGGTGGGGCTGGGGCGTGGAGGGTGTCGCCTTCCATCACGAGGACAAGCCGTCCTTCGCCCCGTTCGTTCGCAAGGTGATCGACCTGGACGTGTCGCAGCCTCCGGCCGCCCCGATGGATCTGGACCAGCTCCAGTTGCCGCAGCCGAAGATCGGCGACGAGCTGCTCGCCGACCTGGAGACGGCGGTCGGCGCCGAGCACGTTCACCGCGACGATCTCGACCGGATCGTGCACACCTACGGCAAGAGCCTGCGCGATCTCGTCCGCCTCCGCGCCAACGACATCGCCCGGCTGCCCGACGTGGTGGTCTACCCGGCCGACGAGGCCCAGGTGCAACAGATTGTCGACGCCGCGGTGGCCGCGGATGCGGTGATCATCCCGTTCGGGGGCGGCAGCAACATCGCCGGCAGCCTGGAGGCTCCGGCCGACGAGTTGCGGACCGTCATCTCGCTGGACATGGGCCGGCTGAACAAGCTGATGGAGGTCGACGAGGAGTCCGGCCTGGCCCGGATCCAGGCTGGTGCGCTCGGCCCCGACATCGAGGAGCAACTCGGGCGCCGCGGCTGGACGATGGGTCATTTCCCCGACAGCTTCACCCACAGCACCCTCGGCGGCTGGATCGCCACCCGGTCCTCGGGCATGCAGTCCGACAAGTACGGCGACATCGCCGACATCACCCGCGGTCTGCGCGTGGTGCTGCCCGGCAAGGTCCTCGTGCTGCGGCCGCTGCCCAGCACCTCCACGGGGCCGAGCGTGCGGGAGATGATCCTGGGCAGCGAAGGACGGCTCGGAGTCATCACCGAGGCTACGGTCAACGTGCACCGCATCCCGGACAACCGGGTCATCCTCGGCTATCTCTTCCCGACCTGGGAGGCCGGTCTGGCGGCGATGCAAGAGATCTCCACCTCCGACGCCCACCCGACCGTCACCCGCGTCTCCGACTCCTATGAGACCGCCTTCTCCTTCTCCACCCGCAAGGCCAGTTCCGGGCTGTCCTCGCTGATCAGCAAGGCGCTGATGACCGTGCTGGAGAAGCGCGGCTGGGACCTGGACAAGATCTGCCTGTCCTTCATCGGGTACGAGGGCGGCCGCGCCGACGTGTCGCGGCAGAAGGCGATGGTCAAGGACATCGTGGGCAAGCACGGCGGCATCGTCGCCGGCAAGGGCCCGGGGCAGCTGTATGACCAGAAGAAGTTCGACACTCCCTACATCCGCGACTTCCTGCTCGACCGGCACGCGGTCGGCGACGTGTCGGAGACCGCCGCGCCCTGGTCGAGACTGCTACCGCTGTACACCACCGTCCGCGCGGCGGCCAACGACGCCTTCGACCAGATCGGCGTCAGGGGCTGGATCATGTGCCACCTGTCGCACTCGTACCACTCGGGCGCCTGCTTGTACTTCACCTTCGCCTACAAGCACGGCGACGACGAGGTGCTGGCCCAGTACGACGTGGTGAAGCATGCCATCCAGCAGGCGTTCGTCGACAACGGCGGCACACTCTCCCACCACCACGGGGTCGGCCTCGAGCACGCGCCGTGGATGGAGCAGGACATCTCCGCGGCCGGCGTACACATGATCGGTGGGCTCTTCGGCGCCATCGACCCCGGCCACAACTTCAACCCCGGCAAGATCGTCACCAAGTAGCAGGCTCATGAGCGAGGGCCTTCGGGCCCTCTGCGAAGGGGTCTCGTCCGTGAGAGCGCTCCCATCCGTTTGGGATGGCAACCAGCTCAGTTCTCGCGGAGTTGCTTTTTGCCCAGTGCGTCAGACTTTCCGTATCGGCGGTCGGGGCCCGTCGATTCCAGTAGCCTCCAGGCCAGGGAAACCTCCTCGAACGCCCGGGATAGGCCAGACGCATCCCGCCTGTTTCGCGATCCCCGCGCGAGCAGGCTTCCCCTGTGCGGATGCCTATCCCGGGTTCGGACCTCCGGACCCGCGGCCGGCTCATCCCCACCCCCATTTTCGGGCGGCGCCCGCCGCCACAGGCCGGCTCCACGACCGCGACGCCGGGACCCGGCGGCGACGCCCACTAGATTGGCTCACCGTGGCCCTCTCCGTAAGCCCCATCACGGCAGCCGAGCACGTCGCGTTCAACGCGTCCCAGCCATCGGTCAGCTTCCTGCAGACCCCGGCCTGGGGTGAGGTGAAGAGCGAGTGGCGCTCGGAGTCACTCGGCTGGTTCGACGGCGACCAGCTCGTCGGCGCCGGACTCGTGCTCTATCGCCAGCTGCCGAAGATCAAGCGCTATCTGGCCTACCTGCCCGAGGGCCCGGTCATCGACTGGGAGGATCCCGATCTCGACCGATGGCTCGAACCGATGGTGGAGCACCTGAAGAAGGCGGGGGCGTTCGGCGCACGGATCGGGCCGCCGCTGGTGGCGCGGCGCTGGCACACCGACACCGTCAAGGCCGCGATCGCGGATCCGGCCGTGCCCCGACTCAGCGAGGCGATCCCGGACATGGTCAACCACGCCGCCACGCGGGCGCGCAACTCGCTGCGGACGTCGGGCTGGCGACCGCCCGCGGAGGACGAGGGCTTCGCCGCGGGGCAGCCGCGCTTCGTGTTCCAACTGCCACTGGCCGATCGGACCCCCGACCAGTTGCTCGCCGGGATGAACCAGCTGTGGCGGCGCAACATCAAGAAGGCCGCGAAGTCCGGTGTCGAGGTCACCCAGGGCACCGTCGCCGATCTGGCCGATTTCCATCCCCTCTACGTCGAGACCGCCCGGCGCGACGGTTTCACCCCGCGCCCGGTGGGCTACTTCGAGCACATGTTCGCCAGCCTGCTGGCCGAGGATCCGGACCGCATCCGGCTCTATCTGGCCCGGCACGAGGGCGACCTCGTCGCCGCGACCACCTGGGTCCGGGTCGGGCGGCACGCCTGGTATTCCTACGGCGCCAGTTCGACCGCCAAGCGTGAGGTGCGCGGCTCCAACGCGATCCAGTGGCGGATGATCACCGATGCCCTCGATGCGGGCGCCACGGTCTACGACCTGCGCGGCATCACCGAAGGGCTCGAGGCCGACGACCCGCACCTGGGGCTGATCCAGTTCAAGGTGGGTACCGGCGGGGAGGCCGTGGAGTACCTCGGTGAGTGGGACAGGCCGATCAACCCGGTTCTCTACGCGGCGTTCGACGCCTACATGAAGCGGAGGTGACGCCGTGGCCGGCGTGACGATGTGGCTGGACGAGGAGCGCTGGCGCGACCACCAGCGGACCGTGGCCGGCGCTGCGCCGCTGGTCCCGGTCGCCAAGGGCAACGGCTACGGCTTCTCCCTGCCGCGGCTCGCGGCGGAGGCCCAGCGGCTCGGGGTCGATACCCTCGCGGTGGGGACGGCCGCCGAGGTGTCCCAGGTCCGCGACGCCTTCAGCGGGGATGTCGTCATTCTCCAGCCGTTCGACGGCGACGACCCGGTGGCGGTGGCCGCGGCCGCCGACCCGCGGGTGATCACCACCGTCTCCCGGGTCGGTGATCTGGAGCGGATCGCGACGGTCGGCGAACGGCCCCGGGTGCTGGTCGAGGTGCTCACCTCGATGAAGCGGCACGGTCTGCCGGCCGACCGGCTGTCGATGGTCCGGGACTATGCGAGCCGGATGCGACACGAAGGATGGACCATCCACCTCCCGATGCGGGCCGACGGTCGCTACGCCGAGGCCGAAAGCCTCGGCCGCGCCGCGTTGACGGCCGCCCCCGGGCCGCTCTGGCTGTCGCACCTGCCAGCCGAGGAGGTCATCGCCCTCGGCCGCCAGCTCGGCGGCCCGCAGGGCGACCCGGTCCCCGTGCGTCTGCGACTGGGCACCTGGCTGTGGCTCGGCGACCCACGCAGCTTCCGGGTGACTGCGACGGTGCTCGACGTGCACTCGGTCCGTCGTGGGGAACGGGCCGGCTATCGGCAGCGACGATGCCCGGCCGACGGATGGATCGTGGTCGCCGCCGGCGGCACCTCCCACGGCATCGGTCTGGAGGCGCCGACCTCCGCGACCTCCCTGCGCCAGCGGGCGATCTCGGTGGCCACCGGGTCGCTGGAGGCCGCCGGGCTCGCGCTGAGCCCGTACACGATCGCGGGGAAGAAGCGCTGGTTCCTGGAGCCGCCCCACATGCAGTCCAGCCTGGTATTCCTGCCGCGGTCGGTCAGCCCGCCGGCGGTCGGCGACGAGGTGCCCGTCGAGGTCCGGCTGACCACCGCGACCGTGGATCGGATCGTCGCCCGGTCCTGAGGGCCCGATGGGCGTCGCTGCCCACGCCCCGCGCCGGGCTCAGGAGGCGAGCAGGCGCACCCTCAGCCGCTCGGTGTCGGCCTCGGTCCAGCCGATCCGGCCGACCAGCCCGGCGACACCGCCGTAGCGCTCGTCGACGTGCTCCAGGAAGATCTGCATCGTCTCCGGCCGGGACTCGTGCGAGGACATCGGCCGGTCTCGGAGATTCTCCGCGTACGTCGGAGAGGCCAGCAGCCGCCCGACCACCGCCTCTACCCGCTCGGTACTCGCTGCGTAATCCGCGACCACGGCGTCGCGTTCGACCCCGACCAGGCTCAGCGCCAGCGCTACCAGCGTGCCGGTCCGGTCCTTGCCGGCGGCACAGTGGACCAGCGCCGCACCACGCGCCGTGCTGATCTCCCGCAGCGACGCCAGAACGGAGTCCGGCCGCTCGAGGATGTAGGAGAGGTAGATGCTCGATACCGGGTTCGAAAGCTCCACGGCCGGTTCGAGATCGATCCAGGGCAGGGCGTCCTCGGGCATCACCTCGGGCCGTTCGTCCGGCTTGTCCTCGCCGGCGCCCGCACGCCACTCGCGGAAGAAGGAGTGGTGATGGATCCTCACCGCGAGATGGGCGGTGAGGGGTCCGGGACCTTCGAGTTCGGCCTCGTAGGCACTGCGCAGGTCGATCACGTCGCTCAGCCCGAGCTCCAACAGAGCCTGCACATCCCGATCGGTGAGCGTCTGCAGGTTGTCCGAACGCAGCAGCCGCCGCGGCTGCACGACGTCGCCCGAGGCGGTGGGCAGACCGCCCAGGTCTCGCAGATTGGCCAGTCCGTCCATCTCGATCCATCGCTGCACGCAGTGGAGTCTAGGTCGCCGCCACCCCCCGACCTGTCAGGTCGTGGGAGGGCCGGAGGCCGCCGACGCCCTGACAGGTGGTGGGTGGGGAGCGTCAGCTGGCCCAGTGGCCGGTGAAGAACAGCCAGCTCCAGAAGACCATGCCCACCACCATGAACGTCCCCACGCCGACCACGAGGACGCGATGCACGACCCGGCCCGGCGTCGATCGCGGGGTCCAGCTCCCCCACTCGGCCACCATGATCCAGAGCGGAAACCAGAGCAAGATCGCCCGGTTGACCGAGAAGAACCAGTACGACAGCGAGAAGGCGAGCACCTGGACCCCGACCCAGCTCGCCTCGGCCCAGCGGCGCCGGACCAGGCAGTAGACCGTGACGAGCACACCCAGGGCCATCGAGGCCATCTCGGCCCGGAACACCGCCGCCCACCACGGGTGGTCGGCGTAGGCTCCGGGCACGATCGCCGGGATCGTGTTGAGGAAGGACTGCCACGGCCAGGTGAACTGGCGGACCCAGCCGGTCGACTGGGCGTGGTACCAGGCAGTCCAGCTGCCTGTCAGGGTCCACAGGTACGTCGCGAACCCGGCCAGGACGGCGGCCGGCACGAGCAGCCACGCCGCGCGCAGCAGCCGCGTGGGCCACGAGATCTTGCGGGTGGTCATGATCATCACGAACAGTGCGCCGATCAGGAACAACCCCGACACCCGGACGGTGCAGGCCACCGCCGCGAGGGCGGCGGCGGCACCCCACTTGTCGGCGCGGGCGCGTTCCCAGGCCCAGAACGCGGCCGCGCAGAACAGTGACTCTGTGTACGGCACCGTGGTGAACACGGCCGTCGGCGCGAACAGCCAGCCGATCGCCGCCCAGGGTCCACCGAGCCGGACCAGGGCGCTCGCGGCCAGCGCGGACCCGACCGCCGCCAGGATGAGTCCGGTCAGCCAGAGCGGGAGGCCGAGGGCCGCGCCGGCCGCGAGGATCGCCGGAAGGCCGGGGAAGAAGGCCATCAGCTGATCGTTCGGCTCGGCGAGATAGCCGCCGAGGGCCAGGCGGGAGAAGTGCTGGACATCCCAGTTGCTGACCTGATTGACGAGCGGGTAGCCCTTGAAGACGGCCAGCAGCAGGGCGACGAGCGCGATCAGCCCGCGACTGAGCAGCCACGCCTGCACCACCAAACGCCCCGACCACAGCTGCCGCGCGAGGCGACGCGGAACGCTCGGCGGCGCGGATGGCTGGGTCGACAGCGCCGCGGTCACGCGGTGACCCGCCGTCCGCCGTCGCGCCGAGCGGGCGATCCGAGCCACCAGCCGGTGTCGGGTGCCCCGTCGAGCACGCCGCCAGCCGGGTCGTCTGCCCCGTCGCGGCGGACGGGATCCCGCGCGGGACGCAGGATGTCGCGGACCACGAGGGTCGCGACGTAGGACTGGGTGCCGAGCCGGATCAGAACCGCCAGCCAATACAGTCGCGCGTCGTCGCCGCCACCTGGGGCCAGCAGACCGCCGAGATACCACCAGATCGCCCCGAAGTAGATCAGCTCGCCGGTGCTGAAAACCAACCAGTCCCGCCAGCGGGGCCGGGCCAGCACGAGCAGCGGGACCAGCCACAAGACGTACTGGGGGGAATAGACCTTGCCCGTCATGACGAAGGCGAGCACAACCAGGAACGCCACCTGACCGAACCGGGGGCGTCTCGGCGCCAGCAGGATGAGGGCCGCGACCCCCAGGCAGCCGAGCAGGAAGAAGCCGTTGCTCAACAGGTTGACCCGGTCGATCTCGTAGCCGGCGAGGCTGAGCACATACCAGAACGAGCCGAGGTCTGGTCCTCGCTGGGCGTTGAACCGCCAGAAGTAGAGCCAGGCGTCGGGCGCCAGCAGCAGGACCGGCAGATTGACCACGCTCCAGCTGATCACTGCCGCACCCGCCGTGACGGCGAAGGCCGGCATCCGGCGAGTACGCAGGCAGAGCAGCAGTAGCGGACCGAGGAGGAAGAACGGATACAGCTTGGCGGCAGCGGCGAGGCCCAGCAGGACTCCCGACCAGGCCGGCCGGCGACGAGCCCAGAACATGCACCCGAGGGCGGTCAGCGCGACCGCGAACAGGTCCCAGTTGATCAACGCGGCCGCGATGACGCAGGGCGAGACGGCCAGCATCATGGCATCCCAGGGGCGGTCCGGGATGGTGCGCAACAGGGCCCAGACCGTGAGCAGGAAGCAGGCGCCGAGCAGCACGGTGTTGACGTCGACGAAGACCAGCGTCGACTGCACGCGCTGGACGTCGGTCAGGTCCGAGCCCTGAGCGGCTCCGAGCCACGCCGCGAGACGGCGTTCGAGCTCGAGGAACCAGCCGGTGAGAACGGGGTACTCCAGCACGTCGTAGTTGCCCGACTGCAGGTACGGCACGTGACCCTGGAGCAGACCGCGCCCGGCGTAGAGCAGCCCGATGTCGGAGTAGCACATCAGCTTGAACTGATCGGGGTTCTGGCCCGGCTCGGTGATCCGGCACGGCAGCCGCCAGATGATGGCAAGGAGATAGGACACGGTGGCGGCCAGCAGAACGACCCGGGCAGGATTCCACCAGCGACTGCCCGCCGCATAGCGACCGACCGGGCCGCCGATCCGGGCACTGACCGTGCGCACGAAGCCGTCGCTCCACGTCGGACGATCGGGCACCACCGGCGCGGCCGGGCGCAGACCGCTCCTGTCGAAGGCGGTCAGTCCCGTGCTGCTCCCGGCGACGTCCGGGTCACCGTCCCGGACGAGCGACATCAGCCGCCGCCGGCCTGGCCGGCGCCGTTGCCGCCGCCGTTCGTCCCGTTGGCGTTGCCGCCGCTTCCCCCCTTGCCGCCCTTGCCGCCACCGTTGCTGGACCCGCCGCTCGGGCGCTGCGTCGGGGTCTGGGTGGGCCGCTGGGTGGTGGCGGTCTGGGTCGGCCGCGTGGTCGTGGGTGGCGCGGACGGGGTCTTGCTCGGCTGACTGCTCGCGCTCGGGGTCGGCGCAGTACTACTGGGCGCGGGCGTGGACTGGTTGGGGGCGGAGTCCTTGTTGACCCAGGCCGGTGGATCGAACTTCTTCACCGGCTGGCCCTCGATGGCCACTTTCATGTACGCCGCCCAGGTCAGCGCCGGATACGTCCCGCCGAAGAACGTGCTGTCTCCCGGGCGGCGGTAGGCGTCGAGGTCCTCGTTGCCGCCGTCGCCGGCGACATACATGACGGCCGTGGAGATCTGGCGGGTGTAGGCCACGAACCAGGCGGACACGATGTCGTTGGCGACGTCCTTGGTGCCCGTCTTGCCGGCGATGGGCACGTCCAGGGTGCGCACCGTCGAGCCGGTGCCCTGCTCCACCACATCTTCGAGGGCATAGGTCACGTCACGGGAGACGTCCTCGCTGACCGCACGCTTCTTCTCCGGAGCGGCGGAGTAGATCACCTTGCCTGAGGAGTCCTTGACCTCCCGGACGACGTGCGCCGGCACGAAGGTGCCGCCGTTGGCAAAGGTCGCGTACGCGTTCGCCTGGTCCAGCGGGCTGACCTCGGCCGTGCCGAGGGCGATCCGGGAGTTGTCGTCCCAACCCGAGCCCTTTGGCGCGCCGACCGCCTCGGCCATCTGCATCACCTTCTCCGCGCCGTTGTCCATCTGCGTCGTGAGATCCACGAATGCGGTGTTGATGGAGTCCGCAGTGGCCTTCAGCAAGGTGACCGGGCCGTACTGATAGGAGAACTCGTTACGCACCGGGGTGCTGTCCCCGGGTGGGGTCCAGGTGCTGCCCTTGAATACCGAGCGGAGGCTGAATCCGTCCTTCAGCCCCGCGGCGACCGCGTAGGTCTTGAAGGTGGACGCGGTCGGGCGTGGCGTGGTGGCCCAGTTGCGCGAGTTCTTGATGTAGTCCGGTCCGCCGTACAGCGCGAGCACCTCGCCGGTGCCGACCTCCACCGACGCCACAGCTGCATGCAGCTTGCTCGCCTTCTGGCCGGCGAGATCCGCGGACAGCTTGGTGTACTTCTGCGCGGCCTCGACCGCCGCGTCCTGAGACTTCTTGTCGAAGGTGGTGGTGATCTTCAGTCCGCCGCCGGAGATCTGGCCCGCGTCGAAGCCGGCCGCAGACAGCTCCTTCTCGACCATCTTGAGCAGGAAGCCCTTCGGACCTCCGTACCGCTCATTGGTCGGTACCTCGGGGAACTTGGGCAGCGACGCGTATTGGGCGGCCTGGTCGTAGCTGATGTAACCCATCTGCGCCATCGATGTCAGGACGTAGTGATAGCGATCGGTGAGCCGAGGGATGTTGTCCTCCGACACGCTGGGGTCGAACAGACTCGGGTTGTTGACCACCGCCGCCAGCACGGCCGCCTGCGGAACGGTGAGTTTCTTGGCGTCGACGTTGAAGTACGCCTTGCTGGCCGCCTGGATGCCGTAGGCGCCCCGGCCGAAGTAGATGGTGTTGAGATAGCCCTCGAGGATCTCTTCCTTGGTCAGCTCTTTGTTGATCTTGTATGCCAGGAAGAGCTCCTTGAACTTCCGGGTGACGGTCTGCTGGGAGTTCAGGTAGAGGATCTTGATGTACTGCTGGGTGATCGTCGAGCCACCCTGCAGGTCGCCGCCCCGCACGATGACCCAGGCCGATCGGAACATGCCGCGCAGCGAGATGCCCGGGTCGGTCCAGAACGAGCGGTTCTCGGCGGCCACGACAGCCTGCTTGATGCTTTCGGGCATCTGGTCGAAGGTGAGCGGCTGGCGGTTCTGGATCGCGAAGCTGCCGAGCTGGGTCTTGCCGTCGTTGTAGTAGACGAAGGTCGTGGCAGTCTCGAACTCGGCGTTCGGATTGGGACGCTGCACGGTGTTGTAGCCGACGACGACGATGCCGGTCACGGCGACGATGCCGAGCAGGACGAGCACCGCGATTCCCTTGCCGATCCGGCCGGCCCACAGTCGTCCCTTGGACTTCGGCTTCTTCACCTTCTTCGGCGAGTCGCTTCCCCGGGTGGGTGTGGTGTTCGCGGGTCCCCCATCGGGGTCAGCCATACAGGTCCTCGACGGTCGGCTGCCGGCGCGGTGGTTTACGCTTCACTCCGTCTCCGAGCAGGTAGGTCTGGATCATGAAGTTCCAGCCGCAGGCGAGGCACACCTCGACCACGGCCACCTTGAACTCCCCGAATTCGTGGGCCATCTCCTCGAGCTCGCGGCTGGCCTTGATGCGCCCGGAGTATTGCCCCAGCTGGTCGCCGAAGACGTAGCGCAGAGTCGACAGTTCGGGCTTGTCGCACACCGGGCAGTGCACATCGGACGGCTCACCATGGTGCTTCGCGGCTCGGATCAGCATCGGGTCGGCGTCGCAGGCGTCGGCACGGGCCAACTGGCGGCCGGGTCGCCGCAGCGTCTCCAGCGTGGACCGACGCTGCAGCGCATAGTCGATGACTTCGCGCTGGGACCACATGCGCTCCAGAGTAGAGGGGTCCGCGGACAGTTGGCGATGCCTGGGCCGCAGCACGCGGTCCGACGCCCGTGCCAGTGGGTGAGTGCCCGGCTCAGTGCGGCTGCGGTGTCCGGCACTCACCACCTGGGCCGGCCAGGGGTGAGGCGCCCACGCCGCCGCCGGCGACCATGCCTCGCCCGGCTGAGCCCCCCGCCGTGTCCGGATTACCGGGCGGCGAGCCTGGTGGCGTACGATCGTGGGTCGGCCGGCTGGTCATCCAGCCGCCCGGGGCCATGGCGCAATTGGTAGCGCACCTGCTTTGCAGGCAGGGGGTTAGGGGTTCGAGTCCCCTTGGCTCCACCCAGTATCACGCCTGGTAAGACCCGGATTGACTGCCTCAGCGCTCCCCGCCATACCGCCGCTCGGGACTTCTGAGTGACTTACTGCGTGACACGGACTACGGCCCTGTGCG
>DASTGF010000452.1:0-6239 GCA_035719255.1 Microlunatus sp. | reverse complement strand
GCGGCGCTCAGGCGTTCCAGGGCCGAAGGTCCCCCACGGGGGAAGCTACCCCTGATCAAGAGGCTCTGCCAGTCAGGATCTGTCGGGACCGCCACCGGTCCGATCCCACATCCCCATCCCCTGTTAGGTGGTGAACTCGTGCCAGGCGGTCGGGTAGTCGAGCCGCTGCTTTCTGCCGATCCGACGATCTGGCCAGGTCGCTGCTCCACGGCAGATTGACCGTCGCTCGACCCGCTGAACCCAACCGCCGCTGACTGACGCAGCTTGACAACATTGAGATTCCCACTGCCCAGTTCCGAATGGTCCTCGACCTCGGCTGGCCGGTCGACGATCATCATCATCCCGGTCAGATGGCCTCGTCGTTCCAGGCCCCGTCCCTGCCGGCGGCCGCGGCGCCGACGTTTCGCTGGTCGGGTGACCTCAACCCTGGGGTCGTAGGTCGCTTGATGGGGCGACTCCGTGATCAGGCGATGTTGTGGTCTGTTGGAGTTCGGACGGGGAGGTCGTGCTCGACGTTCCGGCTCCACCGCTTCCCCAGCGGCTTCGTCGCCACGCTCGTAGCTGCTCGTCCGCAGTGATCGGCCGCGTCCGGTGGTGATAGTCATGCCCGCGGATCGACAGCGCCAACCCTACGACCAGTGAGCGTCCGAGTCGGAATGGCAATGGTGTAAGTCGTCCTCCCCGGTGCCCACGGCGGCGGGACGCGGAAAGTGATCTCGGACAGCCTATCTGGGTCACTCACCCGGTAGGCCTTCCCGATTACCAACACGCTCCAGCCCGTGCGATTGGTGAGATCGATGTCGTCGACCTCGAAGCCGACTACCGCCTCGTTAGTTGCCGTCGCCAGGTGACCGGCACCGGTTCGGAAGATAATCTCCTCCGCAACCAGGGCGTAATTCACTGGTCGGGCCGCGGGCATCGCCTCGGCCGTGTAGATCACTCTTCCGATCACACCGTGGCTCAACAGACGCAGACATTCCGTGCGGTCGAGCGAGACCATTCCCCGCAGCCCCCGCGGTTCCATTCGGGTCATAACATCTCCCTCGAGGCGCGAGTGCGAAGCGGCGCATACGGGCCGGACGATGCACACCTCCGACGTTGCGACACCGGACGTACCCCGAATAGGGGCAAAACCCGGATATACACGGATCAAACTCGGGTGAGCTGCAGTCGCCAGGACTCTGGCCCACGCTCCAGGTAGCTGATGTCCAGGTGGCCGTCGGCGCGTCCGGCCAACTGCTGCAGTAGCGGCTGCGGGTCATGCGGTGCGATCAACAGCAAAGAACCGCCGGGTGGGATGGCATCGTACGCCCCGAAGACTGTGGCGTGCCGGATAGCATGGGGAATGGCTCGCACGTCGAGTTCCGGTGCGCCGCTGTCTGATTCGCCACAGTCGGGGCCCAGCAGTTCGTGCATGTCGGTGAGGATTTCGGCATGGGGCACAGAAGGGTTCGTCGCGATGACCGGCAGCAACAGGTCGTTCTCCTTGGCCAGATGCGCCTCGAACAGGACTTGCAAGGCGTACGCGGTGGCAGCCGCGCGGACCGGATCCTCGGCCGTGGTGAACCGGTCGACCAGCCTCAGGATCACCTTGTGGTCGGTGAGCATCCCCTCAATCAGCAGCCGTGTCGCCTTGGTCGATGCTGCTTCGGGATACAACGCTGCTTCCTCGGCTGCGGCGTGCGGCGCCAGCTCGCCGGACAGGAATCTCAGCGCCCGCCGACGGGCGTCCTCGAACGGTCCACCCCCGGCGGCCGCGGTCGTCAGCAGTGCCTCGACTTGAACGGCGAGAGTGCCCGCCAGTTTCGCATGATGCTGCCTGACTACCTGCATGGCCGCGGAATCGTGCGCGCTCGTAGCCTCCGCATTGTCAGTTATCGAACTCTGGGTAGTCGTTGCGCCTGCTCCTGTTTCTCCCACTCCGGTTGCGGGTTGCCGGTCGGGGTGAACGATGACGCGGCCGGTGATCGAGGTGCCCCGGATCCGTACCCAGCGGTTCCGCTCGATCATGTCAGCCCACGGCCACACCTCGAGGTGGTTCAACCGGGCGACCTCGGCTGGATCATCGACCGTGCCCGCTACCCCACGAACCACGACGCTCCACCCGGCCCGCCGATCCGAGTCGAACCCGTCGACCTCAAAGGCCACCGGCAACTCGTCCTCCGCCGCCAGTAGCTTCGACCCGGGTGCCGTCCGCAAGATCACCGAGGTCCCGTCCATCCCGTGGTTGACGGGGAGGATCATTGGCTCCCCGCGCTCCATGAAGGCCAGGCGCCCCACTCTTGAGCTGCGCAGACGACCCAGGCACTCGTCAACGCCAAGGACCGCCATCCCCGAATGGTCGAGCGGTAGAGACATCTGTCAACCCCTTCCACTTCACTGGCGATCTCGACGGTATCCGAAGTTCTCCCGACTTACTACGGTGAACACCGTGGAAAGTAGGGTTCTCCACTCACGAGCCCTCAGACTGCCGAAAGCCGCCGCGAACCCGCCAGGGAGACCCCCGGCTCCGCAAAGGTGGTCTCAGACCCGATCAGCCGACCCGCCAGCACTCCTGATTCCACATTCAGGTCGTCGTCGCCCCGGGCACCTGGAACAGATAGCAGACGCCTGATGGGAGGTGCCAGGCCCTGCTGCTTGATCGCAGAGACGGGCTGGTGGCCGCCGGAGGGTGAGCACCCTGGACACCTGGACCTTGAGTCCTAAGGTCAGATCGTGCCCCTCACCGATGTGCGGGGAGGTTGTGATCGCTGAGCTCGCTGATGGGGTGTCGTGCCCGCGGCTGCGGGCGGCGCTGCGCGAGTACTTCCCCGCCGCGCTGGAGGCCTACACGGGGTTCGAGCCGACCAGCCGGGCCGTGCTGGCCCTGCTGGCCAAGGCGCCGACGCCGGCCGCGGCCGGCGAGCTCACGCTGCGGCAGCCACCCTGTTACCTGTCTGAGGCAGGCTGGCGTGGTGAGTGCGTGGATTCCGATCGTCGGGTTAGCGGTTGTTGCGGCGGTGCTGGTGTGGGTGGGCGCGGCGTTGGACCGTTGAACCGGCGTCGCTCCGGGGTCCGAGGCTGTTCACCGGTTTCGGTTTCGTCCGGGTCACTTCGCGGGATGCTGGCCATTGGTCAGATTTCCCAGGGGTGGCCGGATGGTCGTGGTCGGCTGCACCGCCGAAGGCGTGGACGGGCTTCTGATCAAGCCAGCAGATGGGCCAGGCCGGAGCCACGTACACCACGCCATGGGCTTGACCGCGGCCCTGCTGACGAACGTGCAGGTGCTGCCGTCGATGGTCGCAGAAGAACCGGCGGACAGTTAGCCATACCACCGCGGGTCGGCCCGAGATGGCAGTTTCGCCAGTGCCGTCGATAGCGGCTGTGCACCGCGTGGACTGCCCGACCGCACCGCCGGCACCGGGACCTCCCGCCCCAGGATGCTCGCCGATCACGACTGCCCCGGGCAACCCCGGCGATGCTGCGATGATCACAGCGCCAGACTCGGAAGCAGCATCGGCAACAGCACTGTCAGACACGGTCCCAAGGCCTCACGACGGTCCCGGCGGTCATCACGGGAAGTGCGAGAGAACCAACTACCGCGAGCAACCGACACTTCAGGTAGATCCCGTGCACCGCCCGGGGTGCGCTGCTGAGCGTCTTTGGGATCATACGAGCATGGACACCGGACGGACCGCATCGGCCAGCGAACCTCCGGACACCCGGCCGCGGTGCCGCGGGACGCGGCCACCGTCGCCCTCCGCCGGGTCATCGCTTTCCACCGCGTGAGGCGGGCGGGATGGCCGCACATGGTTCCGTCGCGCGCCGGCTCGGCTCCTGGCGGCCGCAATCCCTGCCCTACCGCAGATCGGAAATCATCCGCGGGTCGCTGGGCTCGTTGCTCGGTCTGCTCACCGGCGGCCTGGCCGGGTGGTGGTTCGACGTGGGGCCCGCCGGCCTGCCCGCCATCGTCGCCCCGATGGGGGCCTCCGCGGTTCTGCTGTTCGCCGCACCCGCCAGCCCTCTCGCCCAGCCGTGGCCGATGCTCGGGGGCAACGTCATCTCGACCGTGATCGGGGTGGGGACCGCGCGGCTGATCGGCAACGACACGCCCGTCGGAAGCACGGTCGCGGCGGCCGTCGCCGTCGCCGCGGCCATCGCGGTGATGATGGGGCTGCGCTGCCTGCATCCACCCGGTGGCGCCTGCGCGTTGTTCGCCGCGGTGGGCACCGGCGCCGTGCAGGAGCAGGGCTTCCTCTTCGCCGTGTTCCCGATCGCGGTGAACAGTCTGACGCTGCTGGTCATTGCCGCCGCCGTCAACAACCTGACCGGGCGGGCGTACCCGCACGTGGCCGCACCGGCACGGGATCCGGGTGGCGCGGGTCAGCGTCTGGCGCTGCAGCCCAGCGAGATCGCCGCGGCGATCCGCCGGATGGATCAGGGTCTGGACGTGCTTCCGCAGGACATCGTGGCACTCGTCCGCGATGTCGAGGACCATGCCGTGGACCGGCGGCTGGGCCGGTTGCGGGTGGAGTCGGTGATGACCCGCGAGGTCAAGACCGTCCGGCCGACCGAGAACATGTACCGGGTACGGATGATCATGTCGAATGACCTGGTCAAAGCGGTCCCCGTCGTCGACGACGACCGACACGTGGTCGGCATCACCACCATCTACGACCTCTTCCGCCTCGATCTGGTCAACCTCGACCCGGTGCGCAAGTACATGACGTCCCCGGTCCGGACGATCCGGGGTTCCGCACCCGTCGCCGAGCTCGTCGCGCTGATGAGCGGCGAAGGGCTGCGCCACATTCCCGTGGTAGATGACGACGGAAGGTTGCAAGGCATCATCAGCCGCACCGAGCTGATCGCCGTGCTGCACCGCGCCTTGATCGACGCGACCACCGGATCGGCCGGACCGGTGACGAACACGTGATCCCGCTCCGCATCATCGGCGTCGGCCATCCAGCGCTCACCGTGCCGTCAGCCACCCCCAACCGGATCCCACCGAGCTCAACGGCACGTCAGCGCCGGCCGCCGCGATCAGCACTTGATCGGCATGACGACCAGGCCGACCCGCCGGCCCGCGTCGAGTTCAGCGACACGTCATCGAGGATCAGCACCGGGTCGACGCCGTCGAGCCCAGATTCCTGCCATTGTCACGCTGTCGTCGCCCCGGCCGCCTGGGCACAGAGCAGACGCCTGACGTCGCCGACGCTGATGCCGGCATTCTCGCTGTACACCGACTCGGCGTGAAGCAGTCCAGGGGTCAATGAGCAGACCACCTCGTCGGCGGCTTGGCTCAGCATCTGACGGACTTGCGGGGTGCCGGTTGGAAGGGCGATGACCAACCGGGCTGGGTGATGCCGGCGCACGGCGGAGACGGCGGCCCGCATGGTCGCGAGGCTGGTGAGCCCGTCGCCCACCACGATGACCAGCCGGCCGGTGACCTGCTCGGGCGGCCGGCCGGCTCGGTAGGTGTTCTCGAGTTGACGCAGCTGGGTCAGGTCGCGCTGACGCACGGTGTCCGTCAGTTCGGCCGATCGTGGCCGTTGCCGCTCGCTGTGCTGCTCGGCGACGATCTGCACACAGTCGCCGAGTACTGCGACGGCTCCCCACGCCTGATCCGGTTGGCCGGGCCGGGTCAGCTGCCGGACGGCCAGGACATCCAGATCGGCGCCCAATGCGTCGGCGACGGGTGCCGCGACCAGGACACCACTGGCGCCGACTCCGAATATGGCAACATTCTGCCCGGCGTACTTCAATAGTTTCTCGGCGAGTACTGAGCCGGCGGCCGTCCGATCGCGGTACAGCGGAATCGTTTGTCGCATTGGATGTCATCTCTTTCCTGGTGCGCTGGTCACCAGTGCGAGGACCGTGGCCATGGTGTCCGGTGAAGACCGGTCCCTTTGACGGCGCGCTGGGTCCAGTTGCCGCGCGCGCCTGGTCGCCCCGACGCGGCTTGTCGGGGCGGCCGGTCAGGTCGTCCGTCACGCAGCCACGGCGCGCAGGACGCTGTCGCAGTTGGTGCAGACGAGTGAGCGGGTGCGGTGGTGGCTGGGATTGCCCGGGGTGGCGGCCTGGTTCTGGTCGTGCGTTTCCAGGCGGGTGTGGTCGCCGCACAGCGCGGCGCCGCAACTGGTGCAGATGGCCACCGCCCGGGGTGGTGTGGCCGTTGCCGGCGCAGTCGTAGCAGTTCATGGTGATCCTCCGATCGGTTCGGCTGGGCTGTCGAAGTCGTGGTGTTCGGTTTGTGCCACCCG
>DASTGF010000451.1:0-2102 GCA_035719255.1 Microlunatus sp. | reverse complement strand
GGGTTGGCTGCGGCGTAGGCCGCCAGCTCCGCGGCGGTCAGGGCGTGATCGGTACGGGGCACGTCAGCAGTCCCTTCCGGTAGGTCGGCCTCAGGAGGTGGGCGGCAGCGCCTGCTCGTAGTCGAGCCGGTCGTTTCCGATGGTGCCGCCGATGGTGAAGCTCTGCACCGGCCCGGCGGGGTCGTACCCGAAGAAGAACGGGTATGTCTTGTCGTCCCCGGCCTCGACCCAGACCTGCACCTGGACCTGGTCGCCCTTCTGGATGGCCGGTGCCACGCACTTCGCGGCGAGATCCATCGTCCGGGCCTGATATACGTCGAAGTTGTCGCCGTTGTCGGCCTTGTGCTGGACACCGCCGCCGCAGCTGTACAGCGCGTGAATGTCGACGGTGAATCCCCCCGAGTTGTACACGCGGAAAGCGCTGACGGTCGCGCCCGGATCCGGATCTGACATGGTGTTCCTCCTGGCTGTGAGATCTACGAGAAGACTTGTTCGAGCGGGAATGTGGTAACCGAGCGCCGTTGTCGTGCTCGGTCCATATTTCGGTGGTCGGTTTGATGGGTCACGGGGCCGAGCGTGCCGCAGAGGCGGCGCCCGAATCGGGATCTGGACGTGCGCGGACATTGGAAGTACTCCCGTTTCTCCTCGAGTTCTGACGACGGCCGGGACGAGGCCCGGCGGGGGCTGCGGGGTGATCAGGTCAGCGCGTCACCGAGCACGTCACGCAGCAGCGGATTGGTGAATATGCTCAGATCGGCCAGTGTGTAGCCGCCGGCCGCCGCCACCGAGGCCAGTCCTGCGCGGAATTCGGGAATCCGGTCGCGGTAGGCCACCTCACGCAGATACTCGATCACCGGCCGACCGCTCAGGGTGAGCCCCTCCCATTGCTTGGCCCAGTGCGGCCGGACGTTCAGCGTTCCGCCGGACAGGGCGCACCACGCGTCGGCCAGGGTCTGCAGGAAGCGCGCCCAGGCCTGCTGGTCGACGTTGGTCCCGGTAATGACCTCGATGGAACAGGTGACCAACCGGTTGCCGTACTGGGGTGCCATGGTGAGCGCGGAATCGGCCGTCACCCGCATCTCCAACGTGATGCGCAGCGGTGCTTCCGGGTCGGCGTAGGTGGCGGCGACCGCCGCCCACCAGGCGTCCCGGCATACCGACCAGTCGGGCGCCGTCGGATCGTCCGGCAGCGCCGGGATCGGTATCTCGAGCTCCATGTCCCACACCGGCATGTTGTGCACCCCGCGGCGGAAATGCAGCGCTTCGATGACCGGCGTGACGATGCGATGGGTCGGCAGGCTGGCCATCGCGGCCGAGCCGAGCAGAACCGCCTGCCAGCGACCCGGAACCAGATCCGACCTGAACAGTGAGGAGTCGACGAGATCACCGAGGTACTCGCCGATCTCCTGTCCGGCGGTGGTCAGTTCGTCGGGGTACAACGTCGCCTCCGAACGGGCGCCGTCGTTGTTCCACGTGTTGATCCAGCAGTCCCGTTGATACGGAAACCAGAACCATTCGGCGTAGTAGTCGCTTTCGCAGGCCCGGACGAACGCGGCCCACGCGGCATCCAGTTGGGCCTGGTCGATCCCGGTCATGTCGACCTCGGCCGGTATCGGGGTCTGCGGTCCGGGTGGGATGGTCAACGCCAACCGGGAGCGAACCGGTTCCAGGACCGCGTAGCTCATCGGTTCCAGCATGAACGTGACCGCGGTGACGACACCGAGAAGACCGAAGCAGCCGGCGGCGGCAGCCAGCTGGCCAGGGTCGTCGACCACCTGTACCTCGCCACGAGCATTCACAAACTCGATGGAGGTGACAAGGTCATTGAGAGTGCGGTGCCGGCTGCCCGCCCCGTGGCAGATCGTCGCGTTGCTCCCGCCGAACGTGATCTCCACGATGATCGTGTTGACCGGGATCGTCCATTGCCAGCGGCCGCCCTGATCGGACAGGCACCAGGTCCGGAACTGGTCGTTCGTCGTCGCGGCACCTACCCGACACAATGCCTTGGTGACACCGCCATCGACGGCCGTGCCCACCAGGTCAATTCCCTCGAGTCGGTCTCTCGGGTCGATCGTCGGGTCGATCGCCGGCAGATCGACCAC
>DASTGF010000450.1:0-2386 GCA_035719255.1 Microlunatus sp. | reverse complement strand
GGTGCGCGAGGCCGCACGCCGCACGCTCGGACAGTTCCACTACAAGGTGCAGCTGATGGGCGGCGCGGCGCTGCACCTCGGCAACATCGCCGAGATGAAGACCGGCGAGGGCAAGACCCTGGTGTCCACCCTGCCGGTCTATCTCAATGCCCTCGAGGGCAATGGCGTCCATGTCGTCACCACCAACGACTACCTGGCCAAACGTGACTCGGAGTGGATGGGTCGCGTGCACCGGTTCCTCGGTCTGGAGGTCGGCGTCATCCTGGCCCAGCAGACGCCGGACGTCCGGCGGGCCGCCTACTCCGCCGACATCACCTACGGCACCAACAACGAATTCGGGTTCGATTACCTGCGCGACAACATGGCCTGGTCCAAGAACGACCTGGTACAGCGCGGCCATCACTTCGCGGTCGTCGACGAGGTCGACTCCATCCTGATCGACGAGGCCCGCACCCCGCTGATCATCTCCGGTCCGGCCGACCAGTCGTCCAAGTGGTACACCGAATTCGCCCGGCTCACCCCTCGGCTGCGCCGGGGCGGCGAGGGCGGGATCGGTGGCGACTACGAGGTCGACGAGTCCAAGCGCACGGTCGGCGTCACCGAGGAGGGTGTGGCCAAGGTCGAGCAGGCGCTGGGCATCGAGAACCTGTACGAATCGGTGAACACCCCGCTGGTCGGGTTCCTGAACAACGCGCTCAAGGCCAAGGAGCTGTACAAGAAGGACCGCGACTACATCGTGGTGAACGGCGAGGTGCTGATCGTCGACGAGTTCACCGGTCGCGTGCTGCACGGCCGCCGCTACAACGAGGGCATGCACCAGGCGATCGAGGCCAAGGAACGCGTCGAGATCAAGGCCGAGAACCAGACGCTGGCCACCATCACCCTGCAGAACTACTTCCGGCTCTACGAGAAGCTGGCCGGGATGACCGGCACCGCGCAGACCGAGGCGGCCGAGCTGCACCAGACCTACAAGCTGGGCGTGGTGCCCATCCCGCCGAACAAGCCGGTGCAGCGGCTCGACGAGGCCGACGTCATCTACAAGACCGAACTGGCCAAGTTCGACGCGGTCGTCGAGGACATCGCCGAGCGGCACGAGAACGGGCAGCCGGTGCTGGTCGGCACGGCGTCGGTGGAGAAGTCCGAACTGCTGAGCAAGTTGCTGCTGCGGGCCGGCATCCCGCACGAGGTGCTCAACGCCAAGAACCATGCCCGGGAGGCGGCGATCATCGCGCAGGCCGGCCGGTCGGGCGCGGTCACCGTGGCCACCAACATGGCCGGCCGCGGCACCGACATCGTCCTCGGCGGCAACGTCGACTTCACCGCGGACCTGGACCTGCGGGCCAGGGGGCTGAGCCCGACCGAGACGCCGGAGGAGTACGAGGCCGCGTGGGCCGACGCGGTCGAGGAGGCCACCAAGCGGACCAAGGCCGAGGCCGAGAAGGTGCGGGAGGCCGGTGGCCTGTACGTCCTGGGCACCGAGCGGCACGAGTCCCGGCGGATCGACAACCAGCTGCGCGGCCGGTCGGGCCGGCAGGGCGACCCGGGCGAGTCGCGCTTCTACCTCTCGCTGGGCGACGACCTGATGCGGCGGGTCGGCGGCGGCACCGTCGAGGCGTTGATGACCCGGCTGCGGATGCCCGACGACGTGCCGATCGAGCACAACTTCGTGTCCAAGGCGATCAAGAGCGCCCAGACCCAGGTCGAGCAGCAGAACTTCGAGATCCGCAAGAACGTGCTCAAGTACGACGAGGTGATGAACAAGCAGCGCACCGTCATCTACGACGAGCGGCGCCGCGTGCTGGACGGCGAGGATCTGCACGAGCAGGTGCAGCACATGATCACCGACGTGATCACCGCCTACGTGGACGGCGCGACGAGCCAGGGCTATGCGGAGGACTGGGACACCGACACCCTGTGGGGTGCGTTGAAGACCCTCTACCCGATCTCGGTCACCCCCGAGTCGATCGCCAAGGAACACGGCGATCTGACCAAGGACTCGCTGCGGGAGGCCATCCTCGCGGACGCCCGGGCCGCCTGGGCCAAGCGGGAGGAGGCGCTCACCCCGCCGATCACCCGCGAGCTGGAGCGCCGCGTCATCCTGTCGGTGCTCGATCGCAAGTGGCGTGAGCACCTGTACGAGATGGACTACCTCAAGGAGGGCATCGGCCTGCGGGCGATGGCGCAGCGGGACCCGCTGGTCGAGTACCAGCGCGAGGGGTTCGACATGTTCGCCGCCATGCTCGACTCGCTGAAGGAGGAGTCGGTCGGGTTCCTCTACAACCTTCAGGTCCAGGTCGTACCGGCGGAACAGCCGCCGCCAACGGCGACCGCACCGGTGGTCACCGCCACGTCGGCGGCGGCCACCGCGCTGGCCGCCGGCGGGAAC
>DASTGF010000449.1:0-7125 GCA_035719255.1 Microlunatus sp. | reverse complement strand
CCGTGCCCAACGACCCCGACAAGGCGAATGAGGCGGCCGATGCGAGGGCGATCAACAACCCGGTCCGGGTGGAGCCGCGACGGCCGGGATCGCGCCGGGCCACCCGGAAGTCACCGGCGGGCAGGTCGCGCGCGGTGTCGCTGTCGGTCATGGGGGCACACACCTCGGTCAGGAGCAAAACTTGGGTACACTCGTGACGCTAGCCGACCGGGGTGACAGGAGTCAACATGGTTTTTGCCCATGACACCGAGCTCTTCCTCAGCAGCACCGCCGCTCTGCTGAACACCCGCAGCTCCGGAGTCGACCAGCTGGACACAGTGACCGGACTGCGGACGTATCTGGCGGCCGCCGGCTGGGGCGGGACTGTCCTGGGCAGCGCTGAGGAGCTGGCCTCGGTCCGTGTGCTGCGGGAACACCTGCGTGACTTTTGGCAGATCACCGACCGCGAGGAGGCCGCTCGTTATGTCAACGACCTGCTCGCCGAGACCGACGCGCGTCCGTATCTGACCAAGCACGACGCCTTCGACTGGCACCTGCACCTGACCCGTGACGACGCCCCGCTCGCCCGCCGCATCGGGGCCGAGGCGGCGATGGGCTTCCTCGACCTGGTCCGCGAAGACGAACTCGACCGGCTCCGGCACTGCGCGGCCGCCGACTGCGACGACGTCTTGGTCGACCTGTCCAAGAACCGCTCGAAGCGCTACTGCGACAGCGGCAACTGCGGCAACCGGACCAACGTGGCCGCGTACCGTGCCCGCAAGCGCGGCTCGTGACCCCGCTGGGCTCCGGACGCGGGGGAGGCGATCAGTAGGCGTACGCGGCCAGCTCGGCGAGCAGCTCCTCGGCGTCCACATCGAGTCCCCGGGCGGCGAACCAGCTGCACACGTTGCGGCAGTCCCGGGCCAGGAAGTCCATCCCGTTGGGGTTCGCGATCAGATCGACCGCCTGCGGTAGATCGATCATGACCACCCGTTCCCCGGTGGCCAGCACGTTGTACGCCGACAGGTCGCCGTGGGTGAGCCCCATCCGCGCCATCAGCCGCATGGCGTCGACCAGCTGCTCCCAATAGGTCGTGAGCGTCGGCGGGTCGGGCCGGCACTGGGCGAGCCGCGGCGCGGTGGCGCCCTGGGTCGTGGTGATCAACTCGAGCAGCAGCTCGGTGCCGTCCAGCTGGACCGGGTAGGGCACCGGCAGGCCCTCGGACCAGAACCGGCTCAGATAGCCGAACTCGGCCATCGCCCACTCGCCGGACTGCAGCGTCCGGCCGTACGCTGTGCCCTTGGCCAGGGCGCGCCGGTCACGACTGCGGCGCACCGTGCGGCCCTCGGTGTAGGAGTCGTCGCGGTGGAACAGCCGGTGGTCTGCCCCGCGATAGCGCTTCGCGGCCAGCACCACCGAGGCGTCGGGAGTGGCTCGTTCGACCAGGAAGACGTCGGCTTCCTTGCCGGTCTTCAGAATGCCGAGCTCGGTATCGATGGCGGCGTCTTCGGTGATCAGCCAATCCGGCCAGGGCTCGGGACCGGCGAGAACGCCGATCTCGTCCCAGGTGGACCAGCGTTGATGCGGCTGGAGGTCAGCGGTTTCGACGTAGTCGAAGAAGGATTCGGGAAGAGGACTTCCGGACATGGGGTGGAGTGCTCCTGAGCAGAAGGGATGGGTCGACGAAGAACCCACGAACCGTGGTGGACACGTTCTCGACCTCCTTCACACTCGGGACCGTCGAACTCTCGGGCGGACCTGTTCAGTCCGACGGAGGGCCCCGGCCAGCTCCGAAGCTGACCGGACTCGGGTCAGCTTCGGACACAACAACTAGGACATGCAACTGCTTTTCCGCTGCGCCGGAGGGTCGCGGTACGTTGGCACCCAAGCGGCGCCGCTCCTGACCACACCCTCGGTCGACTGCCGGGCCGCGGAGCTTGGTGGTTCTCAGCCCGCACCGGCGGCGATCCCGTCGCGGGCAAGACGTGATGCGCGATAACGCAACACCGACGAGAGGATGCAGGTGAGCGAAGCCACGAGGTCGACCGCGTCGAGGCCGGGATCCCCGGCCGCCGGACCGGTTGCGACGGGCCCGACCACGGGTGCTGGCACGACGATGAGTCCCGGCATGATCGGTGGCCCGCCGGGTCCCGACGTGGACCTCGTCCAGCTGCTGACGCCGGAGGGCGAACGGGTCGATCACCCGCATTACGCCTTCGCCGGCGACGACGACCAGATCAAGGCGTTCTATCGCGACATGGTGATGACGCGCCGGGTCGATTCCGAGGCCACCGCCCTGCAGCGCCAAGGCGAGCTCGGGCTGTGGGCATCCTGCCTCGGGCAGGAGGCGGCGCAGATCGGGTCCGGTCGCGCCCTGGGCACCCAGGACTTCGTGTTCCCGACCTACCGCGAGCACGGCGTCGCCTGGTGCCAGGGTGTTGACCCGGTCGATCTGCTGGCGCTGTTCCGCGGCACCGACCTGGGTGGCTGGGACACCAAGGCCCACCGGTTCCACCTCTACACGATCGTCATCGGCGCCCAGGCGCTGCACGCCGTCGGCTACGCGATGGCGCTCGAACGGGACGGCCTGGTCGGCACCGGCGATCCGGAGCGGGATGCCGCGGTGATCGGCTACCTCGGCGACGGCGCCACCAGCCAGGGCGATGTCAGCGAGGCGATGGTGTTCGCATCCTCCTACAACGCCCCGATCGTCTTCTTGTGCCAGAACAACCAGTGGGCGATCTCGGAGCCGATCGCGCTGCAGTCCCGGATCCCGCTCTACAAGCGCGCGGACGGCTTCGGCTTCCCCGGCATCCGGGTCGACGGCAACGACGTGCTGGCCATGCACGCGGTGACCAGCGAGGCCCTCGAGCGGGCCCGCTCCGGCAACGGACCGACCTTCATCGAGGCGTACACCTACCGGATGGGCGCCCACACGACCTCCGACGATCCCTCCAAGTATCGGCTCGCCGACGAGCTCGAGCACTGGCGGCTCAAGGACCCGATCGAACGCGTCCGGGCGTATCTGACCCGGACCGGTGGGGCCGACGATGCCTTCTTCGCCGGGATCGACGCCGAGGCCGCGGACCTGGCCGCCGATCTGCGCGCCCGCTGCCTGGCCCTGACGGCACCGTCCCTGGTCGAGCTGTTCGACCACGTGTACGCGACGAAGACGCCGTTGCTGGTCGAGGAGCAGAGGGCGTACGCCGACTATCTGGCGAGCTTCGACGAGCCGGCCGGAGAGGGACGCTGACGATGACCAAGCTGACCATGGCGAAGGCGCTGAACGCGGGCCTGCGGCGTGCCCTCGAGGCGGACCCCAAGGTCGTGCTAGCCGGCGAGGACATCGGCAAGCTGGGCGGGGTGTTTCGCGTCACCGAGGGTCTGCAGAAGGACTTCGGCGAGCATCGGGTGATCGACTCACCGCTGGCCGAGTCCGGGATCATCGGTACGGCCGTGGGCATGGCCCTGCGCGGCTACCGACCCGTATGCGAGATCCAGTTCGACGGCTTCGTCTATCCCGCCTTCGACCAGATCGTCAGCCAGGTCGCCAAGATGCACAACCGGTCGCACGGCCGGCTGCCCATGCCGGTGGTGATCAGGATTCCGTTCGGCGGCGGCATCGGGGCGGTGGAACACCACAGCGAGTCGCCGGAGGCCTACTTCGCTCACACCGCCGGTCTCAAGGTGGTCGCCTGCTCCAACCCGGTGGACGCGTACTGGATGATCCAGCAGGCGGTGGCCTCCGACGACCCGATCATCTTCCTCGAACCGAAGCGCCGCTATCACGAGAAGGCCGAGGTCGACGAGGCCGCGCCGCCGATGCCGCTGCACCAGTCGAGCGTGGTGCGCGAGGGCGGTGACGTGACCGTGGTCGCGTACGGGCCGATGGTGCGGACCTGCCTGCAGGCGGCGGAGGCCGCCGCGGAGGAGGGGCGCCAGCTCGAGGTGATCGATCTGCGCACGCTGTCCCCGCTCGACCTCGATCCGGTGATCAGCTCGGTCCGCCGGACGGGCCGGTTGATCACCGTGCACGAGGCACCGATGAATCTCGGTCTCGGGGCGGAGATCTCGGCCCGGATCACCGAACAGTGCTTCTATTCCCTCGAAGCGCCGGTGCTGCGGGTCAGCGGTTTCGACATGCCCTATCCGCCGAGCCGGCTGGAGGACGAGTACCTTCCTGATCTGGATCGGGTGCTCGACGCGGTGGACCGCTCACTGGCCTACTGAGTCGGCGCGACCGAGTCGGCCCACGGGAAGGAAGAGGATCGATGACGATCAAGGAGTTCCGGCTGCCCGACCCCGGTGAGGGTCTGGTCGAGGCGGACATCGTCACCTGGCACGTCAAGGTCGGCGACCAGGTCAAGATCAACGACATCGTGGTCGAGGTGGAGACCAGCAAGTCGCTCGTCGAGCTGCCGATCCCTTTCGAGGGCACCGTCGAGGCGCTGCTGGTGAAGGAGGGCGACACCGTCGACGTCGGCACGCCGATCATCCGGGTGGACGACGGGGTGAGCGCCCCGACCAACCCGGCGAACGCCGACATGGTGCCGGCCGCACCCGCGGCCGAGGGCGACGGCGACGGCGAGTCCGAGGCTCGGGTCCCCAACCTCGTCGGGTACGGCCCGCGCGCCACGTCCTCGAAGCGCCGCCCGCGTAAGGGCCCGGCGGGGGCGGATCCGAACACCGAGGAAGCCCATGCGCAGATCGCCGAGCGCTCGTTCGCCGTCGATGTGCCGGTGTCGCGCCGAGCCGACCACCGCGAAGCGCTGCCGCCCCACCAGGCCGAGCCGGTCGGTGGTCCGCTGCCACACCCGGGAGTGGTGGAGCCGTTCCGTCCCACCGGTGGGGCCGCGGTGCTCGCCAAACCCCCCGTTCGCAAGCTGGCCAAGGATCTCGGGGTCGATCTGGAGTCCGTGGGCGGCAGCGGGCCCGGCGGGGTGATCACCCGCGACGACGTGGAGCAGGCCGCCGCCGGACCGGCCGAGCCGGAGATCGCGGCAGCTCCGCTCGTGTCGCCCGCAGCCGGTGGCGGCGAGACCCGGATCCCGATCAAGGGGGTGCGGAAGGCCACCGCCAAGGCGATGGTCGATTCCGCGTTCACCGCACCACACGTCACCGAGTGGGTGACCTGCGACGTGACCGCGACCATGGAACTGATCGACCGGCTCAAGGCCCGTCGGGACTTCCGTGACGTCAAGATCACGCCGATGCTGCTGGTGGCCAAGGCCGTGTGCCTGGCCATCCAGCGCACCCCGGGCATCAACGCCTCCTGGGACGACGCCACGCAGGAGATCGTCCTGCACCACGACGTCAATCTCGGCATCGCCGCCGCGACCCCGCGGGGGCTTCTCGTGCCCAACATCAAGCAGGCTCAGCGGCTCGATCTGCGCGGTCTCGCAGACGCCTTCGCCCAGCTGGTGAGCACCGCCCGGGACGGCCGGACCCAACCCGCGGACATGGCGGGCGGCACCTTCACGATCACCAACGTCGGCGTCTTCGGCGTCGACGGTGGTACGCCGATCCTCAATCCCGGCGAGTCCGGCATCCTCTGCGTCGGCCAGATCGCCCGGCGGCCGTGGGTGGTCGGCACCGGCGACGACGAGCGGATCGTGCCGCGCTGGGTCACCACACTCGGCGTCTCCTTCGATCACCGGCTGGTCGACGGCGAGCAGGGATCGACCTTCCTGTCCGACGTCGCCACCGTGTTGAGCGATCCCGGCCAGGCCCTGCTCTTCTGAGGACGACCCCGGCACGCCCGGGGGCGGAGGTTCACGTGGTGCAGATCGGCACGCACTGGACGACGTACTGGACGACCGGTCCCGGCCGGGGTGAGCTGCTGACCGAGCCGGCCCGCACGCCCGGAGACGAGGAGGTGCTGGTCCGTACCCTCGTCTCGGGGATCAGCCGCGGCACCGAACTGCTGGTCCATCGCGGAGCCGTGCCGGCGCCGGTCGCGGAGGTCATGCGCGCACCGTTCCAGCGAGGGACCTTTCCCTGGCCGGTCGCGTACGGCTATCTCAGCGTCGGGATCGTCGAGGCGGGTCCGCCGGAACTGGCCGGTCGGCGCGTGTTCTGCCTGCACCCGCACCAGGACCGTTACGTCGTGCCCGCCGCCGCGGTCACCCCCATTCCGGACGCCGTACCCACCGAGCGTGCGGTACTCGCGGGAGCGGTGGAGACCGCGATCAACGCGATCTGGGATGCCACCCCGCAGTTCGGTGACCGGATCGCCGTGGTCGGCGCCGGGATGATCGGCGGGGCGCTGGCCCGCCTGCTCGCCAACTTCCCGCTGGAGCGCCTGGAGCTCGTGGACGTCAACCCCGCGCGGGCGCGGCTGGCCCGACCGCCGGTCGCGTTCGTGTCGCCCCATGACGCGGCGGCGGACTGCGACGTGGTGTTCCATTGCTCGGCTAGCGAGGCCGGACTGGCCACCGGTCTCGGTCTGCTGGGCTTCGAGGGTGAGCTGATCGAGCTCTCCTGGTACGGCGACACGACGCCGGCGGTACCGCTCGGCGCGGCCTTCCATGCCCGCCGGCTGAGCTTGCGGGCCAGCCAGGTCGGGTCGGTGGCGCCGAGCCGGCGGGCCCGGCGGACGACGGCGGACCGTCTCCGACTCGCTCTGGACCAGCTGCGCGACCCCGGATTCGACGACTTCCTGACCGGCCGGTCGGCCTTCTCCTCGCTACCTGCGACGATGGACGCGATCGCCGCCGATCCGGAGGTGCTCTGCCGGGTCGTCACCTACGACGAGGAGCCGTGAGGTGTTCCGTCTGACCGTCCGCGACCACGTGATGATCGCGCACAGCCTGCCGCACCCGAACTTCGGTCCGGCCCAGCAGCTGCATGGCGCCACGTACGTCGTGGAGCTGACGGTGACGCGTGCCGAGCTCGGCGAGGACGGCACGGTGATCGACATCGGGGTACTCGCAGCCACCCTCGCCGAGGTGCTGGCGGAGCTGAACTATCGCAATCTCGACGAGCATCCGGCGCTGACCGGACTGCTGACCACGACCGAGGTGATGGCTCGGCACATCGCCGAGCAGGTGGCGGGCCGCCTGCCCACCGCCGGGCTGATCCGGCTCGAGGTCCTGCTGCGGGAGCACCCGGATGCCTGGGCCGCGTACGTCCTCGAGCTCTGAGATC
>DASTGF010000448.1:0-10386 GCA_035719255.1 Microlunatus sp. | reverse complement strand
TCGGACGTCCGCTGGTCGGACTCGGCCAGGATGGCGGCCGCCTGAGCCTCCGGGTCGTCGCTGCCGGCGGCTTGTTCCTCGGGCAGCAACTGGGCGCGCTCCTCGACCCGGTCGTCGTAGGCGGTGTTCGGCTCGGACTCTGGTCTCTGGCTCATCCAGCCACCCTGCCATGGTGCTGCGGGCCCGCCCGTGGTCGGGCCGACACCTGCGTCCGCACCCTTCGACGGCTCAGGGCACACAGTGGGGGCATAGGGCGCGGCGTGGACAGGGAATAATCGCCCGGCCGGCCGCCCTATCATGGACGAGGCCCCGACGACGGTCGGCCTCGACCGCGGGCCCGCCGACGGACCCGGATCGCGGTCCGAGCTCCTCGTGACCGGCGGCCGGGGAGATCCGAGGAAGGAAGAAGGCCACGCCTTGACCCAGCAGGTGCAGACTCTCGACCGCGTCGTCATCCGCTTCGCGGGAGACTCCGGCGACGGAATGCAGCTGACCGGCGACCGGTTCACCGCCGACTCGGCGGTCTTCGGCAACGACATCTCGACGCTGCCGAACTTCCCGGCCGAGATCCGGGCGCCCCAGGGCACCCTGCCGGGCGTCTCCAGCTTCCAGTTGCACTTCGCGAACTACGACATCATGACCCCGGGCGACCGGCCCGACGTGCTCGTCGCGATGAACCCGGCCGCGCTCAAGGCCAACATCGCAGACCTTCCCCGTGGCGGGCTGATCATCGTCGACACCGCGGAGTTCACCAAGCGCAACCTGGCCAAGGTGGGCTACGACGCCGATCCCCTGACCGATGGCAGCCTGACGGACTACCAGCTGCACGCGCTGGATCTGACCGGGATGACCGTCGAGGCGGTCAAGGGGTTCGGCCTCACCCGCAAGGACGCCGCGCGGGCCAAGAACATGTTCGCGCTCGGTTTGCTCTCGTGGCTCTATCACCGGCCGACCGAGGGCACGATCAACTTCCTCAGTGCCAAGTTCGCCAACCGGCCGGCGATCCGGGACGCCAACATCACCGCGTTCAAGACCGGCTACAACTTCGGTGAGACCACCGAGGTCTTCGCCGTCACCTACGAGGTCGCGCCGGCTCCCATGCCGCCCGGCCAGTACCGGCAGATCTCCGGCAACCTCGCCCTGGCGTACGGGCTGATCACCGCGGCCCGGAAGGCCGATCTGCCGCTGTTCCTGGGCTCCTACCCGATCACCCCGGCTTCGGACGTGCTGCACGAGCTGTCCAAGCACAAGCGGTTCGGCGTGACCACGTTCCAGGCCGAGGACGAGATCGCCGGCGTCGGCGCCGCGCTCGGCGCCAGCTTCGCCGGGCACCTCGGGGTCACCACGACCTCCGGTCCCGGCGTGGCGCTGAAGGCCGAGACGATCGGCCTCGCGGTCATGACCGAGCTGCCCTTGATCGTCTGCGACATCCAGCGCGCCGGACCCAGCACGGGCATGCCGACCAAGACCGAGCAGGCCGACCTGCTCCAGGTGATGTACGGCCGCAACGGCGAGGCACCGGTACCGGTGCTCGCGGCCCAGTCCCCGGCCGACTGCTTCCCGACCGCCATCGAGGCGGTACGGATCGCGATCAAGTACCGCACACCGGTGATCGTGTTGTCCGACGGCTACATCGCCAACGGTGCAGAACCGTGGCACGTGCCGGACATCGCGTCCATCCCGCCGATCGACCCCCAGTTCGCCAGCTCCACGAACGCGGTCGACAAGGCCGGCAAGGACATCTTCCTGCCTTACCTCCGCGATCCGGAGACCCTGGCGCGGCCCTGGGCCAAACCCGGCACCGCCGGTCTGCAGCACCGCATCGGCGGTATCGAGAAGGCCAAGAACACCGGCGCGGTCTCCTACGATCCGGCCAACCACGATGAGATGGTCCGCACCCGACAGGCCAAGATCGACGGAATCGTGCGGGACATCCCGGACCTCGTGGTGGACGACCCGGCCGGACCGGACGGCTCCCACGCCCGCGTGCTCGTGCTCGGCTGGGGCTCGACGTACGGCCCGATCATCGCCGCGGTGCGCCGCGTCCGCAACACCGGCCGCCAGGTGGCCTACACCCACCTTCGGCATCTCAACCCCTTCCCGGCCAACCTGGGCGCCATCCTGCGCTCGTACGACCGGGTGATCGTCCCGGAGATGAACCTCGGCCAGCTGGCGATGATGCTGCGGGCCAAGTTCCTGGTCGACGTGCACAGCTATTCCCGGGTCCGAGGGCTGCCCATCTCGCTCAGCGAGCTGGCTCGCGACCTGGAGACCGAGATCGACTCGCTGGAGGTGGCGTCCTCGTGACCGCCGTGAACGGAGTGTCCCGCGCCGCGCTCGAGGAGGGCAGTGGCCCGGCGACGAGCCCGACCGAGCCCGACGCGCCGCGGAGCGGCATCGCCGGTGTCCCGTTGTCCCTGGAACCCCTGACCCGCAAGGACTTCACCAGCGATCAAGAGGTTCGCTGGTGCCCTGGCTGCGGCGATTACGCCGTGCTGGCCGCGTTCCAGGGCTTCATGCCGGAGCTTGGCATCGCCAAGGAGAACACGGTGATCGTCTCGGGCATCGGGTGCTCGTCACGGTTCCCGTACTACGTGGACTCCTTCGGAATGCACTCGATCCACGGTCGGGCGACCGCCATCGCCACCGGCGTAGCGACGGCGCGCGAGGACGTTGCGGTGTTCGTGATCACCGGTGACGGCGACGCCTTGTCGATCGGCGGAAACCACCTGATCCACGTTCTGCGTCGCAACGTCAACGTCACGATCTTGCTGTTCAACAACCGGATCTACGGCCTGACCAAGGGTCAGTACTCCCCCACCTCCGAGATCGGCAAGGTCACCAAGTCCACCCCCATGGGCTCGCTCGACAACCCGTTCAACCCCGTCTCGCTGGCACTGGGCGCCGAGGCGACCTTCGTCGCGCGGACCATCGACTCCGACCGCAAGCACCTCACCGAGGTGTTGCGGCAGGCCGCCGCGCACCGGGGCACGTCGTTCGTGGAGATCTACCAGAACTGCCCGATCTTCAACGACGACGCGTTCCAGGCCGTGAAGGATCCCTCCACCAGCGCGGACGCGATCATCCCCTTGCGCCACGGCGAACCGATCCGGTTCGGAACCGACGGCCACCTGGGGGTCGTCCGGAATCCGTCGACCGGTGAGTTCAGCGTGGTCGAGGTGGACGAGGTCGGGGTGGACGCCCTGGCCGTCCATGATGCCCACCTCGCCGACCCGAGCTTCGCGTTCGGGTTGTCGCGGCTCACCGACAGCGGAGTCCTGCATCGCGCGCCGATCGGCATCTTCCGCGACGTCGACGCACCGGCGTACGACGACCTGGCTCGCGAGCAGGTCGCGCTGGCCGCGGGTGAGCGGGAGTCCGACGACGCGGCCCTGCAGGCGATGATCGCGGGCGGCGACACCTGGCTCGTGCCATAGTCCGGGTGGTGCCCGGTGCTGCGTCCGCGGGGCATCGCGGATGACCGACACGTCACCGGAGGCGAGAGACGAGCTCCGGCGCGGCACGCTCTTCGGCATCGGCGCGTACGGCATCTGGGGTCTGTTCCCGCTGTACTGGCCGCTGCTGGAGCCGGCCGGCCCGCTGGAGATCCTGGCCAGCCGGGTGATCTGGTCGCTGATCACCGCCGTACTGCTGTCCATCGTCCTGATACCCCGGAGCCGGTGGCGGCAGCTGCTCACCCGACGGAACACCGGTCTGCTGGCCGCGGCGTCGGTGACCATCGCGCTCAACTGGGGCGTCTACATCTGGGCGGTCAACTCCGGCCAGGTCGTCGAGGCCGCGCTCGGTTACTACATCAACCCGATCCTGTCGATCATCCTCGGCGTGGTGCTGCTGCGGGAGCGGCTGGCCACGTTGCAGTGGGTCAGCGTCGGGATCGCGGCCGTAGCGGTCGTCGTGCTCACGGTCGACTACGGACGCCCGCCGTGGATCGCGCTGGTGCTGGCGGCCAGCTTCGCCACGTACGGTCTGATCAAGAACCGGCTGCGGTCGGGGGCTGTCGAGACGCTGACCGTCGAATCGGGCCTGCTCACCCCGTTTGCCATCGGCTATCTCGTCGTGCTGCAGAGTCAGGGTCACCTCAGCTTCGGTCACGACGGCTGGTCACAGACCGCCCTGCTGATGCTCGCCGGCCCGATCACCGCGATACCGCTGCTACTCTTCGCCGCCGCGGCCACCCGAATCCCGTTGAGCACCCTGGGGCTGCTGCAGTACATCACCCCGACCCTGCAATTCCTGCTCGGCGTCGTCTACTTCCATGAGGCCATGTCGCCGGGTCGTTGGATCGGCTTCGGACTCGTCTGGCTGGCTTTGACGGTGCTCACGCTGCACGGGGTCGGCAAGGCCCACGGCAACCGCCGGCGACGCCGCCGGGAGACCGCGACGGATGGCATAGGCTCGGTCGGGAACGCTTGGGACTGAGGAGGGCGGATGAGATCGGTTCGGCACGGTGACCACCGCTGAGGCCCTCGAGCCGGACGCCGCCATCCGTGAGCTGGCCCGGATCAATCTCGCCCTGCAGTCGCTGACCGACACGCTCCACCAGGTCGCCGAGCTGGCCAAACGTGCCCTGCCCGGTGTCGACGAGGCGTCGGTGACCGTCATCGACGATCGCGGTCGCGCCAAGACGGTGGTCTTCACATCACCACTGGCGGTCCAGCTGGACGAACGGCAGTACGAGTCGGGTTTCGGTCCGTGTTTGGACGCGGCCGAGACGGGGGCGACGATCGTGCTCAACCATCGCGAGGATGTCCCGCTGTATCCCGAATTCACCCGGGCCGCGCTGCGGGCCGCCATCCGCCACACGGCTGCCGTCGCGCTGCTGGTGCCGCACCGCACCGCCGGGGCGTTGAATCTGTACAGCGGCGCCGAGGCACCCTTCACCGACGACGCGATCCGCTTCGCTGAACGCTTCGCGAGCTATGCCGCCTTCGCGGTCTCCAACGCCGACCATGTCGACAACGCGGAGGTGCTGGCGCGCCAGCTGCAGGAAGCGATCCAGTCCCGGGCGATGATCGAGCAGGCCAAGGGAATCGTGATGGCGCACCACGGGCTGACCGCCGACGAGGCGTTCCGGCGCCTCGCCAAACAGTCCCAAGACACCAACACGCGACTGCGCGACCTCGCCGCCCGCATCGTCACCGATCCGACCGTCTCGTCCTGATACCGGGTCATCCTGAAACGCCCGCTGGTTGGCCCTGGTGGGCTACCGTGGCGTGAACGACGGTGACGGCCCGCGGAGTCGCCGCCCGCCGACCAGAAACCGCGGGACGCACGTGAGGTGCCACCCGTGAGCGACCGTCAGCCACCCGCATCACCGGATCCCCAGCAGCCCTATGGGCAGCAGCCCTATGGGCAGCAGCCCTATCCCGGGCAGAACTATCCGGGGCAGGGCGCCCCCGGCTGGGCGGGCACACCGGCCGGCCCGACCGGATACAACCCGATCCCCGGCGGGCCGGGCGGAGCGGTCGGACCGGGCGGTTACCCCGCAACCGGGCCGGGCGGGCCGAGCTGGAACCCGTACGCACAGGGCGCCCCCGTGCCGCCCCCGAAGAAGTCCTCGGGCGGCAAGCTCGCCATCATCCTCGGAGCCGTCGGTCTCGTCGTGGTGCTGATCGTGGTCGGCACGGTGCTGGCCGTCAGCCGATCACAGCAGGCCGATCCGGGCACGTCGACCGGTGGCGGGTCCACCGGGCCCAGCGACCAGGCGACCATACCGGCACCGGCGGCGACGGCGGCGGACGCGGTCCGCAGCTACCTGCAGGCCCTCAGCACCGGTGACGCCGACACCGCGTTGGCCCTCAGCGTCGACCCACCGACGGAGAAGACGCTGCTCACCTCGGCCGTGCTGGTGGAGTCCAACAGGATCGCGCCGATCACCGCCGTGGAGGTGACTGATCCGGGCAGCCAGTCCGCGAGCTCGGTCGCCGTCAGCTACCGGATCGGCTCGACCCCGGTCCAGGAGGCCATCCCGGTCACCAAGATCGGGGACGAGTGGAAGCTCGCTCGCACCTTCAGCTGGCTGGATCTGAGTGCGGCCACCGCGTACGGCCGGCTCCCGGTCACGGTGAACAAGACCAAGGTGACCCGGACGACGGTGAACGTGTTCCCCGGCGCGTACGCGTTCGCCAGCACCTCGAAGTACCTGAGGTTCAGCAAGAACACCGTGACCGTCGCCGGCGTGGTCCGGACGTCCAGCGCGACCGGCCTGTCGATGGCGCTCACCTCCGCCGGCTCCGACCATCTGCGCAGCACCGCCCGGAAGAGCCTGGAGAACTGCATGAAGCAGCGCAAGCTCCATCCGTCGAACTGCCCGCTGGGAGTGAATCCCGGCGGTTACAAGGTCGATGCCAAGACGCTGCGCTGGAAGCGATCGGGTCCGGATCCGTTGAAGTCATCGAAGGTGCGCTTCGACGCGAGCACGCTGGAGGCGGCCACGACGTTCCGGCTGAAGCTGGACGGCACGATCCGCTGCCGCAGCAGCGTCGGCTCGGGCACCTGCACGGTCAAGATCAACTCCAACCGGACCGCGACGATCCAGTTCGACGACCCGAACCGGGTCTACTGGCGGTGAGCCTCGCCAACCCCGACACGAGTGTCCGTACTCGTGGGTAGCATCGACGCGTGACCGAAGCCCCTGACGTGCCTGCATTCGACTTCTCGACCTTCGATCGCTCCGTGCGGCTCCAGGACGATCTGTTCCGGTACGTCAACGGGCGCTGGCTGGCCGAGACCGAGATCCCGGCCGACAAGCCCCTCACCGGCTCGTTCATGCAGCTGCGGGACGACGCCGAGGCGGCGGTTCGCGACATCATCACCACGATCGAGGCCGGCGAGCCGGGCAGCGAAACCGCGAAGATCGCCGATCTCTATGCGAGCTTCATGGACACCGAGCGGATCGCGGCCCTGGGCGCCACGCCGTTGGAACCCCTGCTCGCCGCCATCGACGCCGCCGGCGACGTGGATGCGCTGGTGCAGGTGCTCGGTCGTCAGCTGCGGGACGGGCTCGACGGGCTGGTCCGGCTGGGGGCCGAATCCGACCCGGGCGACCCGACTCGCTACGTCATGTTCGCCGAGCAGGGTGGCCTCGGTCTGCCCGACGAGGAGTACTACCGACTCGAGGGCTACGCGGGGATCCGCGACGAATACCGCAAGCACATCGCGGCCTCATTCGCGCTGGCCGGGATCGGCGACGCCGACGAACAGGCCGATGCGGTCTTCGCCCTGGAGACCGACATCGCCGCGCACCACTGGGACAAGGTGAAGACCCGCGACATGCGGTTGATGTACAACCTGCGCTCCCTGCAGGAGTTCGACGACTCCGCACCCGGCCTGCGGTTCCGGACCTTCCTGGCCGGCGCAGGGGTGGGCGAACAGGCGGTGTCGGAGATCGTCGTGGCGCAGCCGTCGTTCTTTTCCGAGGCCGCCGAACTGCTCACCGAGGATCGGCTGACCGGCTGGCGGAGCTGGGCCCGCTGGAAAGTGATCAGCACGCTGTCGTCCTATCTCACCGATGACTTCGTCGACGAGCGGTTCCGCTTCTACGGCACCGTGCTCTCCGGCACGCCCCAGCTCCGTGAGCGGTGGAAGCGGGGCGTGGCGCTGGTCGAGGGCGCACTCGGCGAGGCCGTCGGCAAGGTGTACGTCGAGCGTCACTTCTCCCCCGTGGCCAAGGAACGGATGGACGTCTTGGTGGCGAATCTGATCGAGGCCTACCGTCGATCGATCACCGCGCTGGACTGGATGACCGAAGAGACCAAGACAAGCGCTTTGGACAAGCTGTCCAAGTTCCGCCCGCACATCGGGTATCCCGCCAAGTGGCGCGACTACTCCAGTCTGGAGATCAGCGCCGGCGACCTGATCGGCAACGTGCTGCGTGCCTCGAGCTATGAGCTGAACCGCTCGGTCGCCAAGATCGGCGCACCGATGGATCGCGACGAGTGGTTGATGACGCCGCAGACGGTCAACGCCTACTACCACCCGCTGAAGAACGAGATCGTCTTCCCGGCCGCCATCTTGCAGCCGCCCTTCTTCAACGAGCACGCCGACGACGCCGTCAACTACGGCGGGATCGGCGCGGTGATCGGTCACGAGATCGGCCACGGCTTCGACGATCAAGGATCCACCTGCGACGGCGACGGCCGGCTGCGTGACTGGTGGACCGCGGACGACCGCGCGGCTTTCGAGCAGCGAACCCGGGCCCTCATCGACCAGTACGCCGAGCTTTCTCCCGACGGCGCCGACGGGCAGCGGGTCAACGGCGAGCTGACCATCGGGGAGAACATCGGTGATCTCGGCGGACTGACGATCGCACTCCTGGCGTACACCATCGCCCGTGGTGATCAGCCGGGCTACGAACTCGACGGCTACACCGACATCCAGCGGCTCTTCCTCAGCTGGGCAGCGATCTGGCAACAGAAGACCCGGCCGGAGACGGTCAGGCAACGGCTGGCCACCGATCCGCACTCGCCGCCGGAGTTCCGCTGCAATCAGATCGTACGCAACGTGCCGGAGTTCTATGACGCCTTCGCCGTCAGCGAGTCCGACCGGCTGTGGCTCGCCGCCGCCGACCGCGTCAAGATCTGGTGACCGCCGGCGCCGGGTCCCGGCCGACCCCCCTCGGGATCGGATGTGGCGAAGATCATCGATCATCGCCCGTTCGCCGAAATGTCACTGACACGTCATCCCGCTAAGGTTTGACCTGACAGCGGCGTCGCCTCGGGGGGAGGCAACGGCGGTGACCAGGGGGGATCGCATCCATGGGGACCGTCACCGCCGTGCCTGCGGCGATCGATGCGGATCGGCCCGTTTCATCCTCGAGTCCGAATACGAGACGTCGGGGGAACGGCCATGGCAGATTCGACCACAAGCGCCAGACGACGGCCGACCATGGCGGACGCGACCGCGAGTCTGCAGCACCCCGTGACCGGCCAGTCAGACACGTCGTCGGCAGCCAGCTCGACGTCGAACGGCCGGACGTACTCCTCCACACGGCGTCGGGCCACCGATGTCGGGAAGACGAAGTCGCCTCGCTGAATGTGCCGGCGCAGCGTCACCCGGGCGGTCGACCACCGTCGTCGGCCCTCGGACCCGCAGGCGAGACTGGAGCCATGGAACGGGTCTGCTTCACCCTGCAGGTGCGCGACGGATGTCTGGAGGAGTACGCAGCCCGGCACGCCGAGGTCTGGCCGGAGATGCGCCAGGCCTTGTGGGACGCCGGCTGGCACAACTACTCGATCTTCGCCCGAACCGACGGGCTGGTGGTCGGCTACTTCGAGACCGAGGACTATGCTGCCGCGCTGGCCGCGATGGACGAGCTGGAGATCAACGAGCGTTGGCAGGCCTCGATGGCCCCGCTGATCAAGACCCCAGAGGGTCGGCGGGTCGATGAGTCGCTCGACCGGCTACCGATGATCTTCGCGCTACACGAGCCCCCCTCCGCCTGACCGAGGACACGGTCTCGTGATCGAGAACACGTCCGCCTGACATCGGCGATCGGGACGCCTGAGCCGCCGCTCAGGACGTCCGGGTCACCACGGTGTCGCAGAGCTCGACCAGTGCGGTCTTCGCGGGGCCGCCCGGCAGCGGGTCCAGCAGGGCCCGGGCACGGTCGGCGCGGCGCCGTACCTCCGCCCGGGCGTCGTCGATCGAGCGGTGCGCCCGCAACAACTCCAGGGTCTCCGCCAACGCGTGATCCGAGCTGAGATCACCGTCCAGCAGCTCACGGAGCCGAGCGTCGGCCGGGTCGGTGGACCGACGGGCCAGCAACGTCGGCAGGGTCGGCACGCCCTCGCGCAGATCGGTGCCGGGGGTCTTGCCGGCGTCGTCGCTGGTGATGTCGATCAGGTCGTCGCTGAGCTGGAAGACGACCCCGATCTCCTCGCCGAACTCCTGCACAGCGCGCTGGACCTCCGGAGTGGCACCGGCCAGCTTGGCCCCGAACACCGCCGAGGTGGCGATCAGGGAACCGGTCTTGTCCGCCACGACCGCCAGATAGTGGTCCAGCGGATCGGCGCCCTGCGGCCCCACGGTCTCCGCGATCTGGCCCTGGACCAGCCGGGAGAACGTCCGCGCCTGCAACCGGACGAACTCGGGGCCGAGCTCGGCCACCAGATCGGAGGCGCGGGCGAACAGGAAGTCACCGACGAGGATCGCGACCGTGTTGCCCCACCGGGCGTTGGCACTCGGAGCGCCGCGGCGCACCTGGGCCTCGTCCATCACGTCGTCGTGGTACAGGCTCGCGACGTGGGTGAGCTCCACCACGACCGCCGCCTTGATCACGTCGTCGTCGACCGCAGCGGGACCGAACTGGGAGGCCAGCACGACCAGCATGGGCCGAAACCGTTTTCCACCAGCGGCGATGACGCT